>NZ_JBHXPF010000057.1:0-45425 GCF_042718715.1 Streptomyces sp. NPDC058576 | reverse complement strand
GGGCCGGACACCGCGAGGTGTCCGGCCCCTGCCGCGTCTCCCGGGTCACCGCGGGCCGGAGTGGCCGGCCGTGAGGCGTTCGCCGCCCAGCTCCACGGCGGCGCAGCGCCAGCGCTGGTCGGCGCCCTGTTCCAGGCGGAAGGCCATCGCCCGCACCCGGTCGCCCGCGGTGATGCTGGCGAAGGCCTCGACCACGCCGGTGGCGGGCTGGGCCCCGCGGCAGTGGCGAAGGACGGGGCGGGCGCCCCGGGCGGCCCCCAGCGGGGTGCTGGGGGCCAGCTCGGCGAGCTGGTCGTAGGCCTCGCCGATGGTGTGGCCGAGCATCCAGTGCACCGGGCGCTGGCCGCTGAGGACCGCGAGCAGACGCTCGGCGAACCACTGGTGCGGTCGCTGCGGCCGGTGGGGCTGCTGCCTGCGGGACCGCTGCGGAGGTACCGACCGGGGACCGCTCGGTACCGACCGGGGACCGTTCTGGTCGCGTCGGCCGGCGGGCCTCGTCCTGTCCGTGCTCATGATCATCGCCCCCGTTGACCGGGCCCGGTTCTACCGGGCGGTAACTTGTGTTGGGGATCTTCTACGGGTGCGGTCGTCAGCGACGCAAGGGGCATCCGGGCGCCGAGCGGGCGTGGACGGTTTCACCTATCCGTGGCGCGGCCCTTGTGGGGCAAGGGCGACGGCGGGGGTGACGGGGCGTCCACCGTGGACGGACGACCCCGGTTGCCGGAACCCGAAAGGGGACGCTCCCACGTATCCTGAGGACGTTTCCCTCTACGAAAGCGACCTGCCATGCGCGTGTACGTCCCCCTGACCCTCTCCGGTCTCGCAGCGGCGCACGGTGCGGGCGAGGTCGGCCCCGGACCGCTGACTGCCTACGCGGTGACCCCCGGGCTGCGCGAGTGGTACGTCTCCGACGACATCGAGGAGCTGGAGTACGCGGCGCTCAACCGGGCCGCCGCCGCCTCGCTCCGGACGATCGCCGGGAATCCGGACGAGGTGCGCCGCCGGGTCGTCGTCGCCGTCGACGTACCGGACGGGTCCGCCGTCGCCGACCCCGACCACGGGCTGAGCGCGTCGTCGCTCGGCGAGGTGCGGATCGCCGCCGCGCTGCCGCTGGCCAAGGCGGCGGCGGTGCACGTGGACGCCGACGACGCGGAGAAGGACGTGGCCGCCGCGGCGGCCGCGCTGGGTGCGGCGGACCTCGGCGACGACGACGCGCAGTTCACCGTGGACGGCGCCGAGGACCACGAGCTGCTCTGGTTCGGCGTCCAGGAGATTCCGCAGCTCATCGGCTGAGGGGCGGCGTTGTCGGACCCGGCGGGTACTTTTTCTGTATGACTTCCGGGACGACACGCACACATCTGGTCTGGGACTGGAACGGAACGCTGCTCGACGACACGCATGCCGTCATCCAGGCGACGAACGCCGCGTTCGCGGAGGTCGAGCTGGCGCCGATCACGCTGGAGCAGTACCGGGAGATGTACACCATCCCCATACCCCGCTTCTACGAGCGGTTCCTGGGCCGGCTGCCCACGGAGGCCGAGTGGGAGCGGATGGACGGCATCTTCCACCGGTACTACACGGAGCAGCGGGCGGCCTGTGGGCTCACCGCCGGGGCGGAGGAGCTGCTGCACCAGTGGCAGCGGGCCGGGCGCAGTCAGTCGCTCCTGAGTATGTACGGGCACGAGCAGCTGGTGCCGGTGGTCCGGGGGTACGGGATCGAGCCGCGGTTCGTCCGCGTCGAGGGGCGTACGGGGCCGTCCGGCGGGAGCAAGGCGCTGCACATGGAGCGGCACTTCGAGGCGCTGGCAGGGGTGGGCGGGATCTCGCCGGAGCGGTCGGTGGTCATCGGGGACGCGCTGGACGACGCGGTGGCGGCGGCGCATGTGGGGGCGCGGGCGGTGCTGTACACCGGGGGGTCGCACAGCCGGAGCAGTCTGGAGGGGGCGGGGGTGCCGGTGGTGGACAGTCTGGGGGAGGCGGTGGCGTTGGCGGAGACGTTTGCCGCGTAAGGGGGGCTTGTGGGGGTGCGGGTGCTTCGCGGGGTGCGGGGTGCCTTGGTGCGGGTTTCGGGGCGCTGCCCCGGGCCCCGGTCCTCAATCGCCGGACGGGCTGAAAAGCGTCCTCAAGCGCCGGACGGGCTGGAGGGTGTGCCCGGGCGGAAAAGTGTCCTCAAGCGCCGGACGGGCTTGGAGGTGTGCCTGGGCGGGCTGGCGATGCGCGTGCTGGCCGGGGTGTGCCCGGGCTGAGAGATGTCCTCAAGCGCCGGACGGGCTTGAGGGACTGCTCGGGCAGAAAAGTGTCCTCAAGCGCCAGACGGGCTAGAGGTGGCGCCGGATGGGCTTGAGTTGGCGCCCGATGGGCTGGAGGGGGCGCCTGACGGGCTTGAAGGTGTGTTGCTGGACCTGAGCACCTTCAGGAACTCCCTCATCCAGGCCGCGTGGTCCGGCCAGGCTCGGGAGGAGACCAGGGGGCCGTCCACCACCGCCTCCGTGTCCTGGAAGGTCGCGCCAGCGCTCTGCATGTCCGGTTCCAGGGCCGGGTACGCCGTGACGCTGCGGCCGCTGAGGCTGCCGGTGGCGGCGGTGATCAGGGGGCCGTGGCAGATCTGGGCGACGGGGCGGTCCGCGGAGAAGAAGGCGCCGACGATCTTCCGCAGCTCGGCGTTGTTGCGGAGGTACTCGGGGGCCCTGCCGCCGGGGATCACCAGGGCGATGTAGGCGCCGGGGTCCACCTCGGAGAAGGACAGGTCGGCGGGCCACGTGTAGCCGGGCTTCTCCGTGTACGTGTCGAAGCCGGGCTCGAAGTCGTGGACGACGAAGCGCAGCGTCTTGCGCTCGGGGGCCGCGATGTCGACCTCGTACCCCTCCTCCAGCAGCCGCTGGTACGGGTAGAGCACTTCCAGCGACTCGGCGGCGTCGCCGGTGACGATGAGGATCTTCTGCGGCATGGCGGACTCCTCGGGCGAGATCGGCCCGCGGCGGGTCGGCTCGCGGTCAGCCGGTGGCGTAGGGCTGTACGGACAGATTGCCCCGGTTCCAGGAGTTCGCCAAGACGGCGCGGCGCACTGTCCAGAGTGTCAAAGTTCGGGGTGTTCTTTTGTACACAAGCAGCCCATGACGCGGTGGGGTGCGGGGGCGATAGCCTGGTGCCGTGATCAGCGCGATACGCCTCGGGGGCAGCGAAGCCCCCGGCCGCCGCCCGGAGTGCCACAGCACCCGGGCGATCCGCGATCTCCCGACTCCGGACCGGCCGTCAAAAATGGCCCATGTGGTCCCGGGGAACGCTCGAAGCGGCATAGCGTCGACCCAGACCGGAACCCCCGCGTCGTGGCGGAACGCCGCTTTTCTCACCTACGTCACGCAACGGCGCGCGACAGGAGCCAGAGGACATGCAGACCAAGCTGGACGAAGCCAAGGCCGAGCTGCTCGCAGGGGCCGCCAAGGTAGCTGACAACGGTCCGGGCGGTGGTGTCGGTGGCCCGGGAGGTGCCCCCCGGGCGCGGGTCTCCGCCGCCGGGGCCGACGGGGGCGCCCCAGCCGGTCAGGACACGGTGCTCGCCTACCTCCAGCGCTACTACCTGCACACGGCTCCGGAGGACCTCAGCGGCCGTGACCCGGTCGACGTCTTCGGCGCCGCCGCCTCGCACTACCGGCTGGCCGAGAACCGTCCGCAGGGCACCGCGAACGTCCGGGTGCACACCCCGACGGTCGAGGAGAACGGCTGGGCCTGCAGCCACTCCGTCGTCGAGGTCGTCACCGACGACATGCCGTTCCTGGTGGACTCCGTCACCAACGAGCTGTCCCGGCAGGACCGCGGCATCCACGTCGTGATCCACCCGCAGGTCACGGTCCGCCGCGATGTCACCGGCAAGCTCATCGAGGTCCTCTCCGGCGGTCCCGGCACCCCGCAGAGCACCAAGGGCGGCAAGAACGCCAAGGGTCAGAAGAGCGAACTGCCGCACGACGCTCTCGTCGAATCCTGGATCCACGTCGAGATCGACCGCGAGACCGACCGCGCCGACCTCCAGCAGATCACCGCCGACCTCCTGCGCGTCCTGTCCGACGTGCGGGAGACCGTCGAGGACTGGGGGAAGATGCGCGACGCCGCCCTCCGGATCGCCGACAACCTGCCGGGCGAACCGCTGGACGACCTCGCCGACGAGGAGGTCGAGGAGGCCCGCGAGCTGCTGCGCTGGCTGGCCGCCGACCACTTCACCTTCCTCGGCTACCGCGAGTACGAGCTGAAGGACAGCGACGCGCTGGCCGCCGTGCCCGGCACCGGGCTCGGCATCCTGCGCTCCGACCCGCAGCACAGCGAGGACGAGGCCCACCCGGTCAGCCCGTCCTTCGACCGGCTGCCCGCCGACGCCCGGGCCAAGGCCCGCGAGCACAAGCTCCTCGTCCTGACGAAGGCCAACAGCCGGGCCACCGTGCACCGCCCCAGCTACCTCGACTACGTCGGCGTGAAGAAGTTCGACGCCAAGGGCAACGTCGTCGGCGAGCGGCGCTTCCTCGGTCTCTTCTCCTCCGCCGCCTACACCGAGTCCGTGCGCCGGGTGCCCGTCATCCGCCGCAAGGTCGCCGAGGTCGTCGAGGGCGCCGGCTTCTCGTACAACAGCCACGACGGGCGCGACCTGCTCCAGATCCTGGAGACCTACCCGCGCGACGAGCTGTTCCAGACGCCGGTCGACCAGCTCCGCTCCATCGTGACCTCCGTCCTCTACCTCCAGGAGCGCCGCCGGCTGCGGCTCTACCTGCGCCAGGACGAGTACGGGCGCTACTACTCCGCGATCGTCTACCTCCCGCGCGACCGCTACACCACCGGCGTGCGCCTCCGGCTGATCGACATCCTCAAGGAGGAACTCGGCGGCAACAGCGTCGACTTCACCGCCTGGAACACCGAGTCGATCCTCTCCCGGCTGCACTTCGTCATCCGGGTCCCGGCCGGCACCGAGCTGCCGCACCTCACCGACGCCGACGCCGACCGCATCGAGGCCCGCCTCGTCGAGGCCGCCCGCTCCTGGGCCGACGGCTTCCAGGAGGCGCTCACCGCCGAGCTGGGCGAGGAGCGCGGCGCCGAACTCCAGCGCCAGTACGGCCACTCGTTCCCCGAGGGCTACAAGGCCGACCACTCGCCGCGCGCCGCCGTGTCCGACCTGGTCCACCTCGAAACCCTCCGGGAGGGTGAGAAGGACTTCGCCCTCAGCCTGTACGAGCCGGTCGGCGCGGGCCCCGGCGAGCGCCGCTTCAAGATCTACCGCACCGGCGAGCAGGTCTCCCTCTCCGCCGTCCTCCCGGCCCTCCAGCAGCTCGGCGTCGAGGTCGTCGACGAACGACCGTACGAGCTGCGCTGCGCGGACCGCACCCACGCCTGGGTCTACGACTTCGGGCTGCGGATGCCCCTGGTCAACGGCAGCGGCGGCTACCTCGCCGACGACGCCCGCGCCCGCTTCCAGGAGGCCTTCGCCGCCGTCTGGAAGGGCGAGGCGGAGAACGACGGCTTCAACGCGCTGGTCCTCGGCGCCGGGCTGAACTGGCGCCAGGCCATGGTGCTGCGCGCCTACGCGAAGTACCTGCGGCAGGCCGGTTCGACGTTCAGCCAGGACTACATGGAGTCCACGCTCCGCAACAACGTCCACACCACCCGGCTGCTCGTCTCGCTCTTCGAGGCCCGCATGTCGCCCGGCCGCCAGAGCGCCGGCACCGAGCTGACCGACGGCCTCCTGGAGGAGCTGGACGGGGCCCTGGACCAGGTCGCCTCGCTCGACGAGGACCGGATCCTGCGGTCCTTCCTCACCGTCATCAAGGCCACCCTGCGCACCAACTTCTTCCAGCACACGGAGGACGGCACGCCGCACTCCTACGTCTCGATGAAGTTCGACCCGCAGGCCATCCCGGACCTGCCCGCGCCCCGGCCCGCGTACGAGATCTGGGTCTACTCGCCGCGCGTGGAGGGCGTCCACCTCCGCTTCGGCAAGGTCGCCCGCGGCGGGCTGCGCTGGTCGGACCGGCGCGAGGACTTCCGTACGGAGATCCTCGGCCTGGTCAAGGCGCAGATGGTGAAGAACACCGTCATCGTGCCCGTCGGCGCCAAGGGCGGCTTCGTCGCCAAGCAGCTCCCGGACCCGTCCGTGGACCGGGACGCCTGGTTCGCCGAGGGCATCGCCGCCTACCGCACGTTCATCTCGGCGCTGCTCGACATCACCGACAACATGGTGGCCGGCGAGGTCGTGCCGCCCACCGACGTCGTCCGCCACGACGAGGACGACACCTACCTCGTCGTCGCCGCCGACAAGGGCACCGCGAGCTTCTCCGACATCGCCAACGAGGTCGCGGTCGCGTACAACTTCTGGCTCGGTGACGCGTTCGCCTCCGGCGGCTCGGCCGGCTACGACCACAAGGGCATGGGCATCACCGCCCGGGGCGCCTGGGAGTCCGTCAAGCGGCACTTCCGGGAGCTGGGCCACGACACCCAGACCGAGGACTTCACCGTCGTCGGCGTCGGCGACATGTCCGGTGACGTCTTCGGCAACGGCATGCTGCTCTCCGAGCACATCCGCCTCGTCGCCGCCTTCGACCACCGGCACATCTTCATCGACCCGAACCCGGACGCCGCCACCTCGTACGCGGAGCGGCGCCGCCTGTTCGACCTGCCGCGCAGCTCCTGGGCCGACTACAACACCGACCTGCTCTCCGCGGGCGGCGGCATCCACCCGCGCAGCGCCAAGTCGATCCCGCTCAACTCGCACGTCCGCGAGGCGCTCGGCATCGACCCCTCGGTGAGCAAGATGACGCCCGCCGACCTGATGCAGACCATCCTCAAGGCCCCCGTCGACCTGATGTGGAACGGCGGCATCGGCACGTACATCAAGGCCGTCTCCGAGTCGAACGCCGACGTCGGCGACAAGGCCAACGACGCGATCCGCGTCAACGGCGAGGACCTGCGGGCCAAGGTCGTCGGCGAGGGCGGCAACCTCGGCGCCACCCAGCTCGGCCGGATCGAGTTCGCCCGCAACGGCGGCCGGATCAACACCGACGCGATCGACAACAGCGCCGGTGTGGACACCTCCGACCACGAGGTGAACATCAAGATCCTGCTCAACGGTCTGGTCCGGGAAGGCGACATGACCGTCAAGCAGCGCAACAAGCTGCTCGCCGACATGACCGACGAGGTCGGCTCGCTCGTCCTGCGCAACAACTACGCGCAGAACGTCGCCCTCTCCAACGCCTCCGCCCAGGCCCCCTCGCTGCTCCACGCCCAGCAGCGCTTCATGCGCCGGCTGGAGCGCGACGGGGCGCTGGACCGGGCGCTGGAGTTCCTGCCCGCGGACCGGCACATCCGGGAGCTGCTCAGCAACGAGAAGGGGCTGAGCCAGCCGGAGCTGGCCGTCCTGCTCGCCTACACGAAGATCACGACGGCGGACGAGCTGATCTCCACCGTCCTGCCGGACGACCCGCACCTGCAGAAGCTGGTGCACGCCTACTTCCCGAGCGAGCTGCGCGAGCGGTTCCCCGAGGCGGTCGACGGGCACGCGCTGCGGCGCGAGATCATCACGACGGTGCTGGTCAACGACACGGTGAACACCGCCGGTTCGACCTTCCTGCACCGGCTGCGGGAAGAGACCGGGGCCTCGATCGAGGAGATCGTGCGGGCCCAGTTCACGGCCCGTGAGATCTTCGGCCTGTCGCAGGTGTGGGACGCCGTCGAGGCGCTCGACAACAAGGTCGCCGCCGACGTCCAGACCCGGATCCGGCTGCACTCGCGGCGGCTGGTCGAGCGCGGTTCGCGCTGGCTGCTGGGCAACCGGCCGCAGCCCGTCGCCATCGCGGAGACCATCGACCTGTTCCGGGACGGGGTCGAGCAGGTCTGGAACGAGCTGCCCAAGCTGGTCAAGGGCGCCGACCTGGACTGGTACCACTCGATCCTGGACGAGCTGACGGCCGCGGGCGTGCCGGACGAGCTGGCGGGCCGGGTGGCCGGGTTCTCCTCCGCCTTCCCGGCGCTGGACATCGTGGCCATCGCCGACCGTACGGGGCAGGATCCGCTGGAGGTCGCCGAGGTCTACTACGACCTCGCGGACCGGCTGCGGATCACGCAGCTGATGGACCGGATCATCGAGCTGCCGCGGGCCGACCGCTGGCAGTCCATGGCCCGCGCCTCCATCCGCGAGGACCTGTACGCGGCGCATGCGGCGCTCACCTCGGACGTGCTGAGTGTGGGGAACGGGTCCGCCACGCCGGAGGAGCGGTTCCGGGCGTGGGAGGAGAAGAACGCAGCGATTCTGGCTCGGTCGCGGTCCACGCTGGAGGAGATCCAGGGGTCGGACGCGTTTGATCTGGCGAATCTGTCGGTGGCGATGCGGACGATGCGGACGTTGTTGCGTACGCACGCGTAGGGGGTCGTACGTCTGAGGGGCCGGCACCTGGTGGGGTGCCGGCCCCTCGGCGTGGGGCTTTGTCCTCAAGCGCCGGACGGGCTGAACAGATGAACAGACGTCCTCAAGCGCCGGACGGGCTTTAAAGATGCCCTCAAGCGCCGGGCGGGCTGGGGGTGGCCGGATGGGCTGGGAAGGATGCCCTCAAGCGCCGGGCGGGCTGGGAAGGATGCCCTCAAGCGCCGGGCGGGCTGGGGGTGGCCGGGTGGGATGAACAGATGAACAGATGTCCTCAAGCGCCGGACGGGCTTGAGGTGGTGTAGGCCTCGTAGGCCTTCACCACTTCCTTTGCCGGGCCGTCCATCCGGAGCGTGCCCGCCTCCAGCCACAGGGCGCGGTCGCAGGTCTCGGTGATCGACTTGTTGCTGTGGCTGACCAGGAACACCGTGCCCGCCTCGGCGCGCAGTTCCTTGATGCGGTCCTTGCTGCGGCGCTGGAACTTCGCGTCGCCCGTGGACAGTGCCTCGTCGATCAGGAGTACGTCGTGACTCTTGGCCGCCGCGATGGAGAAGCGCAGCCTCGCCCCCATGCCCGAGGAGTACGTGCGCATCGGCAGCGTGATGAAGTCGCCCTTCTCGTTGATGCCGGAGAAGTCGACGATCTCGTCGTAGCGTTCGCGGATCTGCTCGCGCGTCATGCCCATCGCGAGTCCGCCCAGCACCACGTTGCGCTCGCCCGTCAGGTCGCCCATCAGCGCCGCGTTCACGCCGAGCAGCGATGGCTGGCCCTGGGTGTGGACCTTGCCCCGGGTCGGCGGGAGCAGGCCCGCGACCGCCTTGAGCAGCGTCGACTTGCCCGAGCCGTTGGAGCCGATCAGGCCGATCGCCTCGCCCTTGTACGCGGCGAAGCTGACCCCCTTCACGGCGTGCACCTGGCGTGCGCCGGGCGTGCGGCGGCGCGTGGTGAGCCGGCTGAGCGCTGAGGTCGCGCTGCCCCTGCCCGTACGCGCGCCGTTGACCGTATACGTGATGTGGACGTCGTCGACGACGACGGTCGGGACGCGCTGGTCCCCGGGAGCGTTCTCGATGTCAGCCACGTCCGTACGTCTCCTCGGCCTTCCAGAAGTACACGAACCCCGCCACGCCGCACAGCACCGCCCAGCCTGCCGCTACCGCCCAGGCCAGGTGCGGAAGCTGCTCCCACGTGTAGCTGTCGATGAGCGCGTACCGCATGAGGTTGATGTAGAGCGCCGCCGGGTTGTACTCCAGCACCATCATCACCGCGTGCGGCACCCGGTTGCCGGCCAGCAGGTGGTCCAGGCTCCACATCACGCCGGACGAGTACATCCAGGTGCGCAGCACGAACGGCGTCAGCTGGGCGATGTCCGGGGTCCGCGCGGTCAGCCGGGCCATGGCCATCGACAGGCCGGTGTTGAACAGCGCCTGGAGCGCCAGCGCCGGGACGGCCAGCAGCCAGGTCGGGCGCGGGTACTGGCCGAACGCCAGCAGGATCAGAGTCAGCGCGCCGAGTGAGAACAGCAGCTGCTGGAGCTGCTGGAGCGCCAGCGCCACCGGCAGCGACGCGCGCGGGAAGTGCAGGGCCCGCACCAGGCCGATGTTGCCGCTGATCGCCCGGGTGCCGGCGGTGATCGAGCTGCTGGTGAAGGTCCAGATGAACACCCCGGTGACCAGGAACGGGACGAAGTCCTCCACCCCGTGCTTGGTGTTCATCAGGACGCCGAAGATGAAGTAGTAGACCGTCGCGTTCAGCAGCGGCGTCATGATCTGCCAGATCTGGCCGAGCTTCGCCTGGCTGTACTGGGCCGTCAGCTTGGCCGTCGCGAAGGCCGTGATGAAGTGCCGGCGCCCCCAGAGCTGCCGGATGTACGCGGGCAGCGACGGCCGGGCGCCGCTGACCTTCAGGCCGTGCCGGGCGGCCAGGGCCGCCAGCTCGCCGGGCGCGTAGGTGGTGACGGTGGTGGTCGGAGCGCCCTCGGAGGGGGCGGTCACCGGGGGCGGGGCTGTTGTCTGGCTCAACGATCGACCGCTTTCGACGCCGGCGGGAGGAAGGGGGGAACGGCACGGTCCCGTAGGGACGCCCTCGTTGGGACGGGACCGTACCGTCGTAACGCTGAGAGTAGGACGCTTCCACGTCGCAACGCAACCGTTTCGTCGCGGCCGACTATCATGCGGGCCATGACCACCGAACGGGGAACCCGCCGCCGCGCCCCCGCAGGCGCCGCCGTCCTGCGGGAGGACGTGACGGACGCCATCCGCGCCGCCGTCTTCGAGGAACTCGCCGCGGTGGGGTTCGCCCGGATGTCCATCGAGGGCATCGCCCGGCGCGCGGGCGTCGGCAAGACCGCCGTCTACCGCCGCTGGAAGTCCAAGCTGGCGCTCGTCCTCGACCTCGTCGCGGCCGTAGCCGCCCAGGGGATGCCCGCCCCGGCCACCGGTTCGCTGTACGGAGACGTGCGCGCCGTCCTGGAGCTGGCCGCCTACGCCCTGCGCCACCCGGTCGCCTCGCAGGTCATCCCGGACCTGCTGGTCGAGGCCGCCCGCAATCCGGAGATCGCCGAGGCGATCAAGGCCGCCCTCCTGGACCAGCAGCAGGGCGTCGCCGCCGTGGTGGTGCGGGAGGCGGTCGCCCGGGGAGAGCTGCCGGAAGGGAGCGATCCGGACCGGGCGCTCGACCTCATCGTCGGACCGCTGTACTGGCGGCTCGCCGTCGTCCGCGGCGAACTGCCGAAGGGCTATCTGGACGATCTGGCCGCATCGGCGGTTGCCGCCCTCACACACGCCGACTGACGACCGGCCCGCAAGCGTCCCGCCGTCGGGCCGACCCGCAAGCACCCCGGCTGACAGCGGGCGGGCACCGAACCCTGTGAGGGCGGGCGCGCATCCCTGCGAGGGGCGGGCCCGCAAGCACCCCGGCTGACAGCGGGCGGGCACGTGAACCCTGCGAGGGCGGGCGGGCGCGCATCCCTGCGAGGGGGGGGCTCCGCGGATCCCTGCGAGGGGCGGGCCTCAGGCACCCCGGCTGAGAGCGGGCCGGGTGGGTCAGCCTCCCGACACCCGCGCCAGCACCTCGCCCGTGCGCGGGCTGAACGCCAGCACCGTCGCGTTCTCGGGCAGCCGCTGGTCGCGGGTCAGCAGGAGCCACCGCACCCGGTACTGGGCGGTGATCCCGTCCCGTCGGGCCTGCGGGGTCGACGTGTCGAGGTAGGCGGCCACCGCCCGGCTCCTCTCCCGCCGCTCCGTCGTCGCGAGCCCCGCGTCCGGCAGCGCGTCGGCCAGCACGTACGCCCCGTGCCCGGCCAGCGCGTACATCGCCGGGCGGCTGTCCGTCAGGACCACCTCGCCCGGCGGCACGTACGCGGTCGCCCAGGCGTACGGCTCCCCGGCCGTCCGTACCCCCTCCGCCGCCGGAGGCGCTGTCGTCCGGCCGTCGGCGGGGGTGTGCGGGGCGGTGAGCCCGTTGTAGTACGGCCACAGCGCCGCCACGGTCACCGCGCACACCACGGCGAACGTCCACCGCCACGCGGTCGGCCGGATCCGGGTCCGCGTCCGGAACGCGATCAGGGCGAGGCACCCGACGGCCGCGCCGATCGCCGTCTGCGGATGGACCAGCAGGACGAGCCCGAGCAGCACCCCGATCCCGGTCGCCTCGAACCACCGGGGCGTCCGGCCCGGTGCCGGATCGCCGCGCTCGGCGACCCGGGCGGCCGCGCGACCGGTCCACGCCCACAGGTGCAGGGTGACCGCGACTGCGAACGTGCTCGGCGCGCTCCAGCGGGCCGGGTCCGCCCAGTGGATCATCGCCAGCGGTACGAGGACGAGCACCGGCACCCAGCGGTTCGGGGTCAGCAGCCGGGTCAGCCGCCCGATCCCGGTGAGCAGGAGCAGCAGGTTCAGCGACGCGGCCAGCGCGACGACGGACGGGCCGGAGAGCCCGGAGGCGCGGGCGGCCAGGCCCTGGAGCAGCGCGTACGGGGAGTAGTGCGCGCTCGCCACGGCGGGCAGGTCGGTCATCGGGAACGCGGGGTGCAGCAGGTTCACCCGCAGCCGTTCGACGACGGCTGCCTGGAGCCCGGCCTCGCAGCACAGCGGGGCCTGCCAGGCGGCGGCCGACAGCACCGCCCACAGCAGGCCGCCGAGCACGAGGTACGGCGACGGCAGCCACAGGGGCGGCCGGGCAGCCCCGTCGGTCCCGTCGCCCTCGGGCGCGGCGGGCGGGAGGTCGGCGGAGGACGGGGCGGAAGCTGCGGAGAAGAGGGGCACACCTCATGGGTTCCGTGCGGCGGGCCCGCTCTCCCCGCCGCCACTCGTCCGGGGGATTCCGGGCGACGGTCCCGACGGGCCTACGGCGTGTCCGCCAGCAGCCGGTCCGCGACCCGGGCCGCCGCGCCGCCGTCGTCCAGGTCGCAGTAGTCGCGGCGGAAGCTCTCGTACGCGTCGGCGTGCCGGGCCGCCAGAGCCCCCGTGCCGCGCAGCGCCTGGGCCACCTCGTCCGTCGTGACCAGCAGCGGCCCCGGTGCCCGGGTCTCGAAGTCGAGGCAGAATCCGCGCACGGTGTCGCGGTAGTGCTCCAGGTCGTACGTGTGGAAGAGCATCGGCCGGCCCGTCAGCGCGAAGTCGAACATCAGCCCCGCGTAGTCCGTCACCAGCACGTCGGCGATCAGGAGCAGTCCGGCCGCCCCGGGGTGGTGCGAGACGTCGAGCACGCCCGGCCCGGCCGGGACGCTGCCGGTGACCCGGGGGTGGCGGCGCACCAGCACCGTGTGGCCGGGGCCGAGCGCCCGGGCCAGGGCGTGCGGGTCGAGCGCCGGGTCCCAGCGGTACGGGCCGGGGGCCGTGCGGTCGGCGGACGCGGCGGACACGGCGGACGGAGGGTGGGCCAGGTGGTCCCGGTAGGTCGGGGCGTACAGCACGACGCGGTGCTCCGCCGGGATCCCGAGCCCGCGCCGTACCTCCTCGGCGGCCTTGTCCCGGACGGGCGGGAACAGCACGTCGTTGGCGGGTGACCCGGCCTCCAGCACCTCGCCCTCGTACCCGAGCGACCGGCGCAGGAGGGGGGTGGCGAAGCGGCTCGGGGAGACCAGCACCGACCACTGGGCCGACCGCTGCGGCAGGGTGGCGAGGTGCTGGTGGTCGGCGTAGAGGGTGTCCGCCAGACCTGAGCCGAACCGGCCGAGCGGAGTGCCGTGCCAGGTCTGGACGACCGTCTGCCCGGGACGCCGCTCGAACCAGGCGGGCAGCTGCTCGTCCGTGACGATCCGCCGGGAGCGGGCCAGCGCCTCGTACCAGGCGGCGCTGTGGACGGGGACGGCCCGCGCACCGGGTGGGACGTGGGTGGTGCGGCCGGGGGTGGTACCCGTGACCCAGAGGTGCTCGGCGTCCGTGCCCCGGCGCACGAGCTCGGCGTGGACGGCGCGCGGGGAGTCGCCGCCCGCGTAGAGGACGGTGTCGCGGAGCGGGAGGGCGCGGGGCGTGCGCCGGTTGGGGTGGTGCACGGCGCGCAGAAGCCGTTGGCCGTACGCGCTCCCCTCGGCGGCCGGGAGGCCGGGCCCCGCGACCACGGACAGCCGGTCGCCGTGCCGCCGCTCCAGGCGCAGCCCGTTCTCGCCGCCGCCGCAGGGCAGCCGCGCGGCGGCGGAGCCGAGGACGTGTACGGGGCGGTCGTCGAGGCGGACCTCCCAGCGGCCCTCCGGGAGCGGCGGGGCGATCAGCGCAGAGAACCGGCCGCCCGCCGTACCGTCCGGGGCCCGGTCCACGGCGACCTCGGCGACCGGGACCGTCTCGCCGAGGGTCTCGTGGCGCAGGAGGAGCCGGGCAGAACCGTCGGGATGGGCACCGGTGTACGTCCCCGAGACCCGTGCGGCTCCCCGCTCGCCGGGCGCGCTCTCCACCCGGTCCGCGATCGGCGTCCCCGTCGGATCGAGCACCAGATTCCCCGTCGCGTCCGGACGGGCGGGTGGCGCCAGGTCCAGGGCGGCGGGCAGGGGAACACGGGTGCCGTCGGGCAGCAGCAGCCGGACCTGCCACCGCGCCCCCTCCGCCGTCCCCCGCGCGGCCCGGACCTCCCGGGGGGTGCGGGGCGGGGCGGCCGGTACGGCGGCGAGTCCGGCGAGCGGAACCCGCACGGTGAACGTCGTACCGGCCGCTTCGCCCGTTTCGCACTCCACCGCGCAGGACCGCTCCTCGGCCCCCTCGCGCGTCAGCAGCAGTGCCGTGGGGGAGGGGCCGCCGCCGAAGAACCGCCCCGTGACGTCCAGCGTGCCCGCCTCCGCCCCCGGGCCCGCCGCACGATGCGTCTCCGCCAGTGCACGCAGCCTGGACACCGTCAGCCGGAGCCGGCCGCCCCGGTAGTCGAGCACCGCCCGCCGCCCGTCGCCCAGGTCGTGCACCAGCGGCTGGTCCGCGCCCGCGTCCGGCGCGCGCACCGCGACCCGCCGGACCGTTCCGCGCCCGCCGAGCACCAGGCCGACCAGCCAGCCGCCGCCCCCCGTCGCGGGCAGCCGGTCCGGGTCGAGGACCATCTCGAAGCCCGCGTCGTCGTAACCGTGCAGCTCCTGACCCGAGTTCACCGTCGCCTCGGGGGAGGGCACCGGCCGGACCGGCATCGGCCGCACCGCCCGCCCTTGCTCCGCCCGGACCATGCCCACCGTCAGCCGCTGACGCGCCGAACCGGCCGGGAGGTTGCGCAGATACGCGTACCCGCGCAGCCGCAGTTTCCCGTCCGCGCCCCAGCGCGCCTCCAGGAGCCGCGCGACCGCCGGGGTGTCCGTGCGTGCGAGCCGGGCGCTCGCGCCGCGCACGCCGGGGTACACCGCCCGCCGCCGCCCGGGAAGGCCCTCGACGGCGAACGTGCCCGTACCGTTGGCGCGTTCGAAGGCGAGGACCGCCAGCAGCTCGTCCAGGCGCCGTTCCCGTACCAGGGACCACTTGATGCGTAGCTCCACCGGCAGCCCCTCCAGCACCATGGGGCCCGCCCGGTCGACGAAGGCCCCGGCGCCCTCCAGGAACGCCGATCGGTAGGCCTCGCCGCCCATCGGTAGACCGTCCAGGAAGTACCCGAAGTCGTCGCGCAGACAGGATGCGTCGTACGCCCGCCGCTGTGCCGCGTCCCGGTCGCCCAGGAACGCGCTGACCTGCTCGCATGCGGCGATCCGGTCCCGTACGCCCGTGACGTCCGTGCGCCGCCGGGTGATCGAGCCCTCCCGCACCCGCCAGTAGTAGACGTGCTCGGCGAGGACGTCCACCGAGCCCGCGAGGTAGTGCGCCGGGATCATCACGGGGGTGTCCTCGTAGAGCCTGCCCTCGGGGAAGGCGAAGGCGTGCGCGTCCCAGAAGGAGCGGCGGAACACCTTGTTCCACGCCACCCGGTCGGCCAGCAGGCGCGGATCCCGGGTGATGTGGGTACGGGGGCGGGCGGCGGTCAGCCAGCGGTACTGCCAGGCCTGCTGCCGCCCCTGCCCGGTCAGCCGCCACACATTGCCGGTCACCAGGTCGGAGCCGGTCGACTCCAGCGAGGCCGTCATCCGCTCGTACGCGTCGTGCACGACGACGTCGTCGCTGTCGGCGAACGCCAGGTAGGGGACGGTAGGAGTGGTGTGCCGGACGCCGGTGTTGCGGGCCGCGCTCAGGCCCGCGTTCTTCTGCCGCACCAGCCGGAACCGGTCGTCCCGGGCGGCGAACCCCGCCGCGATCCGGGCGCTTTCGTCCGTTGAACCGTCGTCGACCATGACCACCTCGACCGCTTCGAGGGTCTGGTCCGCCACCGACCGCAGGCAGTCCTCCAGGTAGGCCTCGACGTTGTGGAAGGGGACGACGACGCTGAGGAGTGGTGGCTTCATGTCCTGGTCAACAGGGGGCGGGGCCGGGGGTCACCGGCGCTGACCCGAACGGGTGAACACGGGGCGCCGGCCGCCCGGGCCCGCGGCTACGCTCGGCTGCCATGCCCACCCGAGCTTCCGTGAAGCGGTTCGTCCGCCGACAGGCCATGCGGGCCGTCTACCGCGCCGACCTGCGCCGCCCGCTCGACCCGGACCTCGCCGTCTACGGGGCGTACTGGAACCGGGGCGTCGCCTGCAATCCCGCCGCGATCCACGCCAAGGCCCGCGAGCTGGCCCCGCACATCCGGGGCGTGTGGGTCGTCTCCTCCCGGCACCGCGACCGGATGCCGGCCGGAGTGCCGTACGTCATCGAGGGGTCGCGCCCCTACTGGCGGGCCATGGCCACCGCCACCTACCTGGTCAACAACTCCAGTTTTCCCGGCGGTTTCACCAAACGGCCCGGGCAGCGCTACCTCCAGACCCACCACGGGACCCCCCTCAAGACCATGGGGCTCGACCAGCGCGCGTATCCCGCCCTCGCCCGGAAGACCGACTTCGGCAAGATCCTCGCCCATGTCGGCCAGTGGGACTTCAGCCTCTCCGCCAACCCGCACAGCACCGAGGTCTGGGACCGCGTCTACCCGGCCCCGCAAGGCGCCTCCTACGAGCGGCTCGACCTCGGGTACCCGCGCAACGACGTGTACTTCACCGCCACCGCCGAGGACATCGCGAAGACCCGCGCCGAGCTGGGTATCGCCGAGGGGCAGACCGCCCTGCTCTACGCCCCGACCCACCGCGACTACCGCGACGGCTTCGTCCCCGACCTCGACGCGGAGCGGCTGGTGCGCCAACTGGGTTCGGACTACGTGCTGTTGGTGCGGGCCCACTACTTCTACGGGCGGTCCGCCGGGGTCGGTGCGACCGGTACGGGGCGGGTCATCGACGTCACCGGGCACCCCCGGATCGAGGAACTGTGCCTGGCCGCCGACGCGTTGATCGCCGACTACTCCTCCCTGGTCTTCGACTACGCCTGCCTGGACCGCCCGATCGTCGTCCACGCCCCCGACTGGGCCGCCTACCGGGCCGTGCGCGGAACCTGCTTCGACCTGCTCTCCGGACGGCCCGGCGACACCCCCGGAGCCGTCACCACCACCCCGGACGAGCTGGCCGCCGTGTTCCGGACGGGGCGGTGGCGCTCCCCGGAGACGGCCGCGCTGCGCACCGCGTTCCGGGAGCGGTTCTGCCCGTACGACGACGGGCACGCGGCGGAACGCGTCGTACGGCGGTTCTTCGACGGCGTGGAATGAACCCGCCGAGCGCCACCCGAATGGGTCACACCGGCCGCACCGGGCCGATTCCTCAGCCCCGCACGGTCGTTGTGCCCGACAGCTCGCTCACTCCGCCATGTTGGGAGACGTCCATGCACCGGTCCGCCTACGAGCAGATGGAACTCTGCATCAGGGAGTATCTGCCCGTCGAAGGGCCGACGTCCGGCAACGGCCCCTACCGCGTCGTCGACCTCGGGTCGCGGATCTCCGGCAAGCAGACCCGTACCCACCGTGCGCTCCTTGCCGGGCACTCCATCGACTACTTCGGGGTCGACGTGCAGGACGGCCCCAACGTCGACGCGGTGATGGCGAAGCCGTACCGCATCCCCGCCCGCTCCAACAGCGCCGATGTCGTGCTCTCCGGGCAGGCGTTCGAGCACATCCCGTTCTTCTGGGCCTCCATGCTGGAGATCGCCCGGATCCTGAAGCCGGGCGGGCACGCGTTCATCACCGCCCCCTCGCGCGGCCACGTCCACGACGCGCAGGACTGCTGGCGCTACTACCCCGACGGGTTCCGCGCGCTCGCCGCCCACTCGCGGCTCGAACTGCGCGAGGCCTACACCGACTTCCCGCCGCAGCAGGGCATCTGGCACGACTACCGGGCCATCGACAAGAAGGCCGCCTACTGGGGCGACTCCGTCGGCGTCTTCCGCAAGCCGCGGCGCTACCCCCGCCTGACGATGTTCGCCGTACGGGAGCTGGCGGTGTGGTGGGCGAACCGGGTCGGCGGCGTGGACGGCATCCCGCTGCCCCGGCCGGTGGACGGCCGCGACCGGTGCGGCAGGACCGAGCCCGCCTCCGTACCCGCGCCCACGTCCGCGCCTGCCCCCGCGTCCGCGCCCGCATCCGCATCCGCACCGGAATCAATGACAGGTTGACGAAAGATGACATGAGCCGCAAACCGCGCGTACTGTCCCGGGGCATGGCTTGGCGCAACGCCGTCAACGGCGTCCTTCAGCAGCTCACCGGATACCAGCTCAGGCGGGTCACGGTGCCCGCCGCCCGCACCGCCCCCGCCGGTCCCGCACCGGCTCCGGCCGCCGCATCGGCCCCCGCCCCGAAGCCTCAGGCGAAGAAGCCCGCCCTCGCGTTCCCGGCGGACTACGACGACGAGGCGAAGGACATCATCCGCGCGGTCAAGCCGTACTCGATGACCTCGCCGGAGCGGCTCAACGCCTTCATCCTCGCCACCCGGTACATCGCCCGGCACGACATCCCCGGCTCCGTCGTCGAGTGCGGTGTCTGGCGCGGCGGTTCCATGCAGGCCTGCGCCCGGACCCTGCTGTCCGCCGGGGAGACCGAGCGCGACCTGTATCTCTTCGACACGTACGAGGGGATGACCCCGCCCACCGCCGAGGACCTGCGGCGCGACGGCCGGCCGGCCCGGGAACTGCTGGACGCCCAGGGCAAGGACCGGCCGATCTGGGCGGTCGCGTCCCTGGAGGACGTCAAGGCGGGCTTCGACAACGTCCCGTACCCGAAGGAGCGCGTGCACTACGTGCGGGGGCGGGTCGAGGACACGGTCCCCTTGCAGGCTCCCGAACAGATCTCGATCCTGCGCCTGGACACCGACTGGTACGCCTCCACCAAGCACGAACTGGAGCACCTGTACGACCGGTTGGTCCCGGGCGGGGTCCTCCTGATCGACGACTACGGCTACTGGCAGGGCTCGCGGCAGGCGGTCGACGAGTTCCTGGAGAAGACCGGTGAGCGGCTGCTCCTGCTCCGGATGGACGAGGGCCGGATCGCCGTCAAGCCCTGATCCGCGTTCCTCACGGCCATGCCGAGCACCGAGCCCCGTGCCCTCCCCGGTACGGGGCTCGAACGCGTCGCCGGCGCGCCCCCGGATGCCTGACTCCGCCCTTCCCGTCACCCGAACGGACCCCCTCGGGTGACCCGTCCTCCGGGCGCGGGTTGTACCCCATGGCCCCCGAAGGCCCTCACGCCCCGAAGCCCAAGCCCCTCGACGTTCATTGACCCCGATGTCGTCCGCCCGGAAGGATCGTGCGCTGCGATGGCACCCCGTCTCACCGTCGTCGTCCCCCTCTACAACGTCGAGGAGTACCTCGGTGCCTGCCTGTCCTCGCTCGCCGAGCAGACCATGCCGGACCTGGAGGTCGTGCTCGTCGACGACGGCTCCACGGACGACGGCCCGGCGCTGGCCCAGGAGTTCGCGGACCGTGATCCGCGCTTCCGGCTGCTCCGGCAGGAGAACGCCGGACTCGGCGCGGCCCGCAACGCCGGAGTCCGCGCGGCCCACCCCGACGCCGAGTTCCTGACGTTCGTCGACAGCGACGACGTCGTCCCGCCCGGCGCGTTCGCCCGGATGCTGACCGAACTCGACCGCTCCGGCTCCGACTTCGCCACCGGGAACGTGCTCCGGCTGCGGGCGAACGGGGATCTCGAACAGTCCCCGATGTTCCGCAAACCGATGGAGAAGGCCCGGCGGGCCACCCACGTCACCCGGGACTGGATCCTGCTCGGCGACCGCATCGCCTGCAACAAGGTCTTCCGCCGCACCTTCTGGGACGAGCACGCCTTCGCCTTCCCGACGGGCGTGCTGTACGAGGACATCGCCGTCGTCCTCCCCGCCCACTTCCTGGCCCGCTCGGTCGACGTCGTCGAGGAACCCGTCTACCACTGGCGCGACCGCGACGGCTCGATCACCACCCGGCGGGCCGTGCCCCGCGGCATCCGCGACCGGGTCACCGCCGTCACCACCGTCAGCCGCTTCCTCGCCGACCGGCCGCGGACGGAAGGGGCGGCCGAGGCCCAGCGCCGCTACGACGCCCATGCGCTCTCCGGCGACCTGTGGCTGTTCATCGAGGCCCTGCCGGACGGCGACACGGAGTTCCACGAAGCCTTCCTGGAGCACGCGGGCGCGTTCGCCGCCACCGTCGAACCCGACGTCCTCGCCTCACTGCCCCTGCACCTGCGGGTCAAGTGGCAGCTCATCCGGGAACGCCGGCTCCCCGAACTCCTCGCCCTCCTCGCCGACGAGAAGAAGGACCGGGACACCTTCCACGTCACGGGACTGCTCCGCCCCCGGGCTCAGCACCCCGCCGTCCGCGACCCGCTGCCGCCCGCCACGACCGCGCTGACCCCCGCCGATCTGCCCGTCCACGCCCACCTCACCGAGGCCGTCTGGCGGGACGGGCAGCTGCGCCTGACCGGGTACGCCTACGTGCGCAACGCCCCGGGCGGGTCCCCGCGGCTCGGCTGGCTGCGGTCCGGGAAGCGGCTGATCCCGCTGCGCCTGCGCCCCGTCGACGGCGACGAGGCCACCGCCCGCTCCGGGCGCTCCCTGCACCGGTACGACCGTGCCGGGTTCGAGGCCGTCGTCGACCCGCGCGCGATCGCCAGGAGGGGCAACGGCGGCCGTACGACGTGGAAGCTGGAGGCCGTCGTCATCGGCGCGGGCCGGCCGCGCCGGGGCCCGATGCGGCTCGTCGGCACCCCGGCCCCGCCCGCCGTGACGTACACCGACGAGCGGACCCGTGTCGTCCCCGTCCTGTCCGGCAACAAGCTGGAGCTGCGCACCGAACGCGTCGCCGCCGTCCTGACCGGGCAGTCGGCGGTCGAGGACACCACCGTCCGCCTGGACGTGAAGATCCTCGGCGACGCCGGGCCGGTGGCCCTCCGGCTCACCGAGTGGCGCACCAAGGAGACCCGGGAGTTCGCCCTGCGCGGCTCGCTCGGCTCCCGGGCGGCGGACATCCCGCTCAGCGCGTTCCGGGGGGAGGACGACATCTGGGGTGTGCAACTCGTCGGCGAGGGACAGCCGTTGACGGTGGCCGCCCGAACCGACGGCCAGGACGGGCGCTATGCGCTGCCCGGCGGCCGTGAGCTGTACGCGGCCCCCAACCCCTCGGGTGACCTCGTGCTCACCGATCGCCCGGTCCAGCCGGTCGTCGCCTCCGTCGCGTGGGAGGAGCCGGGAGAGCTGACCCTCGAAGGGAGCTTCCCCGAGCCCACGGGCACCGCCCGTGAACTCGTCCTGCGGCACAGCGGGCACCAGGAAGAAGTCGTCGTCGAGGTGGAGCGCGGAGAGGGGGATGGCTTCCGGGCGGTGATCGCCCCCGCCGCCGTCGAAGGGCCCGGCGGAGCGCTGCCGCTCGCCGAGGGACGCTGGTATCTCTTCCTCCGCGAACCGGGGGAGCGGGACCCGGAGGCGTACCGGCCGCTGCGGCTGAGCATCTCGCTGCACCACCTTCTCCCGCTACGACAGCAGTCAGTGGGACGAGACTTCACTCTTCAGCGGCGTCACCACGACCGGCTCGTCCTGGAGTCCGGCAGCGCCCTCCCGGCCGCCGAGCGGGGGCCGTACGGGCAGCGTGTCCAGCGCGAACGGTACGCCGACCAGCGCGCGTCCACGGCCGAACTGCGCCCCGCCGTCCTCTACTCCAGCTTCGACGGCCGCCAGCACTCCGACTCGCCCCGGGCCATCCACCGCGAACTCGCCGCGCGGGGACGGGACATCGAGCACCTGTGGGTCGTCCGCGACCAGCAGGCGGCCGTGCCCGAGGGCGTCACCGCCGTCGCCCTGCACAGCGCCGCCTGGTACGAGGCGCTGGCCCGCAGCCGCTGGATCGTCACCAACACCCACCTTCCCCACTGGTTCGAGCGGGCCGAGGGCCAGTGCGTCGTCCAGACCTGGCACGGCACCCCCCTCAAGCGCATCGGCCGCGACCTCGCGGGCAGCCCGCACGCCGATGCCGCGTACATGGCGTCCATGGAACGCCGGTCCGCCCAGTGGAGCGTGCTCGTCTCCCCGAACAGCTTCTCCACCCCCGTCCTGCGCCGCGCCTTCGGCTACTCGGGCGAGGTCCTGGAGTGCGGCTATCCGCGCAACGACCTGCTGTACGAGACCGACCGGGCGAAGGTCGCCGCCGCCGTACGGGAGCGGCTCGCGATCCCCGAGGGGCGGCGGGTGATCCTGTACGCCCCCACCTGGCGCGAGGACCAGCCCCGGAAGGGCGGGCGGTACGCCCCCGACCTCCACCTCGACCTGGAGCACGCCCGCGACGCCCTCGGCGACGACCATGTCCTGCTGGTGCGGCGCCACTACCTCGTCGGCGGGACCGTCCCCGACACCGACTTCGTCCGGGACGTCTCGCGCCACCCGGACGTGACCGAACTGCTGTTGATCAGCGATGTGCTGGTCACCGACTACTCCTCGATCATGTTCGACTTCGCCCAGACCGGCCGCCCGATGCTCTTCCACACCTACGACCTGGCCCACTACCGCGACACCCTGCGCGGCTTCTGCTTCGACTTCGAGCGCCGCGCCCCGGGCCCCCTGATCCCCGAATCCGCCGGGATCGTGGCCGCCCTGCGCGACCCGGTGGCCGCCACCGCCGGACACCGGGAGGCCTACGAGCGGTTCCGGGAGGCGTTCTGCGATCTCGACGACGGGACCGCGGCCGCCGGGGTCGTCGACCGGATGCTCAAGGGCGACCCGACGCCCCCGGGCGACCGGGCGACCGAGGGTGACCGGCCGGTCGAGGGGGAGCGGGCATGAGCGACTTCAGCTGTGTGATCACCGGCGGCGGGGACGGCGAGGGCCCGGGCGGGGCCGACGCCCTGCGCGCCTCCGTGGAGTCCGTCCTCGGCCAGTCGCTGCGCGGCTCCGAGGCCCTCGTGGTTCTCGCCGCCGCCGCCGACCCCGCCGTCCGCACCGCCGCCCGCGCCCTGGCCGCCCGGGCGCCCGAGCGGGTCCGCCTGGTCCACGCCGACCCGGCCGCCCGCACCGTCGGGGCCCTGCGCAACGCGGGCCTGGACGCGGCGAGCGGCCGGTACGTCCTGGTCCTCGGCAGCGGTGAGCGGCTGCAGAAGCACGCCTGCCGCAACCTCTGGCAGGCGGGCGAGACCAGCCGCGCCGACCTGATCGCCGGCCGCTGGAGCCGGACCGCCGACGAGGGCGGCAAGGAACGGGAGCCGTCCTGGCAGGGCGAGCTGTTCACCCGCTCCCGCACCCTCGCCCGCTTCACCGACGCCCCCGAACTCGTCGTCAGGGACGCCCTGGTGACCGGATTCTGTCTGCGCCGCGAGGCCGCCAGGCGGCAGGGGCTGCGGTACGAGGAGGACCTGGCGCACGGGGAGATCCTGTTCGGCCCGCTCGCCGCCGCATCCGTCGGCCGGATCGCCCTGGTGCGCCGGCTCGTCGTGACCGGCCGGGCCGTCCCCGACCGGGCCCGCGACCTCACCGCCCTGGTCGAGGCGCACCGCCGGGTCGCCAACACCCTCCTCGCGCGCGGGCTGCCCGAACTGCGCGAGGAGCGGGAGAAGGCGTTCGCCCGGGACCATCTGGTGCCGCTGGTCCGGTCCTTCCCCCGGCTGCCCGCCGCCCGCCGCGACCGGGTCGCCGCAGCCGCCGCCCGCACGCTGACCCGGCCCGTCCCGCCGGACCTGCCGCCGCTGGAGCGGGTCGCCGTGAGCCTGCTGGCCCGGGGCGACGCCGAAGAGGTCCTCGCGGCGGCCTACGCGCTGAGCCGGCCCGCCACCGTGTGCGCGCCGCTGACGACGGGCGCGGACGGGCGGGTCAGCTGGTGCGGCGCATCGCGGGAGCCCGTCGCCGACATCACCGAACTCGGCCACCAGTACCGTCCGTTCGGCGAGGCGCGGCTGATGAACCGGCTCACCCGCTGCGCGGCCGCCGAGCGGGGCCGCCTGCTGCTCGAAGGCCGTCTCGTGCTGCCCGGGCACAGCGCTCCCGGCCCCGGCACCCCCCTCGCCGCCACCCTGGAGTTCCGGGCCCGGGGCGGGGCGCACGCCGTCGCGTTCCCGGTCGAGGAGGTCCGGCACGACGGGAACGGGATCATCTGGCGCGCACGGGCCGACGTCTCGCGCCGTCTGCGCCCGGTCGGCGTCCGCGACACGGCGTGGGACGCGCGGCTGATCCTGGAGGCGGACGGAGTCCGGTCCGTCAGCGACCTGTTCGCCCCGCAGGACCAGGTGGCCGGGGCGGTCCGGTTCGCGGCCCGGCCCCGGCTCGGGCGGCTCGCCGCGGACACCTGGGAGCCCTACATCACCCTCAAGGACCACTTCGCGCTGCGCCTGACCGCCCGCCGCCGCCCGGCCCGCACCACGCACCGCCTGATCCGCTACGCCACCCACTTCCGGCCCGCCCGCAAGGCGAAGCTCCTCGTCCGGGCCCTGCGCAAGCGGCTGGACCGCTACCGCTCCCGCGGCCGCAAGGCCGCCGTCTACAACACCTGGCTCACCCGGCTCCCCGTCCGCCGGGGCTCCGTCGTCTTCGAGAGCCACATGGGCACCTGCTACGGCGACAGCCCCCGCGCCCTGTACGAGGAGATCCGCCGCCAGGGCCTGAAGCTGCGCGCCACCTGGTCCTACGACCCCTCCCCGGCCGGTTTCCCGACGACCGCCCGCCTGGTACGCCGCTGGTCCTGGCGCTACCTGTGGGCCCTGGCCCGCGCGGAGTTCTGGGTCGACAACCAGGGCTTCCCGCAGCATCTGCGCAAGCCCCGGCACACCACGTACCTCCAGACCTGGCACGGGTCCGCGTACAAACGGATGGGCTTCGACGAGACCCGCGTACGGCTCCAGAACGCCCCGCAGCGCGAGCGGCTCCAGCAGGCCGTGGACCGCTTCGACCACTTCCTCGTCCGCTCCGAGCACGACGTGGACACCCTCGCCCGCGCCTACCGGCTGCCCGAGACGACGCTCCTGCGGACCGGCTACCCGCGCAACGACGCCCTGATCGCGGAGCGCACCCGGGCCGAGACCGAGGGGAGGCTGCCGCGCCCACCGCTCGCCGGGCTGCTCGGTCTCGACGACCACAAGAAGACCGTGCTGTACGCCCCGACGTTCCGCGGTGGCCCCGGGAAGCAGCGTAAAAGCCGACTCCTACTGAACGTACGGGAGTTCGCGGAGCGGTTCGGCGACACGCACACCCTGCTGGTGCGGGCCCACTACCTGGAGTCCGCCCGGCTGCCGGTCTGCCCGCCCGGCACCGTCGTCGACGTCTCGCGCCACCACGACGTCAGCGAACTCCTCGCCCTCGCCGACGTGCTGGTCACCGACTACTCCTCCATCATGTTCGACTTCGCCCTCCTCGACCGGCCCGTCGTGCTGTTCGCCCCCGACCTGGAGGCGTACGCGGCCGAGCGCGGCAGCTACTTCGACCTGCTGGATGACGCCCCGGGGCCGGTGGCCGCGACGCAGGAGGAGCTGTTCGCCGCCCTCGCCGAACTGAAGAAGTCCGACACGCGGTGGGCCGACCGACGGCGCTCCTTCGCCGAGCGGTTCGGGGCCTACGACCGGGGCGACGCGTCCCGCGCCACCGTCGCCGCCGTCTTCGGGCCCACCGCCTCCCGGGGCGCCCGCCACACCACCGACCACGACCGGGGGGCCGGCCGATGAGCCGCGACATCTTCATCGTCTCCAACAGCACCGACGAACTCGGCGGCGTCACCGGCTGGATGCACCAGACCGCGCGCCTCTTCGCCGACCAGGGGCACCGGGTCCACACCATCGGCATCCACGCCTCCGACCTCAAGATGGCGCTGCCCGAACGGCCCGCCCACCCCGTCACCGCCCTCTACCCGGCCCACCCGCCGACCCCCTGGACGCCCCACGGCGTCCGCGACCGCTTCCGGATCCCCAGCCGGCGCAAGGAGGCCGCCCGGGTCGCCGCCAAGAAGCAGGCGGTCGGACGGCTCTCGGAGCTCTTCGCCACCGCCGGCCCCGGCGCGGTCGTCATCGTCACCCAGGTCTGGGCGATGGAGTGGGTCGGGGAGGCCGACACCACCGGGCTGCGGGTGATCGGGATGAGCCACGAGTCCTACGGCTACTCCCGCGCGAGCCACCGCTACCGCTGGATCAAGAACCACTACCGGGACCTCGACCACTGGCTCGTCCTCACCGAGGAGGACGCCGACCGGTGGGCCGGGGACGGCATGAACAACGTCGGCTTCCTGCCCAACGCCCTCTCCCGTCTTCCCGCAGTGCCCTCACCGCGCACCGCGAGGACCGTCGCCAGCATCGGCCGGCTCAGCGACCAGAAGGGCATCGACCTGCTCCTGGACACCTGGGCCCTGGTCGCCCCCGCCCGCCCCGACTGGAAGCTGCGCGTGTACGGGGCGGGCGAGGACGAGACCGCGCTGAAGAAGCAGTGCACGAGCCTCGGCCTGGACGGCTCCGTGGAGTGGATGGGGCGCACCGACGACGTGGAGCGGGCCCTCGCGGACGCCTCCGTCTTCGTCCAGTCCTCCCGCGGCGAGGGCTTCCCGCTGGCTCTCCTGGAGGCGATGGCCAGCGGGGTTCCCTGCGCCGCCTTCGACTGCGCGCCAGGGGTGCGGGAGATCGTCCGGGACGGCGAGGACGGGCTCCTGGCACCCGCCGGGGACGTCGCCGCCCTCGCCGACCGGCTGCTGCGGCTCACCGGGAACCCCCGGCTGCGCGACGCGATGGGCGCGCGGGCCCGCTCCGGCGTCCAGCGGTTCTCCGAGCCGGAGACCCTGCGCCGCTGGGAGGAGCTGTTCGCGTTCCTGGAACGCTGAGCCCGCGCGGCGGCCGTCGGGGTCAGCCCCCGACGGCCGCCCCGGCCCCGTCCTGCGCGGGCAGGGCCGCGGGCGTCCGGCGGGCCGTGGGCGGTACCGGCAGCGGCAGCCCGTCCGTCTCCCCGAGGAAGACCCGCCGCACCACCCGCTCGGCGGCGTACCCGTCGTCGTACGGACAGAACCGGGCTTGGAACGCGGCTCGCAACTGCGCCGAGCGGGAGCCCCGCCAGTGGTCGGTCGCGAAGATGTCGAACAGCTCGTCCTGGCCCCGGGCGACGATGCCGGGCGGGAACGCCGTGACGTCGAAGTACGTGCCCCGGGCCGCCTCGTACGCCTCGATGTCGTCGAGGTGCAGCACCACCGGCCGGTCCAGGTTGACGTAGTCGAACATCAGCGACGCGTAGTCGGTGATCAGGGCGTCCGAGGCGAGCGCCAGCGTCTCCACGGACCGGTGCGCGCTGACGTCGATGATCCGGGGATGCGGCGCACGGTGGCCGCCCCCGGGGCCGGCCGGGCGAGGCGCCCGCGCCAGGACGACGAACTGCGGGCCCAGGACCCGTACCAGCCGCTCCAGGTCCAGGGCGGGCCGCTGGACGCGCCGGTAGTCGCGGGGCACCGGGGCGTACAGCAGGGCGGTGGCGCCCTCGGGGATGCCCAGCGTCTCGCGCAGCCGCGCCACGTCGGCCGGGCCGGTGCGGTGGTACACGTCGTTGCGCGGCGAACCGTATTCCAGCGTCGTGTACGCGGACGGATAGGCCCGCTCCCGTACGAGCGTGGAGTGCGGGTTGGCCGAGAGGGAGAAGTCCCAGGTGTCGACGGAGCGCAGCAGCTCCTCGAAGTCGGTGCCCCGGGCGGCTGCGGGCCGGTCCAGCAGATCGGTGCCCACGGTCCGCAGCGGCGTGCCCTCGTGCGTCTGCAGCAGGATCTGACCCCGGCGCTTGACCAGCCCCCGGTCGAAGGAACCGTCGTTCACCAGATACGCGGAACGGGCCAGCGCCGTCCGGTGGGCGAACGTGCCGGGGGCGAGGTGCCGGGTGCCGGTCGGCACGGTGTGGGCGTCGGCCGGCCGGCAGATCCAGGCCGTCCGCAGCCCCGGCACCAGCTCGCGGACCTTCGCCTCGACCGCCGCCGGGCTCCCCGCGTACCCGCTGCTGCCCCAGGTGGCGAACACCGCGTCCCGGGTGCGCAGCGGCAGCCGCAGCTGGATCCGGTAGTGCGCCCGCAGCGCCGCCGCCCGCACCGCCCGGCGGACCGCCGCCGCGCCCCGGCGCAGCCGGCCGCTCAGGCGATGGGCCACCGACAGGGCCTGGTAGGTGCGCCGCGCGCCGAGCCGCAGCAGGCCGTGCCGCAGGAGTGCGCGGCGGGGGGCCGGGGCGCCGGGGGTGCGATAGCGGCGGCAGGCAGCGGCCGCCCGGCGGAAGAACGCGGCGCGGCTGTGGAGCGGCAGCCGGTCCCGGGAGGCGTACAGCGCCGAGAAGTGGTCCAGCATGCGGCGGAACATCACCGGTCGCCACAGGGCGAGTTCGGGGCGGGCGTCGATGAACGCGAAGACCCGGTCGTACTGGTCGAAGACGTCGAAGTGCTTCTCGCTCGTGGTGGAGAGGATGTTGCCGCGCCGCCGCTGCCGGTAGGAGACGCAGACGGCGTCGAGCACCGCGATCGAATCGGCCGACATCAGCACCGGGTAGGTCCAGGGGGTGTCCTCGTAGTAGCCCGGCGGGAAGGTGAACCCCTCGGCCTCGACGAACGCGCGGCGGTACGCCTTGTTCCAGACGACCATGAGGAGTCGCAGCAGCTCGGGCCGGTCGGTGAGCCGGAAGCGGGCGGGCCCGGCCTCGTCGAGGTGGGCGGCCAGGACGTTGCGGACGCTGCGGCCCGTCCAGTACGTACGGGCGTAGTCGTACATCAGGACGTCGGGGTCGCCGGTCGCGTCGATCCGGTCGGCGATGGTCTGGAGCGCGTCCGGCAGCAGGGTGTCGTCGCCGTCGAGGAAGATCAGGTAGTCGCCGGCCGCCCGGCCCATTCCGGCGTTGCGGGCCGGCCCGAGGCCGATGTTGTCTGGCAGGTGCAGTGCGGTGACGCGAGGGTCCCGGCGGGCGTACTCGTCGGCGATCGGTCCGCAGGCGTCGGGGGAACAGTCGTCGACCACGATGAGCTCGTAGTCCTTGAAGGACTGGGCCAGCACGGAATCCAGACACGCGTGCAGATACGCCTGGACCCGGCATGCGGGCACGATGACGGAGAACCGGGGCACTACACATCCATGGGTCGATCGTTCGCGGAAGCCAGGCAGAGCGCAAACGTCGGATGGAATGACAGGGTTACGCCGGACGCGGCAATCGGGGGACCAGGACGCCGAAGCGGCCCGGTTCCGGGGAACCGGGCCGCTCCGTGTTGACGTACAGCCGTACGCTTCGCGGTCGTACGCCTCCGAGGGTGTACGGCCCTGTGGCGCGGGCTACTTGACCGCGCCCGCCATCACGCCGGAGACGAACTGCCGCTGGAAGGCGAAGAACACCGCCAGCGGGATCACCATCGACACGAACGCGCCGGGCGCGAGCACATCGATGTTGTTGCCGAACTGGCGTACCTGCTGCTGGAGCGCCACGGTGATCGGCGGCGACTCGGAGTCCGCGAAGATCAGGGCGACCAGCATGTCGTTCCACACCCACAGGAACTGGAAGATCCCGAGCGAGGCGATCGCCGGACCGCCCAGCGGCATCACGACCCGGGTGAAGAGCCGGATCTCGCCCGCCCCGTCGAGCCGGGCGGCCTCCAGCAGCTCGCGGGGGATCTCCGCGAAGAAGTTCCGCAGCAGGAAGATCGCGAACGGCAGGCCGAACGCCGTGTGGAACAGCACCACGCCGAGCGTCGTCTCGAAGATCCCGATGGTGCCGAACAGCTCGGACACCGGGATCAGCGCGACCTGCACCGGCACCACCAACAACCCGACGACCAGCAGGAACCACCAGTCCCGGCCGGGGAACTCCATCCAGGCGAAGGCGTATCCGGCCAGCGAACCGATCACCACCACCAGCACGGTGGACGGCACGGTGATCATGATCGTGCTGACGAGGGAGCCGGTGATCGTCGAATTGTCCAGCAGCCGCTGGTAGTTGTCGAGGGTCAGCTCGGACGGGGCGGTGAAGATCTTCCACCAGCCGGTCGCCGCGATGTCCTGGGGACCGCGCAGCGAGGACAGCAGCAGGCCGATCGTGGGCATCAGCCAGAACAGGGCGACCAGGATCAGGAAGACCCTCATCACCCCGCCGCCGGCCCGGGCGGCGATCCTGGCCGCGAGGGACTGCTTCGGCTTGGGCGCCTCGGGGGCGCCCGGCTGCCGGGAGACCGCCTTCTGGCGGCCGATGCGCGCGGTGTTCAGGTCCGGGGTGCTGCTCATCGCCGTCCCTCCTTCCGGATCCGGCGGATGTTGACCAGCATCACCGGGATCACCAGCAGCAGCAGGAGCACCGCGATGGCGCTGCCGATCCCGAGATCCGCGTCCGTGCCGAACGAGGACCGGTACAGCTGGAGCGCCAGCACGTTCGCGTCGTCCTGGGACGAGCCCGGCGCGATGATGAACACCAGGTCGAAGACCTTCAGCACATTGATCATCAGCGTCACCAGGACCACCACCAGCACCGGCGCCAGCATCGGCACCGTGATCCGGCGGAACACCTGCCACTCGTTGGCCCCGTCCACCCGGGCCGCCTCCAGCAGCTCGCGCGGCAGACCGGCCAGCCCGGCCGCGATCAGGACCATCGCGAACCCGGCCCACATCCACACGTAACTGCCGATGATCCCGGGCGTCACGAGGGACGGACCGAGCCAGTCGACGCCGTTGTACGGTTCGCGGAAGTTGTCCGCGGGCAGACGCAGTTGGGCCCCGTCCGCCGAGGCGGGCAGGGTGAACGCCCCGTCCGCTCCGGCGGTGGCGGAGGCGATGACCTCGCCGTCCTTCACCGCCTCGACCTTGAGCCCCTTGAGCCCCAGCTCCTTCGGGTCCACGACGTTCGGCTTCCCGCCGCCGCCCCGGGTGAAGTCCAGCCACGCCGTGCCGGAGATCTTGTCCCCGGAGGCCGCCGGGGCGCCCTGGGCCGGCCGCGCGTCGCCCGGCATCTTCGCCGGGGCCACACCGACCAGCGGCACCCGCAGCGGCTGACCCGCCCGGATCGGCTCCTTGGCGACGAAGGTCCCGCCGGCCGCCTTCTCCAGCGGGTGCACGGGCAGCGGGCGGGCTTTCGGGAAGCCGGAGGACTGGTTGAACGTGTCGTGCACGCCCACCGCCACCGCGTTGGCGACACCCCGCTCGGGAGCCTGGTCGTACACCAGCCGGAAGATGATGCCCGCCGCCAGCATCGAGATCGCCATCGGCATGAAGACGATCAGCTTGAACGCGGTGCCCCAGCGGATCCGCTCGGTGAGCACCGCGAAGATCAGCCCGAGCGCGGTGGCGACCGTCGGGGCGAGGACCACCCAGATCGCGTTGTTCTTCACCGCCGTGAGAATCGTGTCGTCGGTGAAGAGCGCCTTGTAGTTGTCGATCCCGGCGAAGCTCGTACCGGCCTGGTCGAAGAACGACCGGTAGACGGAATACCCGATCGGATAGACCACCAGCGCGCCGAGCAGCACCAGCGCGGGCAGCAGGAACGCCGCCGCGGCCACCTTGCGGGTGCCGGTCACGCTCCGGCCGGGCTTCTTCGGGTCGGGGGACGGGCGCGGACTCGTGTCGTCGGCGGGGGGCGCCGCACCGGCGCCCCCCGCGGTCGCTGTCGTCACGGCGTCAGCTCTTGTACGCCTCGGCCGCCGCGGACTCCAGTTTCTTCTGGGTCCCCGCGATGTCCTTCGGGTTCTTCAGGAAGTCCTGGAGGATCTTCCACTCGCCCGCACCGGGCGTCCCGCCGAACGACTGCGGGGCCTGGTCGGACATGTCGAACCGGACGTCGTCACCCGCGTCGATCAGCGCCTGGGCCATCGTGCGCTGCACCTCGTTCGGGTACGCCTTCATGTCCAGGCCCTTGTTCGGGGAGATGAAGCCGCCCGACTCGGCCCAGATCTTCGCCGCGTCCGGCGACGCCAGCCAGGTCAGCAGCGCCTGGGCGCCCTTGCTGTCCTTGAGCGCCACCGCCGCGTCGCCACCGGTCACCACCGGCGAGTCCGCGCCGACCGCCGGGAACGGGAAGACCTTCGCGTCCGTGCCGATCTTCGCCTCGGTCTGCCCGATGTTGATGGCGACGAAGTCGCCCTCGAAGACCATCGCGCCCTTGGGCTGGTCGCCCCCGGTGAAGGTCTGCGTCACCGAGGCCGGGAACTCCGTCTGGAGCGCCCCGTCCGCACCGCCGGCGATCAGCTCCGGCTTGCCGAACAGCTCGGCGAGTGTCGTCAGCGCGTCCTTGACGGACGGGTCGGTCCACGGGATCTCGTGCTTCGCCAGCTGGTCGTACATCTCCGGCCCCGCCTGCGAGAGGTAGACGTTCTCGAACCAGTCGGTCAGGGTCCAGCCGTCCGCGCCGCCCACCGAGACCGGCGTGACGCCGGAGGCGGAGACGGTCTCCGCGGTCGTCAGGAAGTCCTTCCAGGTCTTCGGCTCGCTCGCCCCCGCGTTGTCGAACGCGGCGGCGTTGTACCAGATCAGCGACTTGTTGGCGGCCTTGAAATACACGCCGTACTGGGTGCCGTCCACCGCGCCGAGGTCCTGCCAGACCTTCGCGTAGTTCTGGCCGAGCTGGGCCCGCGCCTCGGCGCCCACCGGCTTGGCCCACTTCTTCGCGGCCGCCTGCTGGATCGCGCCGACCTGCGGGATCATCGCCACGTCCGGCGGCTGCTTGCCCGCGATCTTCGTGCCCAGGAAGTTGATGATCGGGTCCTGCGCCGGGACGAACGTCACGCTCGCGCCCGTTCGCTTCTCGAACTCGTCCAGCACCTTGGTGAAGTTCTCCTGCTCGGGACCGGTCCAGACCGCGGCGACGGAGACGTCCTCCCCGTCCAGCTTCGGCAGCTTCACCGTGGACGCGCTGTCCGTGCCCTTGCCGGAGTCGTCGCCCGACTTCTTCTCGCCGTCGCCTCCGCAACCGGTCAGCGCCAGAGCGCCGACCGCCGCGAACACGAGTGCGGCCCTGCGTATCGAGAGGGTTGTGCGCATTCCTGCCCCGTTTCTTCCCTACACGCCCGGCCACGTCCGCATGCCCGGACTCCGTCGTCCGTGCGCACAGTCCTACGCCCGGTGCACGGGCCCCGCAATACCGCCGGAGGCTCCGACGCGCTGATCGTGATCGCCTCGTGACGTCAGGTCAGGGCATGTCGGAAGCCTGCCCGGGCAGGGGTAGGAGCGGCCTTCCCGGAGGTCGCGGCCAGGCCGTGGTCAGGCGGTGAACGGCACGAGCGCGGGCAGCCGTTCGGCGTTCACCGAGCGGGCCGCGCGCTCCAGCGCACTGGCGAGCAGCGCCAGGTCGGTCGGCCCGTTGCCCAGCTCCCGTACCGGGCGCCGGGTCGGCGGATCGCCCATCCGCTCCCACTCCAGCGGGACGACGGTCGGCCGCAGCGTCGCCGTACGCGGGATGCGCCCCGTGACCCGGCCCCCCTGGAACGGCGTCACCCGGCCGTCCGGATGGCCCAACCGGCCCCTGCCCGGGGCCGGTTCGTCCGGGGACGGCGGCAGCACCGGGGCGTCCAGCACGATCCGCAGCCGGGCGCCACGGGCCAGCTCGGTGTCCTCGGTGCGGTCGGGGCGCGCGGAGGTCGCGACCAGGTGCACCCCGAGCCGCCCGCCGTCCCGGGCCACGGCCTCCAGCGCCCGCACCACCGAACCGGCCGCGGGCCGGCCGGGGGAGCCGAGCGCGGGGGCGACCAGCGCGTCGAAGTCGTCGGCGAGGACGACGAGGCGGGGCAGCGGGGAGGGGCCGGGGGCCGCGGACCGGGCGGCGGCGGGGCGCAGCCGCAGGGTGCCGCTGGCCGGGGAGTCCAGATCGCCCCGGCGCTCGGAGACGCTCGGCGGCCGCTGGCCCACGATGCGGGGGGCGCTCTCCTGCTGGGCGTCCTGCCGGGCGTGCCGCTCGTGCCAGGCGGCGAAGTCCAGATCGCCGAGCAGCTCGGCGCGCCGCTTCAGCTCGCCGCCCAGGGCCTGCGCGAACTCCCGCATCCGGACCGGGTCGGACGCCACGAGGTGCGTGAAGACGTGCGGCAGCTCCGTACAGGGGAGCAGGCCTTCGCCGCGGTCCCGCTGTTCGCCGCCGGTGCCGTCCACGAGGAGGATGCCGAGCCGGTCGGGCCGGGCGGCGGAGGCGAGCGAGGCGGCGACGGCCCGGAGCAGCTCGGTGCGGCCGCTGCCCGGGGGCCCCTCGATCAGCAGGTGGGGGCCCTCGTCGGCGAGATCGACGCTGAGGGGGCCGCGGGGGCCCGCGCCGAGCACGAGGACCGGCCGGCCGGTGTGGAGACCGGGGCCGCAGGCCGGGACGGCGGCGTCGCCCTGCTCGCCGGGGCGCTGCCCCGAGCCGGAACGCTGGGACCCGAGGTAGGGCGTGCGCTCGGAGTCGCGGGTGTCCAGCGGTGGATACGGGGTGCGGTCCGGGTCGGGGGCGCCCGCGGCCGGGTACGGCGTGCGGCCGGAGTCGTCGTGGGGTGAGGAGGCCGCGGTGCGCTGGGGGCCGACGCGCGGGCCGGCGCTGAGGGTGCGCCCGGAGTTGGCGCTGTCCAGCTCGGAGCGGAGCTGGGGACCGGCGGCGGTCCGGGGCGCCGAGGCGCCCGGCTGAGCCTCCGCCGTGGACGCCCAGCGGGCCATCAGCGAGGCCGGTGTGGCGCGGGCCAGGCCCAGCTCGTCCAGCAGCCGGGCGGACGGCGGCAGTGCCGCGGTCGTCGGGCGGCCCGCCAGTGCGGCCGAACCCTCCTCACGCAGGGGGGCCAGGGCCCGCCCGAACCGCTCGGCCCAGGCCGCCGACACCGCGTCCACCGCGGCCACGGTCCCGTGCCCAGCGGCCTGCCCGCCCGCCGTGCGCAGCAGGCGCAACGCCGTGGCGACGTCGCCGCTCAGCATCGCGACCGCCCCGCACTCCCGGAAGGCGATGGAGCCCCGGCAGGCGGCCTCGTACGTCGCGGCCACCGGCGAGGTGGGGGAGGCGGCGGGGGTCTCGGCCAGGCAGATCAGATGGATCCCGGCGGCCGCGCCCGCCCCGGCCAGCCGCGCCGTGGTCTCGCGCAGGAACGCCGTACCGGGGTCGCCGTCCAGGACGACCACCGTGTGCGGGCCCGTATGGGCGCGGGCGGCCTCGGCCACCGCGGCCCGGTCCAGATGCGGCCAGCCGGGACCGAGAGGGCCCTCGTCGAGGCGGCGCACCAGCTCGGCCGTTCGGGCCTCCGCCTGCTCGCGCTCGTATGCGAGGAGCAGCCGGCAGTCCTGCCCGTGCGTCGGGCGCAGATGCGGCAGCCAGCCCAGCCAGGACCACTCGCGCCGCCGCTCCTCCAGCGTGCGGGAGCGGTCCGTGGAGAGCAGGACGATCTCCAGGTCGAACGGGGAGTGCAGCGCGGCGAGCTGCGCGACCGTCGCCCGGGCCAGACCCGCCAGCCGGGCGCGAGGGCCGGCGAGCCCCAGCGAACCGGCCTCCCGCAGTCCCACGGTCACCGGCACGCCGGGCACCTCGGCCCGGTCCGTCGTGCCGAGCCGCACCACGAGCGCCTCCGGGTGCTCCGGGTGGCGCTCCCAGAGCCGGGGCCCCGGCCCGAGCGCGGTCAGCAGCACGGCCGCCGGGTCCGGCCAGGTGCCCTCGGGCGCGGAGGGCAGCGCGGAGAAGGGGGAGCCGGGGGAGACCGGGGAGGCGAGGTGCCCGGCCCCCGACGGGCCGCCGGAGGCATCGGGGAAGCCGCCCGGTCCGCCGGAGGGGCCCGCGGCGGAGCCGTGCGCGCCGGTCCCGTGAGCGCCGGAGCCGTACGTGCCGGTTCCGTATGCCTCGGTTCCGTACGCCTCTGAGCCGTAAGCCTCTGAGCCGTACGCCTCGGAGCCGTACGTCGACGATCCGTACGCCGCGCGGGCGTCCGGAGCGTGCGGTGTGCGGGCTCCGTACGCGTTACCCCGCGCGCCGGCCCCGGTCTCCGGGCCGGTCGCCTGCTCGTCCTTCGCGCCGCCCTTGAGCCGCCGCGCCCACGCTCCTATGCCGCGCCGGGGCGCCGGGGCCTCGGCGAACTCCTCGCCGCGGGCGTGGGTGCCGTGTCCCGCGTGGGCGACCTGCCCGGCCTCGGCATGCCGCGGCCAGGAGGGCTCGTCGGAGGACGGCCCCTCGTACCCGTACGCCCCGGAAGGGGAGGCGGGAGAGGCGGCGAACGGGGAGGCCGGCGCGCCGTACACGTGGCCCTGGCCTCCGTGGTCGGGGGTGCGCGCGGCGAAGGGCGCACCGGTGCCCTGGCCCGGGGCGGCGGGCGCCGTCTCGGCGCGGGTCACCCGCAGGTGTCCCTCGCCGTCCGGGGCGGTCGGCAGCGTCGGCGTGCGGGAGCCCGACGTGAGGCGGAGGGCGGATTCGCCGAGCCGCAGCAGCGCGCCGGGGGCGAGGCGGACCGGCCGGTCGTGCACCTCGACGCCGTCCAGCGAGGTGCCGTTCGTCGAGCCGAGGTCGGCGACCGAGACCCGGCCGTCGTCGGAGACCGTCACCGCGCAGTGCAGCCGGGAGACGTCCGGGTCGTCGAGCGGGACGTCCGCGTCGGCGGAGCGCCCGATCCGGATCTGCCCGCCGTGCAGCAGATGGACCCCGCCCGCGTCGGGCCCCGCCACCACGTGGAGCTGCGCCGGGACGGCGGCGTCCGTCGCCTCGTCGTCGCCGGGGACCTGGAGCGAGAGGACCGCGCCGTCCACCAGGGGCGGCTCGCCCAGCGCGATGCGGTGCCCGTCCAGCCGCTCCCGTCCGGCGAAGAGCACGACCGCCCCGCCGCCCTGGGAGCTCTCGGGCCCCGACACGGCGGCGGCCAGCTGGGAGGCGACGGCGGCCAGCGCCGTCCCGGCGGGGGCGGTGACGAGCACGTCGCAGGTGCGCGCCGGGGTCTGGCCGCTGCGCGGCGCGAGGACGGTCAACCGGATCTGCATCGCCGTCAGCGGTCCCTTCTGCGCGGGGGTGCCCGGCAGGGGAAACGCCCTGTGATTCCCCCCACCCGGCACGGACACGTCGTCCGTACAGGTCGTCACGCACCGCGAGGCTCCGACCCCGCAGATCCGTGCTGGAGGCATCCTCGCACCTGCCACTGACAACACGCCCGGCGGTCACCTTTAAATGATCTTGAATGGTCGGCTGTGGGCGCAAAAGTGCCTGCTTGCGTCCGGATCCCGTCGCTCGGTGAGGTTTCCGGGGAGTTGTCCGCCGTACATCGGGCGGAAACCCGCACCTTTCGCCGAACGCCCGACCGGCCTGTGATCAGGTGTGCGGCAACCTTCCGCCCGGTCTCCGCGTCTTCCCTCGAAACGTGAGCCCCCGGTGCCCCGTTCGGCGGCATTACAGTGGGCCGGAACATTCGGGCGGGCCGGGGGGACCGCAAGCACCACGATCAGCAGGGAGCGCATGACGTGCGGCCGGTAGGCAGCAAGTACCTGCTCGAGGAGCCGCTCGGGCGCGGCGCCACGGGCACCGTCTGGCGAGCCCGCCAGCGGGAGACCGCGGGCGCCGAGGCAGCCGTCGCGGGTCAGCCCGGCGAGACCGTGGCCATCAAGGTCCTCAAGGAGGAGCTGGCCAACGACGCCGATGTGGTGATGCGGTTCCTGCGGGAGCGCTCCGTCCTGCTGCGGCTCACGCACCCGAACATCGTGCGCACCCGGGACCTCGTCGTCGAGGGCGATCTCCTCGCCCTGGTGATGGACCTGATCGACGGCCCCGACCTGCACCGCTACCTCCGCGCGAACGGCCCGCTCACCCCGGTCGCCGCCGCCCTGCTCACCGCGCAGATCGCGGACGCGCTCGCCGCCAGCCACGCCGACGGCGTCGTCCACCGCGACCTCAAGCCCGCCAACGTGCTGCTCGACGAGCGCGACGGCGGCATGACCCCGATGCTCACCGACTTCGGCATCGCGCGCCTGGCCGACTCCCCGGGCCTGACCCGGACCCACGAGTTCGTCGGCACGCCCGCCTACGTGGCGCCGGAGTCCGCCGAGGGGCGCCCGCAGACCTCCGCCGTCGACATCTACGGCGCGGGCATCCTGCTGTACGAGCTGGTCACCGGCCGACCGCCGTTCGCCGGGGGCACCGCCCTCGAAGTCCTGCACCGGCACCTCAGCGAGGAGCCCCGCCGCCCCTCCACCGTCCCCGCGCCGCTGTGGACGGTGATAGAGCGCTGCCTGAGCAAGGACCCGGACCGGCGGCCCAGCGCGGAGAACCTGGCCCGTGGCCTGCGTACGGTCGCCTCGGGCATCGGCGTCCACGCGAACTCGGCCCAGATCGCCGCGGCCGAAGGGGTGGGCGCCCTGCTCGCCCCCGACCCGGCGCCCACGGCCGTCCCGGAGACCCCGGGCGCGGCCGATCCCACGCAGGTGCTGCCGAGCAACGCGGGTTCCTACGACCCCGGCGCCGCCACCAGCGTGCTCCCGCAGTCCGGCCCCGGGGGCCAGGGCGGCCCCGGCGGCGGCCACGCCGATCCGACCGCCGTCATGCCGCCCGTGCCGCAGCGCCCCGACGGGCCGCCGCAGCCGGACGGCCCGCACCCCTGGCAGTCGCAGCTCCAGGCGGCCCGCGACCGCAACGAGCAGACCCAGGTGCAGTACCTGGACCCGAGCCAGGACCCGCTGCGCCGCCGGCCCCAGCGCCAGCAGCCGCCGCACCAGCACCAGCAACAGCAACAGCAGCAGCCCCAGCGCCGCCAGCCGCCTCCGCAGCACCAGCAGTACCCGCCGCAACACCAGCAGCAACAGCAGCACCAGCCACAGCGCTACCAGCAGCCGCAGCAGCCCCAGCGGCAGCAGTACGCGCCCCCGCAGCCGCAGCAGCCCCAGCAGCCGGCCGCGCGCCCGCCGCGCGAGCCGCGCCCGCCGAGGCAGCGCGGCGCCAACCCGATGCGGATCCCCGGACTCGGCTGCCTCAAGGGCTGCCTGTTCACCCTGGTGCTCCTGGTCGTCGCCGGCTGGCTGATCTGGGAGCTGACCCCGCTCCAGGACTGGGTCGCCCAGGGCAAGGGCTACTGGGAAGCGATCGGCGACGCGATCGGCACGGTCACCGACTGGATCTCCAAGGTCGGCGACAGCGCCGGAGGCTCGGGCGGAGCCTGACCCGTCAGCGGGGCCCTGGCGGCCGGGCATGCTCCCCAGGGCCCGCAACACTGTCCCTTTGTCGACTTCTCCGGGCCCATTCCGCCCGGAGAAGTGAAGGTCGGTGCCATCCTGGGCGTGTGACACCCCGAACGCCGCGTAACTTTGTCGACCGGGGGTCCACCGCCAGCCGCTGAGGGAGCAGTCTTGGCACGGAATATCGGCAGCCGGTACACGGCCCACCAGATCCTGGGGCGCGGCAGCGCCGGCACGGTATGGCTCGGCGAGGGGCCCGAGGGCCCGGTCGCCATCAAGCTGCTCCGTGAGGACCTCGCGTCCGACCAGGAGCTCGTGGGCCGCTTCGTACAGGAGCGCAACGCCCTGCTCGGGCTCGACCACCCGCACGTGGTCGCCGTCCGGGACCTCGTCGTGGACGGCAACGACCTGGCCCTGGTCATGACGCTCGTACGCGGCACCGACCTGCGCACCCGCCTGGACCGCGAGCGCCGCCTCGCCCCCGAGGCCGCCGTCGCGATCATCGCGGACGTCGCCGACGGACTGGCCGCCGCGCACAAGGCCCAGATCGTCCACCGGGACGTCAAGCCGGAGAACATCCTGCTCGACATGGAGGGCCCGCTCGGACCCGGCGGCGCCCACCCCGCCCTGCTCACCGACTTCGGCGTCGCCAAGCTGATCGACACCCCGCGCCGCACCAAGGCCACGAAGATCATCGGTACGCCGGACTATCTGGCCCCCGAGATCGTCGAGGGCCTCCCGCCGCGCGCCGCCGTCGACATCTACGCGCTCGCGACCGTCCTCTACGAGCTGCTCGCCGGGTTCACGCCCTTCGGCGGCGGCCACCCCGGCGCGGTCCTGCGCCGCCATGTCACCGAGACCGTCGTCCCGCTCCCCGGCATCCCCGAGGAGCTCTGGCAGCTCCTGGTGCAGTGCCTGGCCAAGGCCCCCGCCTCCCGGCTGCGCGCCTCGGAGCTGGCCGTACGGCTGCGCGACCTGCTGCCCCTGCTGGCGGGGATACCGCCGCTGGAGGTGGACGAGCCCGACCCGGAGGAGAGCGAGCGGCAGCCCGCCTACGACGAGCAGCAGTACACCCCGGCCACCGAGGAGCCCCGCCGCCGCGGGGCGGTCCCGCTGGTGCCCGGCTCGGCCCCCGACTCCAACCGGGACACCCACACGAGCATGCGCGTCCCGGCCCCGGACGAGCTGGCGGGCGGCCCCCTCGGCACGGCCCGTGCACCCCGCGCCCCGGGCAGGCCCCGGCCCGGCTCCGCCCGCAACAAGGCCGCGGCCGTCCGCAAGCGCCGCATCACCCTCGGGGTCGCCGCCCTCGCCCTCTGCGCCGCCGTCGCGGTCGGCGGCTGGCTGGCCACCGGCGGCGGCGACGGCGGCGGGGCGCCCCAGGACAGCGAGAACTCGGCCCCGGCGACCCCGTGAGCGCACCCTTCCCCGGGCCTGCCGCCGGGCCCGTTCACGGGCCTGTTCCCGGGGGAGGGCAAGCTTCATCCGCCCAGCCGTTACGCTGGACCCGTGGCAGTCGTCGATATTTCCGAAGAGCTGAAGTCCCTCTCCTCGACCATGGGGTCGATCGAGGCCGTCCTGGACCTGGATGCGCTGAGGGCGGACATCGCCGCGCTCGAGGAGCAGGCTGCGGCGCCGTCCCTGTGGGACGACCCGGAGGCGGCCCAGAAGATCACCAGCAAGCTTTCGCACCTCCAGGCCGAGGTCCGCAAGGCCGAGGCCCTGCGCGGCCGCATCGACGACCTCGAAGTCCTCTTCGAGCTCGCCGAGGACGAGGGCGACGCCGACGCCCGGGCGGAGGCCGAGGCCGAGCTGGAATCCGTGAAGAAGGCGCTGGACGAGATGGAGGTCCGCACGCTCCTCTCCGGCGAGTACGACGCGCGCGAGGCCCTGGTGACCATCCGCGCCGAGGCGGGCGGCGTCGACGCCGCCGACTTCGCGGAGAAGCTCCAGCGCATGTACCTCCGCTGGGCCGAGCAGCACAACTACAAGACCGAGATCTACGAGACCGCGTACGCCGAAGAGGCCGGCATCAAGTCGACCACCTTCGCCGTCCAGGTCCCGTACGCCTACGGCACCCTCTCGGTCGAGCAGGGCACCCACCGCCTGGTCCGCATCTCGCCGTTCGACAACCAGGGCCGCCGCCAGACGTCCTTCGCGGGCGTCGAGGTGCTCCCGGTCGTCGAGCAGACCGACCACATCGAGATCGACGAGTCCGAGCTGCGCGTGGACGTGTACCGCTCCTCGGGCCCCGGCGGACAGGGCGTCAACACCACGGACTCCGCGGTCCGCTTGACCCACCTGCCCACCGGCATCGTCGTCTCCTGCCAGAACGAGCGCTCGCAGATCCAGAACAAGGCGTCCGCGATGAACGTCCTCCAGGCGAAGCTTCTCGAGCGCCGCCGCCAGGAGGAGCAGGCCAAGATGAACGCGCTCAAGGGCGACGGCGGCAACTCCTGGGGCAACCAGATGCGTTCGTACGTCCTGCACCCGTACCAGATGGTCAAGGACCTGCGTACGGAGTTCGAAATGGGCAACCCCGAGGCGGTCTTCAACGGCGAGATCGACGGCTTCGTCGAGGCGGGCATCCGCTGGCGCAAGCAGCGGGAGAAGTAGCTTCAGCGGTACGCAGGTTGGGCCCGGACAGATGGCTGTCCGGGCCCGCCCGCGTTGCGGAGGATCTGTGCCCGATACGTCACAGTCGGGCTTCCGAATAGCCGTCAAGAACCCCCATACCGGTGCCTAGTGCACGGAACGGCCTTGACGTAATCCTTAACTCTGGCCAGGGTGCTAGAGCAGCATGCGTATGTCTGGGACGGGTGTGAACCGGGGGGCGGGCGGGGTGACCACGACACGACGTGGCCTTGCCGAGAGAGATTCCCCGCAGGGCCCACGGCCCGCATATGGCTGCTCCAATGACGAGATCGGCTACTGGGGGTAGCAACAGATGACGAAGAAGACGCGTGTTCGCGTCGCGCGGATAGCCGCCGGCGCGGTTATCGCCGCGGGTGCCTCGCTGACTGCGGCCGGTGCGGCGCAGGCGCTGGACCTCGATGGTTCCAGCGAGTCCACCATCACCACGCAGGACCAGAACGAGGGCGAAGGCCTCCTCGGCGAGCTCATCGGTGGCGGCGACCCGGGCGGCGTCGACTCGGGCGGCGCGGCGGGCGAGACCACCGGCGAGACGTCCACCACGGGTGAGACCTCGACGACCGGTGAGACCACCACGGGTGAGACCACCGGCGAGACGTCGACCACGGGTGAGACCACCACGGGTGAGACCACCGGCGAGACGTCCACCACCGGTGAGACCTCGACGACCGGTGAGACCACCACGGGTGAGACCACCGGCGAGACGTCCTCGACCGGCGACACCTCCGAGGGGCAGACCGGCTCCACCGGCACCTCGGGCACCACGGGTACCTCGGGCTCCACCGGCACCTCGGGCGCTTCCGGTGGCGACCAGGGCGCGACCGGCACGTCCGGCTCCACCGGCGGTGGCGACGACGTCGGCTCCTGCACCGTCGACCTCGACGGCGCCGAGTGCACCGACAACACCGACACCGACAGCGTCGGCAACAAGCCGGTCGAGCAGAGCAAGGGCAAGGAAGAGCTCGCCGAGACCGGTGCGGCCGAGACGACCTTCCTGGTCATCGGCGCCGCGACGATGATCGCGGGCGGCATCGGCTTCCGCGTCCTGCCGCGCCTCGTCGGCGGCGGTCGCACGGTCGCCTAGGTCCGCGGCCGGGTCCGAGGGGACCCCGGTGGACCGTACCGACGGGTAGCGGGCGCGAGTCAGGCCCCTGCACGGCACGGCACAGCATGAGGAAGGGCCCGGGAGGGCGTACGACGCCTCCCGGGCCCTTCCGCGCGCCCGGACCGCTCAGGCGGCCGTACGCGTGCGTCTGTCAGCCCCGAAGGGGCGATGGGGATGATGAGGGGTGGCCCCGCAGGGCCGCGCGCGCCCGATCAGGCCGCTTGGTGCGCCAGCAGCGCGAGCGCCGTCAGCAGCACCACCATCAGGGCGATCAGCGTCGCCGGGCTCATCCCGGCCAGCGGGCCCTGGCCCTGCTCCTCCAGCATCTGCTGCCGCACGGCGCGGCAGACACGGCAACGGCCCTCGCTGACGGGGGACGCGCAGTTCGCGCACACCAGTCGGTCATAGGTCATGCGCATTCCTCCTCCCGCGCGGCGGAGCCGCTTGCCTGCGTTCTCTCCGCACAACGCTCACGGAAACGCAACCGTTCCCCCCACCACTGTGCCAGCTCGCGGCGTTTTCGGCGCGGCCCGCCGGACAAGGTCCGGCACGACCCGTTTCGTTCCGTAGGGTGATCCGCCATAAATCGCCCATTGCCGGACGCCGCCTGCACGCGTGAGCCCGGTTCGCGTATGGTCACGCTCACCTACTCCCGGCCGACCGTGGTGCATCCGTGATCCGATTCGACAACGTCTCCAAGACCTACCCGAAGCAGACCCGACCGGCTCTGCGCGATGTCTCGCTGGACATCGAGAAGGGTGAGTTCGTCTTCCTGGTGGGGTCCTCCGGCTCCGGCAAGTCGACCTTCATGCGACTGATCCTGCGCGAGGAGCGCGCCAGCACGGGCATGGTCCATGTGCTCGGCAAGGACCTCGCGCGGCTGTCCAACTGGAAGGTGCCGCAGATGCGCCGCCAGTTGGGGACGGTCTTCCAGGACTTCCGTCTGCTGCCCAACAAGACGGTCGCGGAGAACGTGGCCTTCGCGCAGGAGGTCATCGGCAAGCCCCGCGGCGAGATCCGCAAGGCCGTGCCCCAGGTCCTCGACCTCGTCGGCCTCGGCGGCAAGGAGGAGCGGATGCCCGGTGAGCTCTCCGGTGGTGAGCAGCAGCGTGTGGCCATCGCCCGCGCGTTCGTCAACCGCCCCATGCTGCTGATCGCGGACGAGCCGACCGGCAACCTCGACCCGCAGACCTCGGTGGGCATCATGAAGCTGCTGGACCGGATCAACCGGACCGGCACCACCGTGATCATGGCGACCCACGACCAGAACATCGTCGACCAGATGCGCAAGCGCGTCATCGAGCTCGAGCAGGGCCGTCTCGTACGCGACCAGGCGCGCGGCGTCTACGGCTACCAGCACTGACCGGGGGGCTCCGGCCCCTCGTGCATTTCGAGCATCGAGTACTGAAAGGACGCCATGCGCGCCCAGTTCGTCCTGTCGGAGATCGGCGTCGGTCTCCGCCGCAACCTCACGATGACCTTCGCGGTCGTGGTCTCCGTCGCCCTCTCGCTCGCCCTGTTCGGCGGTGCGCTGCTGATGCGCGAGCAGGTCAGCACGATGAAGGACTACTGGTACGACAAGGTCAACGTCTCCATCTTCCTCTGCAACAAGAACGACGCCAAGGACATGCCCAAGTGCGCCAAGGGGGCTGTCACCAAGGAGCAGAAGGCGGAGATCGAGGCCGATCTGGAGAAGATGGACGCCGTCGACACGGTCCACTTCGAGACGGTCGACGAGGCGTACAAGCACTACCAGGAGCAGTTCGGCGACTCCCCGATGGCGGGCAACATCACGCCCGACCAGATGCAGGAGTCGTTCCGCGTGAAGCTGGACGACCCACAGAAGTACAAGGTCGTCGCGACGGCCTTCGCCGGGCGGGACGGGGTGCAGTCCGTCCAGGACCAACGGTCCATCCTGGACAACCTCTTCGAGCTGATGAACGGCATGAACGTCGTCGCGATCTACGTGATGATCCTGATGCTGGTCATCGCGCTGATCCTGATCGTCAACACCGTGCGCGTCTCCGCGTTCAGCCGGAGACGTGAAACGGGCATCATGCGCCTCGTGGGGGCCTCCGGCTTCTACATCCAGGCCCCCTTCATCATGGAGGCGGCCGTCGCCGGCCTGATCGGCGGCGTGCTGGCCTGCGCCATGCTGCTCGGCGGGCGGTACTTCCTGATCGACGGCGGCCTCGCCCTCCAGGAGAAGCTGAACCTGATCAACTTCATCGGCTGGGACGCGGTTCTCACCAAGCTTCCGCTGGTGCTCGCGATCGGCCTGCTGATGCCGGCGATCGCCGCGCTCTTCGCGCTGCGCAAGTATCTGAAGGTATGACATACGCCTCCTGGGGCGCGGTCTACGACCAGCGG
>NZ_JBHXPF010000056.1:22590-47304 GCF_042718715.1 Streptomyces sp. NPDC058576 | reverse complement strand
GTAGCTCGCTGGGCTCATAACCCAGAGGTCGCAGGTTCAAATCCTGTCCCCGCTACTGAAGACGAAGGCCCGGATCTCATCGAGATCCGGGCCTTCGTCATGTCCGGACACGAAAAGAGCCGGGCCCGCCTGTCGGAACAGACGGGCCCGGCTCTCGCGGTTCAGGCGGTGGCGGCGCAGTTCGGGCAGATGCCGCGGTACGTCACCTCGACGCCGGAGACCATGAAGCCGTAGCGCTCGTCCGTCGGCAGGTCCGCCAGCGGGTTGCCCGCCGGATGCACGTCCCGGATCGCGCCGCACCGTGCGCACACCAGGTGGTGGTGGGGGTGGTGGGCGTTCGGGTCGTAGCGCTTGGCGCGGTGATCGGTGGAGACCTCCAGCACCTCGCCGAGGGACACCATCTCGCCGAGGGTGTTGTAGACGGTGGCGCGCGAGATCTCGGGCAGCCGGGAAACGGCCCTCGCGTGGACCTCGTCCGCCGTCAGGTGCACGTGGTCCCCGTCGAGGACCTCGGCCACGACACGCCGCTGCGCCGTCATGCGCCAGCCGCGTCCACGAAGTCGTTCCAGCAGGTCGCTCATGAAGCCCAGCCTAACAGTGGGGAACGGAAATCCCGATCGGGTGTGACTTTGGATGCTTGCTTGACTTAGACATTGTCCATTGTAGGATCGGGAACGGCATTGACCAAGGGACAGGGCTGGACAGCAACTGCTGTACAGATAGGACGCAGGAGGCGCACGTGACGCAGGGACCGCTCACTACGGAGGCCGGCGCGCCGGTCGCCGACAACCAGAACAGTGAGACCGCGGGCCCCGGCGGTCCCGTTCTCGTCCAGGACCAGGCGCTGCTGGAGAAGCTCGCCCACTTCAACCGCGAGCGCATACCGGAGCGCATCGTGCACGCCCGCGGCGCCGGCGCGTACGGCACCTTCACGCTGACCCGCGACGTCTCGGAGTGGACCCGGGCGAAGTTCCTCTCCGAGGTCGGCAAGCAGACCGAGACCTTCCTGCGCTTCTCCACCGTCGCGGGCAACCTCGGCTCCGCCGACGCCGTGCGCGACCCCCGCGGTTTCGCGCTGAAGTTCTACACCGAGGAGGGCAACTACGACCTCGTCGGCAACAACACCCCGGTGTTCTTCGTCAAGGACGCCATCAAGTTCCCCGACTTCATCCACACCCAGAAGCGCGACCCGTACACCGGCTCGCAGGAGGCGGACAACGTCTGGGACTTCTGGGGCCTGTCGCCCGAGTCGACGCACCAGGTGACCTGGCTCTTCGGTGACCGCGGCATCCCGGCCACGCTGCGCCACATGAACGGGTACGGCTCGCACACCTACCAGTGGAACAACGAGGCCGGCGAGGTCTTCTGGGTCAAGTACCACTTCAAGACCGACCAGGGCATCAGGAACCTCACCCAGGGCGAGGCCGACAAGCTCGCCGGGGAGGACCCCGACAGCCACCAGCGCGATCTGCGCGCGGCGATCGAGCAGGGCGACTTCCCGTCCTGGACGGTGCAGGTCCAGATCATGCCGGCGGCGGACGCGGCGACGTACCGCTTCAACCCGTTCGACCTCACCAAGGTGTGGCCGCACGCGGACTACCCGCCGATCGAGATCGGCAGGCTGGAGCTCAACCGCAACCCGGAGAACATCTTCGCCGAGGTCGAGCAGTCGATCTTCAGCCCCGCGCACTTCGTGCCGGGCATCGGCCCGTCCCCGGACAAGATGCTCCAGGGCCGCCTCTTCGCGTACGGCGACGCCCACCGCTACCGCGTCGGCATCAACGCCGACCACCTGCCGGTGAACCGCCCGCACGCCACCGAGGCGCGGACCAACAGCCGGGACGGCTTCCTCTACGACGGCCGTCACAAGGGCGCCAAGAACTACGAGCCGAACAGCTTCGGCGGCCCCTCCCAGACCGACCGGCCGCTCTGGCAGCCGGTCCCGGTCGCCGGCGCCACCGGCAGCACCGAGGCCCCCGGCCATGCCGAGGACAACGACTTCGTGCAGGCGGGCGACCTCTACCGGCTCTTCTCCGAGGACGAGAAGGTCCGGCTGGTCGAGAACCTCGCCGGGTTCATCGCCAAGGTCTCGCGCGACGACATCGCCGAGCGCGCGATCAACAACTTCCGCCAGGCGGACGGTGACTTCGGCAAGCGGCTGGAAACCGCGGTCCAGGCCCTTCGCGGCTGACCGGACGCCTGTCGTCGACGGTGGGCCGGATCCCCTCGCGGGGGTCCGGCCCACCGGTCGTTCCGGCCCCCGGCGGGGTCAGCCGGCCGCCGCGGCAGCCGTACGGCGGGCGGGCGCCCAGCAGCGGATGATGTCGCGCACCGACACGATGCCCACCGGGCCGTCGCCGTCCAGCACGATCAAGTGCCGGAATCCACCGTGCGTCATGGCTTCCGCGGCCTCCTCCAGGGTCCAGGCCGGGGCGGCGAACACCACGTCGGTGGTGGTGTGGGCGGACGCGGTCTCCCGGTCGGGGTCGAGCCCGGATCCGATCGCGTCGAGGATGTCGCGCTCGGTGATGATGCCGAGCCCGCAGGTGTCCGGGTCGTGGACGACAGCTGCCCCGATACGGCGGGCCGACATCAGCCGGGCCGCCTGGCGGAGCGTATGGGTGGGGCCGATGGTGAGGACCACCGTGCTCATGGCGTCACGGACGAGCATGAATCGAGCCACCTCCTCGGTGAGCCGACTCTGTGAGTCGATTCACAAGTTCACAAGTGGGGGGACTCTCAGAGTTGCACCCTTGGGGCGGGCCGACAAGGGGTGAACCGGGTGCACACCGGGGGAGTGCGCGAGCGTGTGTCGCACCCCCCCGGGGCGTCCCGCGATCAGCGGTGTCGGCTGTCGGGGCTCCGGTTCGGGCCGTGCCGGGCTCGCGGGGGCCTGCGCGATCCGAACGGAAGGCCTAGTAGCGCTGGTTGAGATAGCCCAGCAGTTCGTCGTGGAGCGGCCCGTTCGAGGCCGCCGCGTTCCCGCCGCCGGGGCCGTCCACACCGTCCAGCGAGGTGAACCGGCCACCCGCCTCCTGGACGACGATCGCGGTCGCCGCCATGTCCCACAGCGACAGCTCCGGCTCCGCGCAGATGTCCACGGAACCCTCGGCGACCATCATGTACGGCCAGAAGTCCCCGTACCCCCGCGTCCGCCAGCAGGCCCGGGTGAGGTCCAGGATTCCGTCGAGGCGGCCCTGCTCCTCCCAGCCGGACAGCGAGGAGAACGCGAACGAGGCGTCCGCGATCCGCTCCACCTTCGACACGTGCATGCGCGTCGCGGAAGTGAGGCTGCGGCCGGTGAACGCGCCCGCGCCCTTCGCCGCCCACCAGCGCCGGTTCAGCGCGGGCGCGGAGACCACGCCCACCACCGGCTGGAAGCCCTCGTCGCCCGCCTCCATCAGCGAGATCAGCGTCGCCCACACCGGCACACCGCGCACGTAGTTCTTGGTGCCGTCGATCGGGTCGATCACCCAGCGGCGCGGACCGGTGCCCTCGACCCCGTACTCCTCGCCCAGGATCGCGTCCCTCGGGCGGGCCCGATGCAGGTGGCCCCGGATCAGCTCCTCGGCGGCCTTGTCGGCCTCGCTCACCGGCGTCATGTCCGGCTTGGTCTCCACCTTCAGGTCGAGAGCCTTGAACCGGTCCATCGTCGCGGCGTCGGCGGCGTCCGCCAGTACGTGGGCGAGGCGCAGATCATCGTGGTAGTCGGGCATGCCGCCACAGTATCCAGCGCCGCCGGACGCGGGCTACAGCGCCCCTGCCGCCGCCCGGGACCTTGACAGCCTCCGCAAGCGCGTCAACTCTGAACGGCAGGATCCCGGGGCGGGGAGGCGACGATGCCGACGGCACGGCAGGCTCTGCTGGACGCCGCCCTCCGGACGCTGTCCGACCGCCCCTGGCGCGCCGTGCGCATGGTCGACGTCGCCACCCTGGCGGGCGTCTCGCGGCAGACCCTCTACAACGAGTTCGGCACCAAGAGCGGACTGGCCGGGGCCCTCATCCGGCGGGCCGCGGACGGCTATCTCGCCGGGGTGGACCGCGCTCTGACCGCCCCCGCGCCCGACCGTCCCACCGCCGTCGCGCTCTGGACGATCCGGGCCGCCCGCCAGAACCCCCTGGTCAAGGCGTTGCTCACGGGAGACTGGGCGGAAGGGCTGCCTCGCCCGGACCGGGGGCCGGGCTCCCGGGGACGCACGGGCGGGAGGCCGGCGCCGGTCCCCGAGGAACTGCTCGCGCTGGTACGGGACCGGATGGCGGCCGCGTCGCCCGGGGCCGCCGCCGGGCGCTGCGAGATCGCGTTACGCCTCGCGCTGTCCTGTGTGATCGTCCCGGTGCCGGGCGACGACGCCGCGGACAGCCGCGCGCTCCGCCTCGTCCGGGAGGCGTCGCGGCCGGCGGTGCGCGAGGGGGTGGGGCTCAGTGGGCCGAGCCGGACAGCTGGAGGCCGATCACGCCGATGATCACCAGGGAGATCGACACCAGTTTCAGCGTGGAGACCACGTCGCCGAGGAAGATCATGCCGTAGATCGCCGTCCCGGCCGCCCCGATCCCGGTCCACACCGCGTACGCCGGACCGACGTCCAGCTTCCTCAGCGCCAGGGTCAGCAGACCGAAGCTCCCGAGTGCGAACACGGCGAACGCGATCGTCGGCCAGAGGCGGGTGAATCCGTGGGAGAGCTTCAGACACACGGCGAAGCCGGTCTCCAGCAGTCCTGCGACCACGACCAGCAGCCACGCCATCGTCAGTTGCCTCCCGCATAGGTGACGGCTTCGTCCCACTCGGTGCGATTATGCCTTTGCCGGTCGTTGAAGCTCGCAAACATGCCCACGCCGTCCCGAACGATTGCGGCCGGAGCCGCCGTCAGTCGCCCTCGCGCCTCTCCCGGGTCGCGAGCAGCCGGCGCAGGGAGTCCAGGCGCGCCGGGTCGGCGTGCCCCTCGGCGACCCAGGCGTCCAGCGCGCACTCGGGCTGGTTCCCGTCGTGGGTGCAGCCGCGCGGGCAGTTCTCGGTGCCTGGCTGGAGGTCGGGGAAGGCGTTGATGACGCGGGAGGGGTCCACGTGGTGCAGCCCGAAGGACCGGACGCCCGGGGTGTCGACCACCCAGCCCCGGTCGCCCGGCAGCGGCAGCGCGAGGGCCGAGGTGGTGGTGTGCCGCCCCCGGCCGGTGACCGCGTTGACGATGCCGGTGGTCCGCCGCCGGTCCTTCGGCACCAGGGCGTTGACCAGCGTCGTCTTGCCGACCCCGGAGTGCCCGACGAAGGCGGTGACGCGGTCGTTCAGGAACTCCCGGACCCGGTCGGCCGCGTCCCCGTTCTCCAGCTCCTCGCGGCTGGTCACGATGTACGGGACGCCGAGCGGGGTGTACGCCTCCAGCAGCTTGTCCGCGGACGCGAGGTCGGACTTGGTCAGCACCAGGAGCGGGGTGAGCCCGCCGTCGTACGCCGCCACCAGGCAGCGGTCGATCATGCGCGGGCGGGGCTCCGGGTCGGCCAGGGCGGTGACGATGGCCAGCTGGTCGGCGTTGGCGACGACCACGCGCTCGTACGGGTCGTCGTCGTCCGCCGTGCGGCGCAGCACCGTGCGGCGCGGGGCGATGCGCACGATCCGGGCCAGCGTGTCCTTCTCGCCGGAGAGGTCGCCGACGATGGAGACGGTGTCGCCCACCACGGCGGCCTTGCGCCCCAGCTCGCGCGCCTTCATCGCCACCACGGTCCGGCCCTCGACGAGACAGGTGAGCCGGCCCCGGTCGACGGTGAGGACCATGCCGTCCTCGGCGTCCTCGTGCTTGGGCCGGATGTGCGTACGCGGCCGGTTGCCCTTGCGGTTGGGGCGGACGCGGATGTCGTCCTCGTCGGGGTTCTTCCCGTAGCGGCGCATGATCCCTAGGCCCCGAGCATTCCGGTCCACATGTCCGGGAAGTCCGGCAGGGTCTTGGCGGTCGTGCCCACGTTCTCGATCTCCACGCCCTTCACCGCCAGGCCGATGACCGCCCCGGCGGTGGCCATGCGGTGGTCGTCGTACGTGTGGAAGACGCCGCCGTGCAGCGGGCGCGGGCGGATGTGCAGCCCGTCGGCCGTCTCGGTGACGTCGCCGCCGAGCTCGTTGATCTCCTTGGTCAGCGCGGCCAGCCGGTCCGTCTCGTGCAGCCGCAGATGGGCGACGCCGCTCAGCGTGGAGGGGGAGTCGGCCAGGGCGGCGACCGCGGCGATGCCCGGGGTCAGCTCGCCGACCTCGCCGAGGTCCACGTCGATGCCGTGGATCCTGCCCGTACCGGTGAAGGTCAGTCCGCGCTCGGTCAGCTCGCAGCTGCCGCCCATCGCGGTGAAGATCTCGCGCAGCGCGTCACCCGGCTGGGTGGTCCGCTCCGGCCAGTCGGGGATCGTGACCCGGCCGCCGGTCACCAGGGCGGCGGCCAGGAACGGCTGGGCGTTGGAGAGATCCGGCTCGATCGTCAGGTCCCGGCCGAGCAGGGCGGAGGGGGAGACCCGCCAGACGTCTCGCTCGCCGCCCGTCTCCGGCTCGTCCACCTGGGCGCCGACGGCCCGCAGCATGTCGACGGTCATCCGGATGTGCGGCATCGAGGGGAGCGTGGATCCGGTGTGCCGGACCTCCACGCCCTGGTTGAAGCGCGGCCCCGACAACAGCAGCGCCGAGACGAACTGCGAGGACGACGAGGCGTCGATCGACACCGGGCCGCCCTCCAGCGCCCCGCCGCCGTGCACGGTCAGCGGCAGCGCCCCGCGCCCGTCGTCGTCGATCCGCGCGCCGAGCGCCCGCAGCCCCTCGATCACGCCGGTCAGCGGGCGCTCGTAGGAGCGGGGGTCGCCGTCGAAGCGGACCGGGCCGTCGGCGAGCGTGGCCACGGGCGGCAGGAAGCGCATCACGGTGCCCGCGTTGCCGACGTCGACCGTCGCCGGGCCGTGGAGCCCCGCCGGGATGACCCGCCAGGCCTCTCCCGTGCTGTCCGGGGAGGCCGCGGCGGACGGGCTGCTCGCGGACGCGGAGGAGACGGTCTCCTCGATGCCGACGCCCATGGCGCGCAGCGCGTCGGCCATGAGCAGGGTGTCGCGGGAGCGCAGCGGGCGGCGCAGCCAGCCCGGCTCGGAGGCCAGCGAGGCCAGCACGAGCGCGCGATTGGTGACCGATTTGGATCCGGGCACGGTGACGGTCGCGTCGACGGCTCCGCTCGCGTGGGGGGCGGGCCAGAGGGCGGGCTGCACGGAACTCTCGGTCATGGCCAACACTTTAGTGGCTTTGCGCCGACCCGGATCCTGGCTAAAAGGGCGGAAACCGCACCGTAACGAAAGCGTGGTACGGACCGCGGCGGCCAACCCGCCCTCACCAGCCCAGCAGCCACCTTCCGCCACCGATCAACGAGCACAGCGACACCGCGTGGAAAAGGAACAGCCACAGCACCGCCGGGGCGTGGGTGAGCCGGGCCAGCTGGTCCGCGTCGGAGTCCGGGGCCCCTCCGTAGCGCCGCTTGGACTGGAGCTCGAAGGGCGGCCGCACCCCGCCCAGCAGCAGGAACCACACCACCACGTAGGCGAACGCGGACTGCACGTCCGACGAGGTCAGCCAGGACACCAGCAGGAACGTGGTGCCGGTCAGGATGACGGTGAGGGCCCCGTAGACATTGCGGATCATCACCAGCATCACCGCGAGCAGCGCCGTCGCCACCCACAACAGCAGGGTGATCCTGCCGTTCGTCAGCAGCCAGGCGCCGCCCAGGCCCAGCAGCGAGGGGGCCGTGTAGCCCGCCGCCGCGGTGAGGATCATCCCGATCCCCGTCGGCTTGCCGCGGCTCACGGTCAGCCCGCTGGTGTCCGAGTGCAGCCGGATGCCGGAGAGCTGCCGCCCGGTGAGCAGCGCCACCAGACCGTGGCCGCCCTCGTGCGCGATGGTGATGGTGTTGCGGGCGAGCCGCCATATCGGGTTCGGTACGACCGCGATGAGCGCGAGCGTGGCCGTCACCACCACCAGCCACTGCTCCGGTGCGGACTGGGTTCCGGTCACGCGATCCCACAGATCGCCCAATTCGGTGCTGTTCATCGGCCGGGCGACTCCTTGCGGTCGGGGCGGGCGGTCGTGGCAGTCTGGCACTTATGTGCGGACGGTATGCAGCGAGTCGGAAGCCCGAGGACCTGACCGGACTCTTCGGCGTCGAGAAGTGGGAACCCACCGAGACGCTGGAGCCGGACTGGAACGTGGCGCCGACCAAAGAGGTCTACGCGGTTCTGGAGCGTCCTGTTAAAGACGCGGACGACCAGCGTCCGGTTCGCCAGCTGCGGGCACTGAAATGGGGACTCGTGCCGTCCTGGTCGAAGACCCCCGAGGGCGCCGCCCGGATGATCAACGCCCGCGCGGAGACCGTGCACGAGAAGCCCTCCTTCCGCCGCGCCTTCGCCCAGCGCCGCTGCATCCTGCCCGCCGACGGCTACTACGAGTGGGTCACCGGCTCCGAGGAACGGCAGCTGGAGGAGAAGAAGGGCAAGAAGCGGGCCCGCAAGCAGCCGTATTTCGTCACCCCGGCCGACGGGTCGGTCTTCGCGATGGCCGGTCTGTACGAGTTCTGGCGCGACACGACACTGCCCGGCGACCACGAGAACGCCTGGTGGGTGACCTGCTCGGTGATCACCACCGAGGCGGAGACCACCCCGCTGGCCGTCGCCCCCGCCGAAGGGCCCGGCGCGCTCGCCGACATCCACCCCCGGATGCCGCTGATGCTCACCGCCGACCGCTGGGACACCTGGCTGGACCCCACGCACACGGACCCCGACGAGCTGCGCGCGCTCCTCGAACCGCCGCCCGGCGGGCTGATGCGCGCCTACCCGGTCGCCACCGCCGTCAGCAACGTCCGCAACAACGGGCCCGAACTGCTGGAGGAGCTGGCCGCGCCGGAGGAGTCCACGCTGTTCTGAACCGCGGGCGGGAGAGGATGGCGCGGTGAGCCGTCAACCACGTACGCAGAACATCACCACCGACGCCGGTGAGGCCCGGATCACCTGGGTCCCCGCGTCCGCGCCGCGCCTCGTGCTCGCCGTGAGCCACGGGGCGGGCGGCGGGATCGAGGCCCGGGACCTGAAGGCGCTGGCCGCCGCCCTGCCCGGACACGGCGTCACCGTCGCCCTGGTGGAGCAGCCCTGGCGGGTGGCCGGCAAGAAGCTGGCCCCCGCCCCGAAGACCCTGGACACCGGCTGGCGCGGACTCTGGCCCACGCTCGCCGCCCCCGGGCTGCCCGTCGTCGCCGGGGGCCGCAGTGCCGGGGCCCGGGTCGCCTGCCGGACCGCCACCGAACTGGGCGCCGCGGCCGTCCTCGCGCTCAGCTTCCCGCTGCACCCCCCGGGCAAGCCCGAGAAGTCCCGCGCCGACGAACTGCTCGGCGCGGGCGTGCCCACCCTGGTGGTGCAGGGCGGCAACGACCCGTTCGGCCGACCCGCGGAATTCCCGCCCGGCTCCTACGAACTGGCCGAAGTGCCGCACGGTGACCACGGGTTCGCGGTGCCGAAAAGGTCCGGGCTGACCGAAGAGCAGGCCATGGGCATCCTCACCGGAGCGGTCACCGGGTGGCTCACGTCACTCGGATGACCTCGTGCGCCCCGGCCGCCACGGCTGCCACGCGCGTGCCGCCGGCCCCGGGAATGCTCCGCGCCGAGGCGCTGTTGTTCGGGACGTCGGTACAACAACGTCGTACGTGGAGAGGGAGTCCGTCGCATGGGTTCGACCATCTGCCCCAGTCGCTCGAACGCCGCTGACCTGGAGTGGACTGTCCTGTCTGCGGCGAGGACGAGCCACGAGCGGCCCTCCGGCGGCGGTGATCGACAGCCCGCCTCGAAGCAAGGTCGACTATTCTCCGATGCGAGCGGGTCCGGTTTCGGTTCCGCCACATCGTTGGAGGAGGTGGGTCCGGTCACTGGGACCGACACAGGGACCGACGACGGCCGTGCACCGGAGACGTCCGCCGAGCGCAACGCGCGCTTCGAGCGGGACGCCCTCGGCTTTCTCGACCAGATGTACTCGGCCGCGCTGCGCATGACGCGCAATCCGGCCGATGCCGAGGACCTGGTCCAGGAGACCTACGCCAAGGCGTACGGCTCCTTCCACCAGTTCCGTGAGGGCACCAATCTCAAGGCGTGGATGTACCGCATCCTCACCAACACCTTCATCAACTCGTACCGCAAGAAGCAGCGCGAGCCCCAGCGCAGCGCCGCCGAGGAGATCGAGGACTGGCAGCTGGCCCGGGCCGAGTCGCACATGTCGACCGGTCTGCGCTCGGCGGAGTCCCAGGCGCTCGACCATCTCCCGGACTCCGACGTGAAGTCGGCGCTCCAGGCGATTCCCGAGGAGTTCCGCATCGCCGTGTATCTCGCCGATGTCGAGGGCTTTGCCTACAAGGAGATCGCGGACATCATGGGGACTCCCATCGGTACGGTGATGTCCCGGCTGCACCGCGGCCGCCGCCAGCTGCGCGGCATGCTGGAGGACTACGCCCGTGAGCGCGGGCTCGTCGCGGCCGGTGCCGGTGACTCGGACGATCGGAAGGGCTCTACCTCATGAGCTGCGGAGAGCCGCACGAGACGGATTGCTCGGAGGTCCTCGACCATCTCTACGAGTTTCTCGACCGGGAGATGCCCGAGGGCGACTGCACCAAGTTCGAGACGCACTTCGAGGAGTGCTCCCCGTGCCTGGAGAAGTACGGCCTGGAACAGGCCGTGAAGAAGCTGGTCAAGCGCTGCTGCGGACAGGACGACGTCCCGACCGACCTGCGCTCCAAGGTGATGGGCCGGATCGACCTGATCCGGGCCGGCGAGGCCGTGCCCGATCAGGACGTGACCGTGCAGGACACGGACCGGTCGGCGACCGCCGCCGAGTAGTCACCCGAATGTGCTAATCGGATCCGTAGCGGCTCGGTGAGCCGCGCAACTCGCTAGCGTGGCGCGTCCATCGACCATGCTGGGGGCGAGTGCGGGCGTGAGGGGCACACCGGCGGCGGCGCGTGCCTGCATCCTGGCCGCCGTTCTCTGCGCGGTCTGGTCCGCGCTTCCCGTGTACGCCTCCGGGGCTCCGGTCCCGTGGGGCACGGCGGCCCTGCTGGCCGCCGTCGGGCTCGGCTGCGAGCTGGCCGGCCGCCGTTCGTCGCCCGGAGGCTCCGGACCGGTCGCCGCCGGGGCGCTCCTTCCGATCCTCCTCACCGCCGCCTTCCTGCTGCCGCCCGCGGCCGCCGCGCAGGTCGCGCTGATCGGCTCCCTGGCCGGGCGGGTGGAACAGCCGCCGTACGCGGCCCGCCGGATCTGGCGGGCCGCTCAGCTCGCCCTCACCTGCGCCGCCGCCTCCTGGGCGCACGCGGCCCTCGGCGGCCCCGCGACCCTCGGCGGCGGGGGAGCGGCCCCGGACTTTCCCCGCGCCCTGCTGCCCGCCTGCGCCGCCGCGGTCGCCTTCAGCCTGGTGCTGACCGTGCTGGACGGCGTCATCCTCGCGGCGGCGGAACGCCGGGCCGTGCACCGCAGCGCCTGCGAGCTGCTGCCGCGCGCGCTCGGACCGCACCTGGTGCACGCGCTCGCCGGCCTGATGACGGCCGTCCTGTGGCGGAGCCCGTACGGCCCCCTCTCCGCGCTCCTCGTGCTGCTGCCGATGTGCCTCTCCTGCTGGGTGTTCGCCCAGTACCACCGCGAACAGGCCGCCCACCGCGCCACCATCCGCGCCCTGGTCCACGCCGTGGACATCAAGGACACCTACACCCGGGGCCACAGTGAACGGGTCGGCCGGGCCTCCGTTCTGATCGCCCGTGAACTCGGCATGGACGAGCCCCGGGTGGAGGGCCTCCGGTTCGCCGGGATCCTGCACGACGTCGGCAAGCTCGGCGTCCCCACCCGGGTGCTGCGCAAGGACGGGCCGCTCACTCCCGAGGAGCGGCGGATCATGGAGCTGCACCCGGAGTACGGGCACGAGATCGTCCGGGGCATCGGCTTCCTGGACGAGGCGCGCGACGCGATCCTGCACCACCACGAACGGCTCGACGGCAGCGGCTATCCGCACGGGCTCAGCGGCTCGCGCATCCCGGAGTTCGCCCGGGTCGTGGCCGTCGCCGACGCCTTCGACGCGATGACCTCCACCCGCTCCTACCGCCGTGCCCGCCCAGTCTCCGCCGCGCTCGCCGAGCTGAAGCGGTGCGCGGGCAGCCAGTTCGACCCCCGGATGGTGCGGGCACTGGACCGGGCCCTGGGCCGGCACGGCTGGAGCGCCGCCGACACCGCCGTCACGGCCGACGAGCCGCGTGCGCCGGACGACGCGACGGCCGGGCCCCGCCGGAACGCGCTCCCGGCGCCGCGCGACCCCGCCGCCGCTCCCCTGCCCCGGTCGTCCCAGGGCACCCGGCCGTCCCAGGGCACTCGGCCGTCCCTGGACACCGGGCCGTCCCAGGACGCCAGGCCGTCCCCGGGCCGCCGATGAGGGCCCCGTACAGGAGCGGCCCGCCCGCCCCGGCCGTGCTCGCGGTACGCGGGGCCGCGCTGCTGCTCGCCCTCGTCGGGCTCGCCCACACCCTGGTGCACGGGCTCGCCGGGCCGGGCCACGCCCTGGCCTTCGGGCTTCTGGTCGCCGCCGGGGAGCTGGTCTGCCGGGGCGCCGCCGCCGGGGAGCGGGAGCCCGCGCCGCTCGCCGCGGCCGGGGCCCTCGCGTACGCCCTGCTCGGGGACAGCGCCGGGCGGCCGACCACGCACGGGGCGCTCCAGGTGGTCGCCGTGGTGGCCGCCGCCCAGGCGCTCGCCGCCCTGCCGCGCCTGGCGCGCGGCCGTCGCACGGACGCCGACCGGGCCGCCCGCCGGACCCTGACCGTGGGCTTCGCGGCGGTCTGCTTCCAGCCGCTGTACACCTCCGGGCAGGCCGAGCGGGTAGGGGGCGACGGGCCGTACTTCGCCCTGTTCCTGCTCGCGGTCCTGGCGCTGACCTCCCTGTGCGACGCCCTGCTGACCGCTCTCCTGACGCGTTCACGGGCCCGCAGCGAGGGGCCCGGCGCCCCGCCCCCGTACGGGTCGCTCCTGGTCGACGAGGTGCGCGCGCTCGCCGGGACCGGGACCGCGATCGGCGCGACCGGCGTCGTGATGGCGCTGGGGGTCGCGGTCGCCGGGCTCTGGGTGCTGCCCGTGCTGTGCGGGCCGCTGCTGCTCACCCAGGTCTCCGCCCGCCGGTACGCGGCCGTCCGCACGACGCGTCGGCAGACGATCGCCTCGCTCGCCCGCGCCACCGAGATCGCCGGCTACACCCCGCCCGGCCACGCCCGCCGGGTCGCCGCGCTCGCCACCGCCGTGGGGCGGGAGCTGGGTCTTACCGGGCCGCAGCTGACCGTGCTGGAGCACGCCGCCCTGATGCACGACATCGGCCAGCTCTCCCTCCTCGACCCGGTCGCCGGCGGGGCGACCGCCCGGCTGCCCGCCGCCGAGCAGCGCCGGATCGCCCTGCTCGGCGGGGCGGTGGTCCGGCGGACCGGGGTCGATCCGGCGGTCGCCGCGGTGGTGGAGCAGCAGGCCGATCCGTACCGGGATCAACTGCCCGCCGCCAGGATCGTGAGAACGGCCAACGCATACGACGACCTGTGCGGGGAATGCGTGGGCGGGCCGCTCGGCGCGCTGGAGCAGCTCAGGCTCGGCACCGGGCACGACCACCAGCCACAGGTGGTCGAGGCCCTGGGACGCGTCCTCGCGCGGGGCGGTCTGACCCCGGCCGGAGCTGGGTAACCCATGGGTAATGAGCGGGCGTCCGGCCGGGCATGGTTGGATGCGAAAGCAGAGCGGATGACGAGGGTGTCCAGTCGGGACAGGCGGGAATCGTGAGGATCTTCGGGAAGGTACGGCATCGGCCGTCCGCCTCTTGGCGGCAGGCCACGGACCGCGCGTTCACGCTGATCGGCGACGGCCGGTACGAGGACGCGGGGGCGCTGCTGACGCGCGCGGCGGATCTGGAGCCCTGGCTCTCGGAGTCCTGGTTCAATCTGGCGCTGCTGCACAAGTTCCGGCACGACTGGGAGCAGGCGCGCGCGGCGGGCCTGCGGGCGGTCGCCCTGCTGGACCGCGAGTCGGGCGCCCCGGACTGGTGGAACGTCGGGATCGCGGCCACCGCCCTCCAGGACTGGCCGCTGGCGCGGCGGGCCTGGCAGGCGTACGGCCTGAAGGTCCCCGGCGGCGGCCAGCACAGCGCGGCCACCACCGAGCCGACCGGCATGGAGCTGGGCAGCGCCGCGGTGCGGCTCTCGCCGGAGGGTGAGGCCGAGGTGGTCTGGGGCCGTCGGCTGGACCCGGCCCGGATCGAGGTGCTCTCGATCCCGCTGCCGTCCTCCGGGCGGCGCTGGGGCGAGGTCGTCCTGCACGACGGGGTGCCCAACGGCGAGCGGGTCACCGCGGCCGGGCCCTCGTATCCGGTGTTCGACGAGATCGAGCTGTGGGCGCCGTCCCCGGTGCCGACCTGGGTGGTGCTGCTGGAGGCGGCGACCGAGGACGACCGGGACGCGCTGGAGAAGCTGGCCTCGGACGCCGGGTTCGCCGCAGAGGACTGGTCCTCCTCCGTGCGGCTGCTGTGCCGGGCGTGTTCGGAGAGCCGGATGGAGAGCGACGAGGGCGACGGGGAGCACCTGGACCCGCACGACCACAGCGAGCCGGGCCACCCGGGACCGCTCGGCCACCGCACCGCGGGCGGCGGCGATCTGTGGGTCCCCGAGCGCGAGTGCGGTCTCGCGGCACCCGCCGGACTGGTGCGCGGGCTGCTGGACGGCTGGGTCGCCGACAGCCCGGACAGCCGCGAGTGGCGGGATCTCGAAGAAGTCTGCTGACCGCTGCCCGTAGGCTGTACGCGCACCGATCGCGGTGCTGCTCCTCCCGCGCTTCCCGGGTTTCGACGGGCTGCGGCGGGGTCACCGAGTTCAGGTTTTGCAGGAAGGCGTACGGCGGACATGTCGCAGCAGGAGACGGACGGGCGGATCGACGTGGACGACGAGGGGTTCATCGTCGACACCGAGGACTGTGAGGAGCGCGAGGCGGCCTACCGCGCGCGAGGCACCTCCCGTCCGATCACGGTCGTGGGCAACCCGGTGCTGCACAAGGAGTGCAAGGACGTCACCGCGTTCGACGACGAGCTGGCGCAGCTCATCGACGACATGTTCGCCAGCCAGAAGACGGCCGAGGGTGTCGGCCTGGCCGCCAACCAGATCGGCGTGGACCTGAAGGTCTTCGTCTACGACTGCCCCGACGACGACGGCAAGCGCCACACGGGCGTCGTCTGCAACCCGGTCCTGGAGGAGCTGGCCCCCGAGGCGCGGGTGCTGGACGACTCCAACGAGGGCTGCCTCTCGGTCCCGACCGCGTACGCCTCGCTCGCCCGCCCCGACTACGCGGTGGTGCGCGGCCAGGACGCCCGGGGCAACCGGATCCGGATCAAGGGCACCGGCTACTTCGCGCGCTGCCTCCAGCACGAGACGGACCACCTGTACGGCTACCTGTACATCGACCGGCTCTCCAAGCGGGAGCGCAAGGACGCGCTGCGGCAGATGGACGAGGGCACGCCGCGCTACGAGACCGTCCCGAACGACTGAGTCCGCGCCGGACGGGCCCGCCACCGACCCCCGGTGCCGGGCCCGTCCGGCGTTCAGGCGACGTCGGGCACGGCCGTGGCCGACGGGCCCCGGAAGGTCCGGCGGTAGGCGTTCGGCGTGGTGCCCAGGGATCGCACGAACTGGTGTCGCAGCGTCGCCGCCGTTCCGAAGCCCGTCTGTCCCGCGATCGTGTCGATCGTCCGGTCGGAGGTCTCCAACAGATGCTGGGCCAGCAGCACCCGCTGCCGCAGCAGCCAGCGATAGGGCGTGGTCCCGGTCTCCTGCTGGAACCTCCGGGCGAAGGTGCGCGGCGACATGTGCGCCAGCGCGGCCAGTTGCTCGACCGTCATCTCCTGGTCGAGGTGCTGCTCCATCCACGCCAGGGTGGAGCCGACCGTGTCACAGGCGTTCCGGGGCAGCGGGCGGCTGATGTACTGCGCCTGCCCGCCGTCCCGGTGCGGGGGCACCACCATGCGCCGGGCGAGGGTGTTGGCCGCGTCCTGGCCGTACTCCTGCCGGATCAGGTGCAGGCAGGCGTCGATCCCGGCGGCGGTGCCCGCCGAGCTGATCACCGGGCCCTCGTCCACGTACAGCACGTCCGGCTCGACGATCGCCTTCGGGTAGCGGCGGGCCAGCTCCGCCGCGTGCCGCCAGTGCGTGGTGCAGCGGCGGCCGTCCAGCAGTCCGGCCGCGCCGAGGACGTACGCCCCCGAGCAGACGCTCAGCACCCGTGAGCCGCGTTCCACGGCCCGGCGCAGCGCGTCCAGGACCTCCTCGGGATACTCCCGGTCCATGAAGTGGCTGCCCGCCGGCACGGCGATGAGGTCGGCCTCCTCCAATCGCTCCAGGCCGTGCGGCGTGGTGATGGTGAAGCCCGCGTGGGTGTTCAGGACGGGGCCCTCGGCGGAGACCACGGCGAAGTCGTGCACCGGCAGACCCTCCTCGCTGCGGTCGAGTCCGAACACCTCGCACAGGACGCCGAGTTCGAAGGGGTGGACCTCGTCGAGGAGAAGAGCGGCGACATTGGTCAGCATGGAGCAAGTGTGGCAGCTATTTGATGCCCGATGGCAGTCCTGCCACTGATGATTTTCGTCCGGGCGGTCCAGAGTAGAGACATGAACACATTCCTGAACTACCTGGTCGTAGCGGCACTTTTCGCCCTCGTCCTCGCGCCCGTGGCCCTCGGCGTCGCCCGCGAACGCCGCATCGACCGCCAGCTGCGGGCGGCGGAACGGGGGTGGCGGGTGGCCGGACCCCCGGAAACGGAAAGCGCCGCGCGGCCGGTCACGGCCACGCGGCGCCCTCACCTCAGGACGTGGGTCAGGGTCTAGAAGTCGTCGTCGAACCCGACCGAGCCCTCGACGGCCACCTGGTAGGCGGACGGGCGGCGCTCGAAGAAGTTCGTCAGCTCCTGGACACCCTGGAGCTCCATGAAGGAGAACGGGTTCTCCGAGCCGTACACCGTCGGGAAGCCCAGGCGGGCGAGCCGCTGGTCGGCGACGCACTCCAGGTACTGGCGCATCGACTCGGTGTTCATGCCCGGCAGGCCCTCGCCGCACAGGTCGCGGCCGAACTGCAGCTCCGCCTCGACCGCTTCCTTCAGCATGTCGGTGACCTGCTGCTCCAGCGCGTCGTCGAAGAGCTCCGGCTCCTCCTTGCGGACGGTGTCCACCACCTCGAACGCGAAGTTCATGTGCATCGTCTCGTCACGGAACACCCAGTTGGTGCCCGTGGCGAGACCGTGCAGCAGACCGCGCGAACGGAACCAGTACACGTACGCGAACGCGCCGTAGAAGAACAGCCCCTCGATGCACGCCGCGAAGCAGATCAGGTTCAGCAGGAAGCGCCGGCGGTCCGCCTTCGTCTCCAGCCGGTCGATCTTCTCGACCGAGTCCATCCACTTGAAGCAGAACTGCGCCTTCTCACGGATCGAGGGGATCTCCTCGACCGCGTCGAACGCCGCCGCCCGGTCGTCCGGGTCGGGCAGATAGGTGTCCAGCAGCGTCAGATAGAACTGGACGTGCACGGCCTCCTCGAAGAGCTGCCGCGACAGGTACAGCCGCGCCTCGGGGGAGTTGATGTGCTTGTACAGCGTCAGCACGAGGTTGTTCGAGACGATCGAGTCACCGGTCGCGAAGAACGCCACCAGTCGGCCGATCATGTGCTGCTCACCCGGCGACAGCTTCGCGAGGTCGGCGACGTCCGAGTGGAGGTCGACCTCCTCGACGGTCCAGGTGTTCTTGATCGCGTCCCGGTAGCGCTCGTAGAAGTCCGGGTAGCGCATCGGACGCAGGGTCAGCTCGAATCCCGGGTCGAGCAGGTTCTTCTCTTCGTTCGTGCTCATTACTGGCAGGCCTCGCAGGACTCGGGGTTTTCGAGAGAGCAGGCGATGGCGTCCGCGTCGGGCGCCGAAGCCTGCTGTACGGGAATGGGGGCGGCGGCCGACGCCTGGCCCGACGCGGCACGGGCGATCCGGGTCGCCGGGCGCGAACGCAGGTAGTACGTCGTCTTCAGCCCCTGCTTCCAGGCGTACGCGTACATCGAGGAGAGCTTGCCGATCGTCGGCGTCTCCAGGAACAGGTTGAGCGACTGGCTCTGGTCGAGGAACGGCGTACGGGCCGCCGCCATGTCGATCAGGCCGCGCTGCGGGATCTCCCACGCGGTGCGGTACAGCGCCCGCACGTCCTCGGGAATCCACGCGAAGCCCTGTACCGAGCCGCTGGCCTCGCGCAGCGCCTCACGGGTGCGGGCGTCCCACACGCCGAGCTTCTTCAGCTCGTCCACCAGGTAGGCGTTGACCTGGAGGAACTCTCCGCTGAGCGTCTCGCGCTTGAACAGGTTGGAGACCTGCGGCTCGATGCACTCGTACACGCCGGCGATCGAGGCGATCGTCGCCGTCGGCGCGATGGCCAGCAGCAGCGAGTTGCGCATGCCGGTCTTCGCGACCCGGGCGCGCAGGGCGTCCCAGCGCTCCGGCCAGTTCAGCTCGGTGTCGTAGTGGTCGGGGTGCAGCACACCGCGCGCGGCGCGCGTCTCGGACCAGGCCGGCAGCGGGCCCGAGCGCTCCGCGAGGTCGCAGGACGCCTCGTACGCGGCCAGCATGATCCGCTCGGAGATCTTCGTGGAGAGCGCGCGGGCCTGCGGCGAGTCGAAGGGCAGGCGCAGCTGGAAGAAGACGTCCTGGAGGCCCATGGCGCCGAGGCCCACCGGGCGCCAGCGGGAGTTGGAGTTCCCGGCCTGCTCGGTCGGGTAGAAGTTGATGTCGACGACCCGGTCGAGGAAGGTCACGGCCGTGCGGACGGTGGCGTCCAGCCGGTCCCAGTCGATCGAGCCGTTCGCCACGAAGGCGCCCAGGTTGACCGAGCCCAGGTTGCAGACGGCCGTCTCGCCGTCGTCGGTGACCTCCAGGATCTCCGTGCACAGGTTCGAGGAGTGGACGACCCGGCCCGGCTCCGCCGTCTGGTTCGCGGTCCGGTTGGAGGCGTCCTTGAACGTCATCCAGCCCTGGCCGGTCTGCGCGAGGGTCCGCATCATCCGGCCGTACAGCTCACGCGCCGGAATCGTCCTGCGGGCCAGGCCCTTGGCCTCGGCCGCCCGGTAGGCCGCGTCGAACGCGTCGCCCCAGAGGTCGACCAGCTCGGGCACGTCGGCGGGCGAGAACAGCGACCACTCGGTGTCCGCGTCGACCCGGCGCATGAACTCGTCCGGGATCCAGTGCGCCAGGTTCAGGTTGTGCGTACGCCGCTGGTCCTCGCCCGTGTTGTCGCGGAGCTCCAGGAACTCCTCGATGTCCGCGTGCCAGGTCTCCAGGTAGACCGCGGCGGCGCCCTTGCGCCGGCCGCCCTGGTTCACCGCCGCCACCGAGGCGTCCAGCGTCTTCAGGAACGGCACGATGCCGTTGGAGTGCCCGTTGGTGCCCCGGATCAGCGAACCCCGGGCGCGGATGCGGGAGTACGACAGACCGATGCCGCCCGCGTGCTTGGAGAGCCGCGCCACCTGGTGGTAGCGGTCGTAGATCGAGTCCAGCTCGTCCTTGGGCGAGTCCAGCAGATAGCAGGAGGACATCTGCGGGTGCCGGGTGCCGGAGTTGAAGAGCGTGGGGGAGGAGGGGAGGTAGTCCAGCTTGCTCATCAGCCCGTAGAGCGCGGCGACCTCGTCGAGCGCCCGGACCGACTCGTCCTCGGCGAGGCCCGCGGCCACGCGCAGCATGAAGTGCTGCGGGGTCTCGATGACCTGGCGGGTGATCGGGTGGCGCAGCAGGTAGCGGCTGTGCAGCGTACGGAGACCGAAGTAGCCGAAGCGGTCGTCGGCGCCCTCGGCCAGCGTCCGCTCCACCAGCTCGTCCAGCGCCTTCGCGTGCAGCTCCACGAACGCGGCGGTGCGGTCGGCGATCAGGCCCTCGCGGTGGCCCACGGCGACCGAGGCGGAGAAGTGCGTCGCGCCCTGACCGGCTGCCTCGTCCGCGATCGTGCGGGTCAGCAGCCGGGCGGCCAGCCGGGAGTACGCCGGGTCCTCGGAGATCAGCCCCGCGGAGGCCTCGGTGGCCAGCGAGCGCAGTTCGGCCTCGTCGGAACGGGCGTTGCGCCCGCGCAGCGCGGCGGCGGCGACCCGTCCGGGGTCTGTGTCGGGAAGATCGACGGTGAGGTCCGTCAGGGTCCGCAGCAAGGCGGTCCCGGGTCCGTCGTTCGTGCCTTCGCCGGACGTGGTGGAGGCAGCGGATTCGGTGGCTGAAACCGGATCGGCGGGCGCGATGGTCACTGGGCTTTCCCTCGCTCGGCAGGGGGCCGGCGGAAGGCGGGGAAGCCGGGCAGCGCGAAACCCCGGGCAGGGCAGCACAGCTGACGGCGTCCACCGGCCTATCCGCGAGGCCCGGACGTCTGGCGTCCGGTTCGGTCGAGCCGGACGCGCTGTCGACAGGTCTTCGGACTTGCGGGTGCGCAAAAGCGCACTGATCACACCGTTGCGGGACAGTTCCGGATTCGCACCGGATTCCCCTGCGACGACAGCGAGGTCGAGCATACATGTGGGGGCCGCCAGATGCTGCGGCCCCCACATGTTGTGTCGCGTCGATTTCCTACGCCCCTCAGGACGCCGCCCTCAGCTCCAGCCGGAAGGTCATGAGGCGTAGGCCCGGCACCGGCTCCCAGTCCCGTTCGGGGGTTCGCAGAAAGCCGAGCCGACGGTAGATCCTATGGGCTGAGAGCATGGCCGGCTGCGTCGACAGGACCAGAGCCCGGACGCCATCGGCGGACTGGGCCCGCTGGACGCACGCCCGCACGAGCGCCTCTCCCACGCCCCGTCCGCGCCCCGCGCGGGCCACGGCCAGCATCCGGAATTCGGCCTCGTCCGGACCGGCGATGTCCCGCCACGGAGTGCCGGGAGGGGCATACGTCACACCCCCGAGCACCACCCCGTCCGCGTCGAGCGCGACCAGCACCTCCGCCTCGGCCGCCCGCTGCTCCACCGCCCGCAGCTTGAGCAGATACGGATCCTGCGGGCCGTCCAGCAGATCGTCGCCGAGATACGCCTCGGCGACGATCCCGCCGAGCACGGCGTACTCGGCGGGTTCCGCCACCCTGATCGTCAGATCCATCAGCCGCTCGCTCCCACCTCGTTGTTCGGTGCGCCGTCGCCCACCGGGGGCAGATCGCCGCGTTCGACCGGCTGCCGCCCGGCGACCTCTCCGGCCGGCGGCAGCACCTGGTCCAGCTCGTAGTCGTCGGCGCGGTGAGCGGCCCGCGCCGCCGACCGCAGCGTCGCCCGGTCCACCTCTTCGCGCGGCCCGCTCAGCGTGACCACGAGTCCGCCCTGTTCCCGGGCGTACGCGTGGCCCGACTCCGTGGCCCGGTACCACTGTTCGCCGTCCCGCTCGCACGTCACCAGGGGCTCCTGACCGCCCGCGGGCGCGGAGCCGTCCGTACAGTCGGCCTCGCCGTGCGGGAGACGTTCCACCGACAGCTGGATCCGGCCGCCGTTCGGCTCGGTGTACACGCTGCCGAACCCGTCGTCGCCGAGCACCCCGACCGACTGGCGCGCCAGGGCGTAGCCCGGGGCCTCGGTCACCCACACATGCTCCGTGACGGTCTGCACGGCCGCCGCCCGCGCCTCCAGCTCCGCCCGGTCGGGCGCCGGGGCGTCCGAGCCGCTGCGGCCCGCCGCCTTCGCGTCGGGCGCCGGTTCGGTGCCGCAGCCCGTCGCCGCCAGGGCCAGTGCCAGCGTCAGGGCCAGGAGGGCGGGCCGGAGTCGGGGCGATCGGGAGGGCGGCGTCATGGGCACATCCTTTCGTACGCCGAGTGCTCCGCGCACCGGGAAACCGAACGGCGGCCAGCCCGCACGAGGACGCGGGAAGGGGCCGCCGCGCCCGGGAAGGGGTGCGGCGGCCCCGATCGGCCGACGGTGCTCAGCAGCAGCGGAAGCCCTCGCGGGGGTCCGCCTCGCGGGCGTCCGTACGGCTGCGTTCGAAGGCGCGGCGGGTCATCACCGGTGCGTCCGGATCGTGCGCCCTCGCGTGCGCCAGATAGCGGTCGTACGTGGACTCGCCGGTCAGCTCACGGACGTACCAGCGGATCCGTCCCGCCACCCGCCGTACGTCCGCGACCGTCATGTCCGGCTCCCCGTCTTGGCCGCCTCCTTGCGGATGCCGCCCTCGGGGCCGACGCCCGCCGCGAGGAGTTCGGCCTTCTCCTCCTTGGTCGCGATGAGCGAGGCCGGCGCGACGAGCTTGGACTCCACGTACGGCGTCTCGTGGAGCTTGACGCTCTCCGGGTCGCGGATGGCCTTGTAGCAGACCCGCCCGGCGTCCACGAGCACCACGATGATGAGGAGTGCGAAGAGCGCGCTCAGCACCCCGTCGACGGTGGAGTTGGTGACGACGGTCCGCATCTCCTCCATGTTCTTCGCGGGGGCCAGCACCTCTCCCGCGTCGATGCCCGCCTGGTACTTGTCGCGCTGGGCGAAGAAGCCGACCTTCACGTCCTCGGAGAAGATCTTCTGCCAGCTCGCGGTGAGCGTGACCGCCACGTCCCAGGCGAGCGGCACCGCGGTGACCCACGCCCACTTCAGACGCCCGGACTTGACGAGCAGGGTGGTGCAGACGGCCAGCGCGACGGCGGCCAGCAGCTGGTTGGCGATGCCGAAGAGCGGGAAGAGCTGGTTGATGCCGCCCAGCGGGTCGTGCACGCCGACCCAGAGGAAGTAGCCCCAGCCGCCGACCACGACGGCGCTGGCGAACCAGACGCCCGGCTTCCAGCTGACCTCGCGGAACGGCTTGTAGGCGTTGCCCAGCATGTCCTGGAGCATGAAGCGGCCGACCCGGGTGCCGGCGTCCACGGTGGTGAGGATGAAGAGCGCCTCGAACATGATGGCGAAGTGGTACCAGAACGCCTTCATGCCCGCCCCGCCGATCACCGCGGAGAAGATCTCCGCCATGCCGAGCGCGAAGGTGGGCGCGCCGCCGGTCCGGGAGAGGAGGCTCTGCTCCTCGACGTCCTTGGCGGCCTGGGCCAGGGCGTCCGGGGAGATGGTGAAGCCGAAGTTGGCGACGGCCTCGGAGGCGGACTGGACGCTGTCGCCGATCACGCCGACGGGCGCGTTGATGGCGAAGTAGAGGCCGGGGTCGATGATGCAGGCCGCGATCATCGCCATGATCGCCACGAACGACTCGACCAGCATGGCGCCGTAGCCGATCATCCGGATCTGCGTCTCCTTCTGGACCATCTTCGGCGTGGTGCCGGAGGAGACCAGGGAGTGGAAGCCGGAGAGCGCGCCGCAGGCGATGGTGATGAAGACGAACGGGAACATCGAGCCGGCGAAGACCGGGCCCGAGCCGCTGGAGGCGAAGTCGGTGACCGCGGGCATCTTCAGGGTCGGCAGCGCGACGATCACGCCCAGGGCCAGCAGCCCGATCGTGCCGACCTTCATGAAGGTGGAGAGGTAGTCGCGCGGGGCCAGCAGCAGCCACACGGGGAGCACGGAGGCGAGGAACCCGTACGCGATCATCCAGATGACCAGCGTGCCCGGCTCCAGCGTGAAGAAGTCCGCCCACGAGGACTCGGCGACCCAGCCGCCCGAGACGATCGCGAGCAGCAGCAGCGCGACGCCGATGACGGAGACCTCACTGACCTTCCCGGGCCGCAGGATGCGCAGATAGACGCCCATGAAGAGGGCGATGGGGATCGTCATGCCGATGGAGAAGACGCCCCAAGGCGAGTGCGCGAGCGCGTTCACGATCACCAGCGCGAGGACCGCGAGCAGGATGATCATGATGATGAAGACCGCGACCAGGGCGGCGATCCCGCCGACCGGGCCTATCTCGTCGCGCGCCATCTGGCCGAGCGAACGGCCGTTGCGGCGAGTGGAGAAGAAGAGCGTCACCATGTCCTGGACGGCGCCCGCGAAGATGACGCCGACGACGAGCCAGATCGTGCCCGGCAGATAACCCATCTGCGCGGCGAGCACAGGCCCGACCAGCGGGCCCGCGCCCGCGATGGCGGCGAAGTGGTGGCCGAACAGGACCCGGCGGTCGGTGGGGTGGAAATCGACCCCGTTGTCCAGGAGTTCGGCGGGGGTCGCGCGGTTCTTGTCCGCCTTCAGGACCCGGTTGGCGATGAACCGGGAGTAGAAGCGGTACGCGATGGCGTACGAGCCGAGGGCCGCCGCCAGCATCCAGGCGGCGGAGACCTCCTCACCCCGGGAGAGCGCGAGGGTGGCCCAGCCGATGGCGCCGACCAGGGCCACCAGACTCCAGACGGCTATGGACTTCGGGGTCGGCGACCGTCGTCCCGGTGCTGGTGGAACCGGTGGTGCTGATGTGGGCGATTCCGGCATATCGATCCGTCCCCTCGCGCGATCACTTGTCGTAACGTGCGCGAAATCTAAGTGGTGCGACCGCTTGGAGGAACCCCTGTCCGCATACCGGTCGCGCATCGCCGATGTCTCCACCGAAGTTCCGCGGTTACGACACGGATGGGAGGGCGTATCGGTTCACGCGATCCGGCTCCGCCTGGGATGACCGAAAACGGGCGGTGGGGGGGGGGGGGGTTGCCCCGCGCCCCCCCCCTGTTGGGGCGCCGGCCCAGGCTGCGCCCGCCCCAGGGGGGGGGGCCCCCAGGATGTGAGGGAGGCCCGGGGC
>NZ_JBHXPF010000056.1:3948-22580 GCF_042718715.1 Streptomyces sp. NPDC058576 | reverse complement strand
CTCCCCATCTCAATACCCCCACACATCTCGTGGGGCGCGACTTAGTTGTTTAGCACCCGGGGGCGGGGGGGGATCCCCAGGCCACCGCCCGATCTTCGTCCGCCGTCCCTCAGTCCGCCGGCCGCTTCAGGCGTGCCACGAACTTGTAGCGGTCGCCCCGGTACACCGAGCGCACCCACTCCACCGGTTCGCCCTGGCCGTCCACGGAATGGCGGGACAGCATCAGCATCGGCAGCCCCACGTCGGTGCCCAGCAGTCCCGCCTCGCGGGGGGTGGCGAGCGAGGTCTCGATGGTCTCCTCCGCCTCGGCGAGGCGGACGTCGTAGACCTCGGCGAGCGCGGTGTAGAGCGAGGTGTACTTCACCAGCGAACGGCGCAGCGCCGGGAAGCGTTTGGCCGAAAGATGCGTGGTCTCGATCGCCATCGGCTCCCCGCTGGCGAGCCGCAGGCGCTCGATGCGCAGCACCCGGCCGCCCGTCGAGATGTCCAGCAGACCGGCCAGCGTGTCGTCCGCCGTCACATAGCCGATGTCGAGCAGCTGGGACGTCGGCTCCAGCCCCTGGGCGCGCATGTCCTCGGTGTACGAGGTGAGCTGGAGGGCCTGGGAGACCTTCGGCTTGGCGACGAACGTGCCCTTGCCCTGGATGCGTTCGAGGCGGCCCTCGACGACCAGTTCCTGGAGTGCCTGGCGCACGGTGGTGCGTGAGGTGTCGAACTCGGCGGCCAGGGTGCGTTCGGGCGGCACCGGGGTGCCGGGCGGCAGGGTGTCCGTCATGTCGAGGAGATGCCGCTTGAGCCGGTAGTACTTCGGTACGCGCGCCGTGCGCGTACCGGCACCGGTCTCGCTCCCCGTACTGCCCCCGTCGGCACTCATGGCCCGCCTTCCCGACGCTTGCGTTGCTGCCGTCACCGGCTCCTCCGTCTGTCGCGGCTCACATGGTGGCACGGTCCGGTCACGGGTCGTCGCCCTCCCTTAGGTGTCGGTCCTATAACGGACGCGAGTGCACTTCTTATACACCCTTGACACCCCTAAAGGTCTAGGCCAAGCTCCCGGTACTGGTCTAAACCATTAAAGACCAGGTCCAGCCCCAGCAGAACTCGTCGAATGTCTTCGCGGTGGGTGGGGTTGCAGCATCCCTGAGGAGGGTTTGACGTGAAGCGCAAGCTCATCGCGGCTATCGGTGTCGCGGGCATGTTGGTTTCGGTCGCAGCGTGTGGCTCGGATGACAAGAATTCGTCCGCCGACCCCAAGGACCGCAAGGAAACCCTGACCGTCTGGCTCATGGGCGAGGCCCAGTCCACCTGGCCGGAGCTGGTCAAGGACGTCAACGCCGAGTTCAACAAGAAGTACCCGGGCGTCACCGTCAAGGTTCAATACCAGCAGTGGGCCGATAAGGTCAAGAAGCTGGACACCTCCCTCGGCGGCGACAAATTCCCGGACGTCGTGGAACTCGGCAATACCGAGACCATGCAGTACATCCTCAATGGTGCGCTCGGAGAAATCGACCCCAAGAAGTACGAGAACTCGGACACCTGGATCAAGGGTCTGAAGGACACGTGCTCCTTCGAGGGCAAGACCTACTGCGTTCCCTACTACGCGAGCGCCCGTCTCGCCGTGTACAACAAGGACATGCTGAAGGCCGGCACCGGCAGCGACGCCCTCCCGCAGACCGAGGACGAGTTCCTCGCCGCGATGGACAAGGTCGACGCCGAGCTGGGCAAGAAGGACAAGCGCGCCACCTCCCTCTACCTCCCGGGCCGTTACTGGTACGCCGCGATGTCCTACGTCGCCGCCTACGGTGGCCAGATAGCCACGTACGACGAGGGCAGCAAGGAGTGGAAGGCCGCGCTCTCCACCCCCGAGGCGCAGAAGGGCCTCCAGCACTTCGTCGACCTGGTCAAGAAGTACAACAAGGCCGACGTGACGAAGGACGAGCAGGACCACGCCAACGTCATGGCCAACGAGAAGGCCGCGGTCATCTACGGCCAGGCGTGGGAGGCCGGCAGCGTCACCACCGGCGAGAACGGCAATCCGAAGCTCGAGGGCAAGATCGCCACGGCCGGTATGCCCGGCCCCGAGGGCAAGGCCCTTCCGTCCTTCATCGGCGGCTCGGACCTCGCGACCATCTCCAAGTCCAAGGTCCAGGACCTCGGCGAGGAGTGGATCTCCCTCTTCACCAACGCGAAGTCCATGGAGGTCCTCGCGTCCAAGAACATCCTCCCCAACAACGAGAAGCAGCTTGAGCCGCTGAAGCAGAAGCCGGAGACCGCCGCCATCGCCAACGCGGTGCCGGACGCCTGGTTCACGCCGATCGCGCCGGGCTGGGCCTCCGTGGAGAAGGAGGAGATCCTCCAGAACATGCTTCTGGAGATCGTCAAGGGCGCCTCCGTCGCCGACGCCGGCAAGAAGGCCGACGAGAAGATCAACGAGCTGATCAACAAGGAATCCTGACCTTCCGATCGCCAGGCGGGGGCCCGGCACCAGTGCCGGGCCCCCGCGCCTTTCCCGCAAGAGAACGCCGTGAATTCCGGGGCCCGCCCCGGACCCGCGATGGAAGGTCAGCCACGTGTCTGCCGCTGATACCAAGGCCGTCGGGCCGCCGGTCCCCGTACCACCTGACCCGCAGGCGATCGGGAAGTCGTCCCACGACGACGACGCGCCCCGGGTGCAGAAGAGGAAGCGGAAGAAGGGCGAACTGCTCCCCTACTTCCTGATCCTCCCGGCGATCGTGGCGATCGCCGCCGTCTACCTCTACCCCCTCGGCAAGACGGTCATCATGTCCTTCCAGGACATGGGCCGCCGCGAGCTCTGGACCGGCGACCCCGCACCCTGGGTCGGCTTCGAGCAGTTCACCAACATCCTCGGCGATTCCGAGTTCTGGTGGGTCACCTTCCGCACGATCGTCTTCATGGCCATCTGCGTGACGCTGACCATGGGCATCGGGCTGCTGGTCGCCCTGCTCATGCGCAAGCTCTCCACCTGGGTCCGGCTCGTGCTCACCGCCTGCCTCATCGCGGCCTGGTCGATGCCGCTGATGGTGGCCGCCTCGATCTTCCGGTTCATGGCCGACTCCGACTACGGCCTGATCAACACGCTGATCGCCAAGGTCGTCGGCGAGGACTGGCTCGGACACAACTGGTACCTCAACCCCGTCCAGGGCTTCGGCATCATCACCCTGCTGGTCGTCTGGGGCGCCATCCCGTTCGTCGTCGTCACCCTGTACGCGGCCCTCACCCAGGTCCCCCAGGAACTGGAGGAGGCCGCCGCCCTCGACGGCGCCAGCGCCTACGGCGTCTACAAGTACGTCACCTGGCCGGTCATCAAGCCGGTCTTCACCATGGTCGCGACCCTCTCGGTGATCTGGGACTTCAACGTCTTCGGCCAGATCTGGCTGCTGCGCGGCAACAAGCCCGAGCCGGAGTACGAGACCCTCGGCCTCTACTCCTACTCCAAGGCGTTCGAGTCCACCTCCTTCAGCCAGGGCACCGCGATCGCCCTGATCACGGTGCTGCTGCTGTCCGGCGTGGCCGTGTACTACCTGCGCCAGCTCATGAAGACGGGAGAGGTCGAATGAGCAGCACGACCCAGACGACACAGGCGCTGCGGCCCGACCGCAAGAAGAGCCGGCTCCACTTCGACCTGCTCGGCCTCGGCATCGCCCTGGTCATGGTCTTCCCGGTCTACTGGCTGGTCATCAGCGCCCTGCGGCCCAACCGGGAGATCCGCAGCTACGACCAGACGCTCTGGCCCACGTCGATCACCTTCGACAACTTCGTCCGGGCCACCGAGCAGCCGAACTTCGGCACCGCCATCCAGTCCAGCCTGATCGTCGCCGTCACCGCGGTGGTCGGCGGCATGGTCATCGCGACGCTGGCGGCCCTGGCGATCGGCCGGTTCCGGTTCTTCGGCCGCAAGGCCCTGGTCCTGATCATGATCCTGGTCCAGATGCTGCCGCCGACGGCGATGCTCATCCCGATCTACGCCCAGCTCAACGCGATGGGCGGGATCGACGAGTACTGGGGCCTGATCGTCGTCTACCTGGTCTCCACGCTGCCCTTCGCCACCATCATGATCCGCGGCTTCGTCGTGAACATCCCGGTGGAGCTGGAGGAGTCCGCGATGGTGGACGGCTGCACCCGCTTCCAGGCCTTCCGCCGGGTGATCTTCCCGCTGCTCGCCCCCGGGCTCGCCGCCGCGTCGATCTTCGCCCTGGTGAACGCGTGGAACGAGTACCTCTTCGCCTACATCCTCATCAACGACAACTCCAAGTACACGCTGAACGTCTGGCTGATGACGTTCACGACCGAGCGCGGAACGGACTACGGCGCCCTCATGGCGGCTTCGACCATGATCGCTCTCCCCGTCGTCGTGTTCTTCATGATCATCCAGAAGAAGATGGCCACAGGCCTCACTTCCGGCGCCGTGAAGGGATAGTGCGGGCCCATGACCACCCTCGTTTCCACCACGGACACCGTGACGCGCGACGCGCTCGCCGTGCTCCAGCCCGGGTTCACCGGCACCACCGCACCGGACTGGCTGCTGCGCCGCGTCGGTGAGGGCCTCGCCTCCGTAGGCCTGTTCGGCCGCAACATCACCTCGCCCGAACAGCTCACCGCCCTCACCGGGCGGCTGCGCTCCGAGCGGGACGACGTCCTCGTCGCCATCGACGAGGAGGGCGGCGACGTGACCCGTCTGGAGGTCACGCACGGCTCGTCCTTCCCCGGCAACTTCGCCCTCGGCTCGGTGGACGACGTCCACCTCACCCGCGCCGTCGCCCAGGAGCTCGGCCGCCGGCTCGCCGAGTGCGGCGTCAACCTCAACTGGGCGCCGTCCGCCGACGTCAACTCCAACCCGGGCAACCCGGTCATCGGCGTGCGCTCCTTCGGCGCCGACACCCGCCTGGCCGCCCGGCACACCGCCGCGTACATCGAGGGGCTCCAGGCCGCCGGCGTCGCCGCCTGCACCAAGCACTTCCCCGGGCACGGCGACACCGCTGTCGACTCGCACCTGGCGATGCCCCGCATCGATGTGGACCTCGACACCCTGCACGCCCGTGAGCTGGTGCCCTTCCGGGCGGCCATCGCAGCGGGTTCCAAATCGGTGATGAGCGCGCATATCCTGCTCCCCGCACTCGACCCGGACCGCCCGGCGACCCTGAGTCCGCAGATCCTCACCGGTCTGCTGCGTCAGGAGCTGGGCTACGACGGCCTGATCGTCACCGACGCCGTGGAGATGGACGCCATCGCCGGTACGTACGGCATCGAGCGCGGGTCCGTCCTCGCCCTCGCGGCGGGCGCCGACGCCATCTGTGTGGGCGGCGGCCTGGCCGACGAGGAGACGGTGCTGCGGCTGCGCGACGCCCTCGTCGCGGCCGTGCGCAGCGGGGAACTGACCGAGGAGCGGCTCGCCGACGCGGCCGCCCGTGTACGAGCCCTCGCGTCCTGGACGCAGAGGGTTCGGGGGGACGTCCGGGAGTCGGGCGCGGCAGTGCAGGAGGGGACCGCGCCCGGCACCGGAGTCAGCCCCGACATCGGCCTGATCGCCGCCCGCCGCGCGGTCCGGGTGACCGGCTCCGGCGACCGGCTGAACGAGGCGGCCTACGTCGCCTCGTTCGGCGCGGAGGCGAACATCGCGGTCGGCGACGAGACCCCGTGGGGCATCGCCGCCGAGCTGGACAGGATCCTGCCCGGCACCGGCACGGACACCTACACCGACCAGGACACCGCCCCGGCGGACGCGATCCTGGCGGCGGCGGGGGAGCGGCGCATCGTCGCCGTGGTCCGCGACGAGCACCGGCACGCGTGGATGGGCGCCGCCCTCGACGCACTGCTGGCGGCCCGCCCGGACACGATCGTGGTCGAGATGGGCCTGCCCCAGTCGGACCCCCGGGGTGCGCTGTACATAGCCACCCACGGCGCGGCCCGGGTCTGCGGCCTGGCAGCGGCGGAAACGATCACCGGCACCAAGACCTGACCCGACCGCCCCGGCCCGGGCCTTGCAGCTCAAGGCCCGGTCCGGCTGATTCAAGCCCGTCCGGCGCTTGAGGACGAAGCCTCTCGCCGGACGGGCGGAAGCACACCGCACGGCTCAGGGCCGGGACACCGTAAAGGCGTCCCGGCCCTGAGCCGTAACGGGGCGAGGCCCGAGGCCTACAGCCCCTGCCACCCCGGCTTCGCCGCATACGTGGCGCGGAAGTAGTCCGCCAGCTTCAGCTTCGACGCCGCCGCCTCGTCCACCACCACCGTCGCGTGCGGATGCAGCTGGAGCGCCGAGGCCGGCACGATCGAGGCGACCGGCCCCTCCACGGTCTGGGCCACGGCCTCCGCCTTGCCCTCGCCGGTGGCCAGCAGGATCGGGTGGCGGGCGTCCAGGATCGTCCCGATGCCCTGCGTGATCACGTGGTGCGGCACCTGCTCGATGTCGTCGTCGAAGAAGCGCGCGTTGTCGACCCGGGTCTGCTCGGTCAGCGTCTTGATCCGGGTGCGGGAGGCGAGCGAGGAGCACGGCTCGTTGAAGCCGATGTGCCCGTCCGTGCCGATGCCCAGGAGCTGGAGGTCGACGCCGCCCGCCTCGGCCAGCGCCCGGTCGTACTCCTCGCAGGCCGCCTGGACGTCCTCGGCCGAGCCGTCGGGGCCCATGAAGGAGGCCTCGGAGAGCCCGAGCGGCTCGATGACCTCGCGCAGGACCACGGAGCGGTACGACTCCGGGTGGCCCGCGGGCAGCCCGACGTACTCGTCGAGCTGGCAGACCCGGGCGCGCGAGGCGTCGACCGCGCCGGCGGCCACCTTCGCCGCGAGCGCGCGGTAGACGGGCAGCGGGGTCGAGCCGGTGGCCACGCCGAGCAGGGCGTCGGGCTTGCGGCTGAGCAGGGCGGCGATGGCCTCCGCGATCAGTTCGCCGCCTGCGGTGGCGTCCGGGACGATGACAACTTCCACGCTGTGCCTGCCGATCTGACTAGGAGAGGAGGTGGTATAGACCAATCAAACTCCAATTTAGCAGAATCGGGCAGCCCTACGGTGAACAGTCCGTACATCGGCGGCCCGCGCTTCCCGCCCGCCCCGGCCCGCTGGCGGCCCACGGCATTGCCTGGTCGACTTGTCCGGTACGGCGCGGCTCACGCGGACGTGGACGCGCCGCCCGTACGCCGACACCGCAGCCCGAAGCGCAGGGAGGCCCCCACATGTCCGCCACCCCTCCGGCCGGCCGGAGCGGCCAGGGCGACGAGCCCGGCCGCATCATGTCCGGCGAGATGGCCGAGCAGCCCGCGATGCTGCGCCGGATCCTCGAACAGGGCTCGCCCCGCATCCACGAGGTCGCCGCCGAGATCGCCGCCCGGAAGCCCCGGTTCGTGCTGCTCACCGCCCGGGGTACGTCGGACAACGCGGCGCTGTACGCGAAGTACCTCCTGGAGATCCGCCTCGGGCTGCCCTGCGGCCTGGCCTCGATGTCCACCACGACGGCCTACGGCGCCCGGCCGGACCTGCGGGACGTCCTGGTGGTCACCGTCAGCCAGTCGGGCGGCTCGCCGGACCTGGTGGCCTCCACCCGGGCCGCCCGGGAGGCCGGGGCCGTCACCCTGGCCGTCACCAACAACCCGGACTCCGCGCTCGCGGCCGTGTCCGAGTACCACATCGACATCCTGGCGGGCCCGGAGAAGGCGCTCCCGGCCACCAAGACGTACACCGCCTCCCTGCTCTCCCTGTACCTCTTCGTGGAGGGCCTGGGCGGCAACGACGGCACGACCGCCGCCGCGAGCCTGCCCGACCTCGCGGGCGCGGTCCTGGGCCGCCGGGCCGAGGTCAAGGCGCTGGCCTCCCGCTACCGCTTCGCCGAGCGCATGGTGATCACCTCGCGCGGCTACGGCTATCCGACGGCCAAGGAAGCGGCCCTGAAGCTCATGGAGACCAGCTACATCCCCGCCCTCTCCTACTCCGGCGCGGATCTGCTGCACGGCCCGCTGGCGATGGTCGACAACATCTCCCCGGTGATCGCCGTGGTCACCGACGGCCGGGGCGGCGAAGCCATCCAGCCGGTGCTCGACCGGCTGCGCGGCCGCGGCGCGGATCTCTTCGTGGTCGGCCCCAAGGCCCAGGTGGAGGCGGCGTCGGCGGGCTTCTCGCTGCCCACGGCGGGCGTCCCGGAGGAGTTGCAGCCGATCCTGGAGATCCTGCCGCTGCAGATGCTGGCGTACGAGGTGACGATCGCCCGGGGCCAGGACCCCGACGCGCCCCGCGCTCTGGCCAAGGTCACCGAGACCCGCTGAACGCGTCCTTTCCGGGAGGGGTCCCGGAAACACCCGCGGGCCACGGCGCCGGGACGGGACCCTCAGCCCGCCCGGCACCGCAGCCCGGAGATACCCGGCCGGCGGTGTGCGGTGCCCCCGGCCACAGGAGGCACCGGCGCGGTCAGGGCAGAGAGCGCCGGGTGCCTCGGTCCACTCTCCTGTGCGGGGAGAGCGGAGGTCTTGATGAACATTGTGGACTAGACCAATTGCCCGTGTCCATCCGTGTGCACGACATTCTCCGCTGGGGCGCCGCGCCTGTCCATCGTTGTACCCACTGCACGGCTCATCGGGCCGAGTGGTTCGAACGGCCCCGGTATCCACAGGTACGCTCCACACGTGCCCTCCATGAACGACCTCGTCCGCCAGCACACCGCTCTGAGCGACACCGACCTCGAGTGGCTTCATCTGCTGGTCTCGGAGTGGCAGCTGCTCTCCGACCTGTCCTTCGCCGACCTCGTGCTGTGGGTGCCCACCCGCGACGGCACGCGGTACGTCTCCGTCGCCCAGATGCGCCCCAACACCGGGCCCACCTCCTACCAGGACGACATGGTCGGCCACCTGGTGCCGCGCGGCCGCCGCCCGCTCCTGGACGCGGCCCTGGACGAGGGCCGGATCGTGCGCGAGGGCGACCCGGAGTGGCGCGAGGAGGTGCCCGTACGGGTCGAGTCCATCCCCGTACGCCGTGAGGGCCGGGTGCTCGGCGTCATCGCCCGCAACACCAACCTGCTCACCGTGCGCACCCCCTCCCGGCTGGAGCTCACCTACCTCCAGTCCGCCTCCGACCTGGCCCAGATGATCGCCGCCGGATCCTTCCCCTTCCCCGGTCAGCAGGTCGACATGGACGCCTCCCCGCGCGTGGGCGACGGCCTGATCCGGCTCGACGCCGACGGGATCGTGCAGTACGCCAGCCCCAACGGCCTCTCCGCCTACCACCGGCTCGGCCTCGCCTCCGACCTGGTCGGCCACCACCTCGGCACCACCACCGCCGAACTCGCCCCGTCCCGGGGGCCGGTGGACGAGGCCCTGGTCAAGGTGGCCAGCGGGTACGCGCCCCGGGAGTTCGAGGTCGAGTGCGCGGGCGGGGTGATCCAGCTGCGGGCCATCCCGCTCAAGCCCAAGGGCGTCCGCATCGGCTCCCTGGTCCTGCTCCGGGACGTCACCGAACTGCGCCGCCGCGAACGCGAGTTGATCACCAAGGACGCGACCATCCGGGAGATCCACCACCGGGTGAAGAACAACCTCCAGACGGTGGCCGCCCTGTTGCGCCTCCAGTCCCGCCGGATGGACTCCGAGCAGGGCCGCGAGGCCCTCAACGAGGCGGTCCGGCGCGTCGGTTCGATCGCCATCGTCCATGAGACGCTGTCCCAGAATCTGGACGAGCGGGTCGAGTTCGACGAGATCGCCGACCGGGTCATCGCGATGGTGTCGGAGATCTCCCCGGGCAAGGTGACCTGCCGGCGTACCGGACGCTTCGGCATCCTCGACGCCGAGGTCGCCACCCCGCTCTCCATGGTGCTGACCGAGGTGCTGCAGAACGCCCTGGAGCACGCCTTCGCCGTGGCCGACCACGGGACGGTGGAGGTCTCCGCCGTGCGCGGCGGATCGCCGACCGAGGGGCGGCTCCTGATCACGGTCACCGACGACGGGCGCGGGCTGCCCGAGGGGTTCGACCCGAAGCGGGCCGGCAACCTCGGGCTCCAGATCGTACGGACCCTGGTGGAGGGGGAGTTGGGCGGCACGTTCGGCATGGTCCCGGCCCCCGAGCGCGGCACCCAGGTGGTGCTGGACCTCCCGGTCAGCGGCGACAAGTAGGAACACGGAAGCGCGCACAGCAGGCGGAGCGCGCACAGCAGAGCGGGCCCGGACCGTGGTGACGGTCCGGGCCCGCTCCGTGATGCTCACGTTGCGATGCGCTTCGGGGTACTGCGCGCTGCGACTCGAAGGCGGGGCTGTGCGTACGCTCTGTACGCGCCGCCGGGCTGAGGCTTGGTGCGGTTCTCGCTCAGGCGCTTGCGTTGCGCGCCCGGTTGCGAGCGGCGCGGCGCTTCATCGCGCGGCGCTCGTCCTCGCTGAGTCCACCCCAGACGCCGGAGTCCTGGCCGGACTCGAGCGCCCACTGCAGGCACTGCTCCATGACGGGGCAGCGGCGGCAGACGGCCTTGGCTTCCTCGATCTGCAGCAGCGCAGGACCGGTGTTGCCGATGGGGAAGAACAGCTCGGGGTCTTCCTCACGACAAACGGCGTTGTGACGCCAGTCCATGGCTGCTACCTCTCCTTGGTATTACACGCTTGTTGCTTGTGAATGTGAACGCTTTCACGAATCCCCCCACAGATGACGGGCCGACTCCCAGATGGACTGGTTGTGGTCTGTGTGGTGAGGAGGGGTTCTGGCTCTCAGTGGAGGCCGGTGTTGCGGGCCGTCCCGATCGCCATGTAGAGATTCGCAAACCTCGGCGGCGGATACAACCCCTTCTGGAAAGTTTTTTTTGATTCCTCGGTGTCGACTAGGTCACAGCCGCACTTCTTAGGGGTGGGGGCCAGTCCAAACGTTCGAGTTAAAGGACTTTGGGCCCTTCCACTCACACAATCACACGCAGTGCACGGCGTACGCCTGTGAACGTCACGCTCGTACGCAGTCCCAGGTGGTCACCGTCCATCTGGAAGGGCAGTGGAACCTTTGAATGCAAGGTGAAGTCCGTGAGGTCATGCCGTGAAACAGCGTGCTTGCCGCGCGGCCCCTTCTCGGGGCTCGAAGTGAGCAGCTGGGTGCCGTACAGGGCCACCGCCGGGGTGGACAGACGCTTCAGTCCGAGGACGTCCAGCGCGGTGTCGAAGGAGGCCTTCGGCGAGGCGTACATCGGGCGATTGCCCAGGTAGGTCCAGGGGGCGGTGTTGCAGATTATGGAGAGCGCGAGGTCGGTCACCGGGTCCTGGCCGGGCACGTCGAGCGTGATCTGCCCCCGTCTGCGATGGGCCTCGTTCAGGAACTGCCGCACCACCTGGCGCACGTACAGGGCGTGCGTCGAACGCTTCCCGTGCTCGCGTTTCTGTTCGACGCGGCCGATGACTCCGGCGTCGAATCCGAGACCGGCGCAGAAAGTGAACCAGCGTTCGGGGACGGACTCGTCCTCGGTTCCCGGGGTGCCGGCGGCCAGGCCCAGACCAACCGTGCGTTCGGTCCGGTTCTCCAGGGCGTCCAGGATCGCGCCGGTCGCCTCCACCGCGTCGTTCGGCAGCCCCAGGGCGCGCGCGAAGACATTGGTGGATCCGCCGGGGACCACGGCGAGCTTCGGGAGGCTGTCCACGTCCGGGCCCCGGTGCAGCAGCCCGTTCACGACCTCGTTCACCGTGCCGTCGCCGCCGAGGGCGACCACCAGATCGATGTCGTCGCTGTCCGCGGCCCGCCGCCCCAGGTCCCGTGCGTGCCCGCGGTACTCCGTGGTCACCGCCTCCAGCTTCATCTCGCTGGCCAGCGCGTGGATGAGCACGTCACGGGTGCGGGCACTGGTGGTGGTAGCAGCTGGGTTGACCACGAGGAGTGCGCGCATGACGGCCAGCCTACCTACCGGGCGGTTCGGTGCTGTAGTCCCGGTTCGCTGCGCTCCGGTTCCGTGACGGAACGTGACGGCACGCCCCGTCGTGGGCCCGAACGGGGGAGGCTCCTCCGCACCCCGGCTTCACTTCCGGGCCCCGGGGATGCCAACCTGAAAGGCGTGAGCACTCAGCAGACACCGTCCACACCGTCGCCCTCCACCGCGGAGCGCCCGACCAGGATCACCGTCCTCGCCGGGGTCAACGCCCTCGAAGGCGTGGCCCTCGCCGTCGGCGGGGTCTACCTGCTGATCATGGGACTGCTCGGAAACCTGGAAAGCACGCAGCAGGCGGAGACGGTCGGCATCACCCTGGTCGCGCTCGGCGCGATCCCGCTGATCGCCGCCCGCGGACTGCTGCTGCTGCGCAGCTGGAGCCGGGGGCCCGCGCTGATCACCCAGATCATGGCGCTGCCGGTGGCCTGGACGCTGCTGCGCTCACAGGGTGCGCTGATCCCCACCGGGATCGCCCTGGCGGTGGTCGCCGTCACCGGCCTCGTGCTCGTCCTGAACCCGGCGACCACCCAGGTCCTGGGCATCCGCCGGGGACCGAGCACGACCCCCGAGGCCTGAGCCGGCCCACCCCGCCCTTCCCGGGCCCGCTCCTCGCCGCTTTCTCGCCTATTCCTCGACGAGCAGCCGCTCGCGCAGCTGCGCCAGCGTGCGGGCCAGCAGCCGCGAGACGTGCATCTGCGAGATGCCGACCTCCTGGGCGATCTGCGACTGGGTCATGTTCCCGAAGAAGCGCAGCAGCAGGATGCGCTTCTCGCGCGGCGGCAGGTCCTCCAGGAGCGGCTTGAGCGACTCCCGGTACTCCACGCCCTCCAGCGCCTCGTCCTCCGAGCCCAGCGTGTCCGCGACCGCCGGCGACTCGTCGTCCGTGTCCGGCACGTCCAGCGAGAGCGTGCTGTACGCGTTGGCCGACTCCAGGCCCTCCAGCACCTCCTCCTCGGAGATGCCGAGCCGCTCGGCCAGCTCGTGCACGGTGGGCGAACGGCCGTGCTGCTGGGAGAGCTCCGCGGTGGCCGTGGTCAGCGAAAGACGCAGCTCCTGGAGACGGCGCGGCACCCGCACCGCCCAGCCCTTGTCCCGGAAGTGGCGCTTGATCTCACCGACCACCGTGGGCGTGGCGTACGTCGAGAACTCCACCCCCCGGTCCGGGTCGAACCGGTCCACGGACTTGATCAGCCCGATCGTGGCGACCTGCGTCAGGTCGTCCAGCGGCTCCCCGCGATTGCGGAAGCGACGGGCCAGATGCTCCACCAGCGGCAGATGCATCCGCACCAGCCGGTTCCGCAGTTCGGCCTTCTCCGCCGATCCGTCGGGCAGCTCCCGCAGCTCGAAGAACAGGGCCCGGGCCCCGCTGCGGTCGTGTGGATCGTGGTGCCCGTGCTCGCTCATCTGGCCCGCCCGCTCTGCCTGCGACTGCTGCTCCACCGCGACGTCGAAGCCCTCGGGCCCGTCCGCTCCGTCCTCCGGATGCGGCCGGGCCTGTTGCTCCGGGATGCCTGCTGGGCGCACCACCCCGGATCGGATCGTCTCGTCCCGCACAGGACCGTCCCCGTTCCCGTCGCTCACGCCGGCCCGGGGCCCGCGCCGCGCTGTTTGTAGAGGCTGATGCTGACCGTACGGTCGTCCGCGACCGTGGAGTCGACCTTGCCTGCCAGCGCGGAGAGCACCGTCCAGGCGAAGGTGTCGCGCTCGGGCGCCCGGCCGTCCGTGGTGGGCGCCGACACCGTCACTTCGAGGGAGTCGTCGACGAGACGGAAGACGCAGCTGAGGACGGAGCCCGGCACGGCCTGCTGGAGCAGGATCGCGCAGGCCTCGTCGACCGCGATGCGAAGGTCCTCGATCTCGTCGAGAGTGAAGTCCAAACGCGCTGCGAGACCGGCCGTGGCCGTTCGCAGCACCGACAGGTAGGCACCCGCAGCGGGCAGCCGGACTTCCACGAAGTCCTGATTCCCGGGCTCGCCTGCGATCTGGGACACCCTCACCTCCAAGGTGGCACAAACTCTTTCGAGGTTCCGGGAAGGGTGGCCCGGAGCCATGCGGTCCGTCGACGGTTCTTCGGCTCGGCGACGCTATCGGATCCATGATGCCGTGTCGTACGGACCCCATACCCCGACCGTCACTCATGGTAAGCCCATGAGTACGCACAGTGGCTAGGGGTCTGCGGCGTCCAATTGCGAAGAACCAGCGCCGCATTGACGTACCCAGGCCTCAGACGATCGAACCGTCCTCGAAGCACCAGCGCCAGCTCTCGCCCGGCTCGAAGCTCCGCATCACGGGGTGACCGGTCGCCCGGAAGTGTCCGGTGGCGTGCCGCAGCGGCGACGAATCGCAGCAGCCGACGTGCCCGCAGGTCAGACAGAGCCGCAGCTGCACGGGGTGGGTGCCCGCCTCCAGACACTCGGGGCACGTCTTCCCGAGCGGCACGGGCTCGGGGCGTGGCAGATCCGCTACATGCGCACACTCGATCATGATGGGCAGGTTACGACGGATCCGAGGGACGGTGGGATGGACGCGCTGCCGCTGGTGGCCCTGGTCGCGGTCAGTGCGGCGGTGGCCGGCGCGGCCCGCCGTACACCGGTGCCGGCCCCGCTCGTCCTGGTCGCCGTGGGGCTCGTGGCCGGCTATCTGCCGGCGGTGCCGACGTACCACCTGGACGCGCACGTGGTGCTCCCGCTGCTGCTTCCGCCGTTGCTCCACACGGCGGCCCTGGACAGCTCCTACCTGGATCTGCGGGCCAACATCCGGCCGGTCGCGCTGCTCTCCGTGGGCTACACCCTCTTCGCGACCGTGTCGGTGGGCTGGCTCGCCTACCGGATCATCCCGGACCTGCCGCTGACCGCCGCACTGGTCCTGGGGGCGGTGGTCGCCCCGCCGGACGCCGTGACGGCCGCCGCCATCGCCCGTCGGGTCGGACTGCCCTCCCGGGTCACCACGATCCTCCAGGGCGAGTCCCTGGTGAACGACGCCACGGCGATCACCGCCTTCCGGGTGGCACTGGCCGCCGCCGTGGGGGAGGGCATGAGCTGGGGCGCGGGCATCGCCGAGTTCCTGCTCGCGGCGATCGGCGGCGTCGGCGTCGGACTGCTGCTGATGGTGCCGCTGCACTGGCTGCGCACCCATCTCAAGGAAGCGCTCCTCCAGAACACGCTGTCCCTCCTGATCCCTTTCGTGGCGTACGCGGCGGCCGAACGGGTGCACGCCTCCGGTGTCCTCGCCGTGGTCGTCGTCGCCCTCTACCTGGGTCACCGCTCCTGGCAGGTCGACTTCGCCACCCGGCTCCAGGAAGCGGCCGTCTGGAAGATGGTGGCGTTCATCCTGGAGTCCGCGGTGTTCGCCCTGATCGGTCTTCAGCTGCCCTTCGTCCTGAAAGGGCTCGGCCCGTTCGGCGTCACCGAGGCCATCGGCTACGCCGTCATCGTCTTCCTGGCCGTCGTCGTGGTCCGCTTCGTCTGGGTCTATCCGGCCACCTATCTGCCCCGGTGGCTCTCCCGCCGGGTCCGGGAGCGCGAGCCCGGCACCGACTGGACCGCGCCGCTGATCGTGGGCTGGGCGGGGATGCGCGGCGTGGTCTCGCTCGCCGTCGCGTTCTCCATCCCCATGGTCACGCACGACGGCGAACCGTTCCCGGCCCGCAGCCTGGTGCTGTTCCTGACCTTCACCACCGTCATCGGGACGCTGGTGATCCAGGGCCTCACGCTGCCCGTACTCGTCCGCGTACTGAAGCTCCCCGGTCGCGACGCGCATACCGTCACGCTCATCGAGGCGCAGGCCCAGAGCGAGGCGTCCGAGGCGGCGGAAGCCCGGCTGCGGGAACTGCTCGACGACCCGCGCAGCAGCCTGCCGCCCCCGCTGGCCGACCGGCTGCGCAGCGTGCTGGAGCGCCGCCGCAACGCCGTGTGGGAGCGCCTCGGGGCCGCCGACCCGGTCACCGGGGAATCGGCGGACGACACCTACCGGCGGCTGTCGCGGGAGATGATCGAGGCCGAGCGCGCGGTCTTCGTCCGGCTCCGGGACGAGCGGCGGATCGACGACGAGATGATGCGCACGCTGCTGCGCCGACTGGACCTGGAGGAGGCGGCGGCCTACCGGGAGACGGACGAGTCCTGAAGCGGCGGCGGGTCAGGGGCGCCGGTGATCACGGCGCCCACCCGGGTGCCCGGCGCGAACGCCCCCTCCTCGGCCAGCGCGGTCAGCGCGAACAGCAGCTTGGCGACGTAGACCCGCTCCACGGGCAGCTCGTGCCGGTCCTCGAAGCCGTCGGCGAAGGCCGCCAGCTCCGGTGTCGTACGGGCGTAGCCGCCGAAGGTGAAGCGCTCCTCCAGTGACCAGCTCCCGGCGGGACCGCCGAACGCCTCGCACTGAAGCCGCTCCACCTCCTTCGCCAGGAAGCCGCCGCCGACCACCGCGACGCCCAGGGCCCGCTGTCCGGTGGCGAGCCCGGCGGCGAGCCCGGCCAGGGTGCCGCCGGTCCCGCACGCCACGGCCGCCACGTCCACCTCTCCGGCCAACTCGCGCCCCAGCGCCGTACAGCCCTGTGCGGCGGGCGCGTTGCTGCCGCCCTCCGGGATGACCTCCACGTCCCCGAACAGGCTCAGCAGCCCCTCCAGGACCTCGGGGGAGGCCTTCGCCCGGTACGTCGTACGGTCCACGAAGTGCAGGCGCATGCCGTCGGCCGCGCACCGGGCGAGCGAGGGGTTCAGCGGCCGGCGCGCCAGCTCGTCGCCGCGGACGACGCCGATGGTGGGAAACCCGAGCAGCCGCCCGGCCGCCGCGGTGGCCCGGAGGTGGTTGGAGTACGCGCCGCCGAAGGTGAGGACGGTGCGCCCGGCGGCGGCCTCCAGGTTGAGGACGAGTTTGCGCCACTTGTTGCCCGGCAGATCCGGGTGGATCAGGTCGTCCCGTTTGAGGAGCAGCCGCACCCTGCGGCGCGCGAAGCGCTCGTCGTGGACCTCCCGCAGCGGGGAGGGCACCCGTGGCCGCAGGAGGGCGTCGAGGCGGGGCGGGCTGTGGGGCGGGTTGTTCACCCGCCCATTGTCGCCCTCGCGCTGGACGGACTCCTCCGGTCCCTCCAGCTCCCGGGTAGTCCGCCGCCCCGGCCGTGACGGTTGTCGCAACGTGCCCCGCCCGAAGGTGGATTAGTCACACTCTTTTGTGTAATGGCGGCACGGTCCTCCTGCTGAAAGGCTTTTGCTCGCAGGTCAGCCCATGATCGAGAGGACGTCAGATGTCCGTTGGTGAAGAGGTTCGCGACACGCAGGCGCCGCCGCAGCAGAGTCTGGGGACGGCAGCTGCGCGGAACCTCGCGACGACCACCAAATCCGCGCCGCAGATGCAGGAGATCACCTCGCGGTGGCTGCTGAAGATGCTGCCGTGGGTGCAGGTACAGGGCGGTACGTACCGGGTGAACCGTCGGCTCAGCTATTCGGTCGGTGACGGCCGGGTGACCTTCGTCCAGACCGGGGACCGGGTGGCCGTGATCCCCGCGGAGCTGGGGGAGCTGCCCGCCCTGCGGGACTTCGGTGACGAGGAGGTGCTCGCCGAGCTCGCCCGCAGGTGCGAACAGCGGGACGTGGCGGCGGGGGAGGTGCTGGCCGCCTCGGGGGACGCGGCGGACCGGGTCTACCTGCTGGCGCACGGCAAGGTCGAGAAGATCGGCTCCGGCCTCTACGGGGACGAGACGGAGCTCGGGGTCCTCGCCGACGGCGCCTACTTCGGCGACCAGAGCCTGATCGACGGCAGCGCCGTCTGGGAGTACACCGCCCGCGCGGTCACCCCGTGCACGCTCCTCACCCTGAGCCGGGCCGATGTGTACAACCTCGCGGAGCGCGCCGAATCGCTGCGCGGCCACCTCGCCGGTCTGCTCTCCATCCCGCACCAGCGGACCAACCCCTACGGCGAGGCCGCGATCGACCTCTCCGCCGGCCACGTGGGGGAGGCCGTCGTCCCGCACACCTTCGTCGACTACGACGCCGCGCCCCGCGAGTACGAACTGAGCGTTGCCCAGACCGTGCTGAAGGTCCACAGCAGGGTCGCCGACCTCTACAACCAGCCGATGAACCAGACCGAGCAGCAGTTGCGGCTCACGGTCGAGGCGCTGCGCGAGCGCCAGGAGCACGAGCTGATCAACAACAGGGAGTTCGGGCTGCTCAACAACTGCGACTACGGGCAGCGGCTCCAGCCGCACGACGGGGTGCCCGGCCCGGACGACATGGACGAGCTGCTCTCGCGCCGCCGCGGGTCGAAGCTCTTCCTGGCCCACCCGAAGGCCATCGCCGCCTTCGGCCGCGAGTGCAACCGGCGCGGACTGGTCCCGGAGAGCGTCGACATCGGCGGCCACCACGTGCCCGCCTGGCGCGGGGTACCGATCTTCCCGTCCAACAAGATCCCCGTCACCGACGCGCGCACCACCTCGATCATCTGCATGAGGACCGGCGAGGCCGAGCAGGGCGTCATCGGCCTCCAGCAGACCGGCATCCCCGACGAGATCGAGCCGAGCCTCTCGGTCCGCTTCATGGGGATCGACGAGCAGGCGATCATCTCCTACCTCGTGACGGCGTACTACTCCGCCGCCATCCTGGTACCGGACGCCCTCGGAGTGCTGGAGAACGTCGAGGTCAGCCGCTGGCGCTGATCCCGAGTCACCCCGGGGTCCGGGCCGCGCCGGCCCCCCCCGCCCGCGGGCCCGCACCCAACCCCCGCGCGCCACGGGGAGGGGGGTGCACTGGCCGGGCCGGCGCCGGGAACG
>NZ_JBHXPF010000056.1:0-3938 GCF_042718715.1 Streptomyces sp. NPDC058576 | reverse complement strand
TTGGGCCCCGTGTGTCCCCGGGGGGGGCGTCTCCCCCGCCCCCCGGGGGGGGGGGGGGCCCCCCGCCCCCCCCCACCCCCGGGCCCGCACCCATCGCCTCGCCCCAGGGAGTGACCGTGACCATGACCAGTACGGACGCAGCGACGGAAGGGCACGAGGCCGCGGCGCTCCTGGAGCGCACCCGGGCCGTCGTCGACCCGCATCTGCGATCGGCCGTGGAGTCGTTGCCCGGCGGCATACGCCGGGTCGCGATGTACCACTTCGGCTGGCAGAACGCCGATGGGACCCCGGCCGCCGGCCAGGCAGGCAAGGCCATCAGGCCGGCCCTCGTGCTGGCCGCCGCCCGCGCGCTGGGCGGCGATCAGGAACGCGCGGTCCGGGCCGCCGTCGCCGTCGAACTCGCCCACAACTTCACCCTGCTGCACGACGACGTCATCGACGAGGACACCACCCGCAGACACCGGCCCACCGCCTGGGCGGTCTTCGGTGTTCCGGACGCCGTCATCACCGGCGACGCCATGCTCGCCCTCGCCCAGCGCCTGCTGGCCGAGGACGCGCACCCGGCCGCGGCTCGCGCCGCCGCCCGCCTCTCCTCCTGCGTCATCGAGCTGTGCGCGGGCCAGCAGGCGGACTGCGCCTTCGAGGAGCGCGGCCCCGACGAGGTCACCCTCGACGAGTGCCTCGCGATGGCGACCGCCAAGACCGGCGCCCTGCTCGGCTGCGCCTGCGCGGTCGGAGCCCTCTACGCCGGGGCGGAGGACCGGGCGGTCCGCGCGATGGACGGGTTCGGGCGGGAGGCGGGGCTCTCGTTCCAGCTCATCGACGACCTGATCGGCATCTGGGGCGACCCGGACCGCACCGGCAAGCCCGTCGGGGCCGACCTGGCCGCCCACAAGAAGTCCCTGCCCGTGGTCGCCGCCCTCACCTCGGGCACCCCGGCCGCCGCCGAGCTCGCCGCGCTCTACCGGGGGCCCATGAACACCGCCGCCGAGGTGGCCAGGGCGGCCGACGCGGTGGACCGGGCCGGCGGCCGGGACTGGGCCCAGGTCTGCGCGGCCGACCGGATGGCCCGCGCGGTCCACCACCTCTCCCGGGCGGTTCCCGACCCGAGCGCGGCGGGCGACCTGCTGGCGCTCGCCGAATTCGTCACCCGCCGGACCAGCTGACCCACCTCGCGTGACCATCGGTGCCATCTCAACTCTAGTATTCCGGAGGTCGGTTGAAGGAAAGCAGCGGAGAGGCGGCGGCCGGTCATGGGCATACGGATCCAGCAGGCGGAGCAGCGCGACCGGGAGCTGGTCGTCTCGGTCATGGAGGAGGCCTTCCACCATGACCCGGTCAGCAGCTGGGTGTTCCCGGACGAGACGCACCGGCGCGCGGTGCACGGCAGGTTCCTCGGCGTCTTCGTCGACGTCGCCCTGGCCGAGGGCCGTATCGACATCGCCGAGGACGGAGCGGCGGTGGCCCTGTGGCTGGCGGTGCCCGCCGGGGCCCCCGAGGAGGAGGACCCCACGCCCGCCCTGATGCGGCGGACCGCCGACCCCGACAACGAGCGCTGCGAACTGGTGGGCAGGCTCACCGGGGCCGTTCACCCGCACGACCGTGCACACGCCTACCTGCTGATGATCGGCGTCCGTCCCGACCGCCAGGGAGAAGGCATCGGGGCGGAGCTCATCGGAGCGGAGCTGGAGCGCTGCGATCGGGAGGGGCTGCCGGCCTATCTGGAGGCGAGCAGCGCCCGCAGCCCGGCGCTGTACGAGCGGCTGGGATTCCGCTTCCTCGGCCGCGCGGTCGACCTGCCGGACGGCCCGCCGATGTACCCCATGTGGCGGGAACCCCAGGCGGGTTGATTCCCTGCGGAGGGTGGTACGGAAGCCGCCCGGTGCAGGGGCTACAGTCCCTGCTCATGACAGATGAGTCGTGGTCCGGCTGGTACCGGGACACCAAGGGTTCCGACGCCGTCGTTCTCACCGCGGACGGACAGCGGTTCCGGTTCCGGATCCGGGGGATCGACTTCGTGGGCGTGAGCTTCGACGGCGGGAGCTTCGACGGCCTGCGGCCCGTCGAAGGCGCTCCGTCGGAGGCCTCGGCGGGCGGGATGTTCGCTCTCGCGGACGGCGCGCTCACCGACTGCGTACTGGAGTGGGATCTGCCGCTGCCCGTCCTCGTCGCGGGCACGCCCCGCCCCGCGACGCTCAGCTGCCTGCTCTCCCTGCGCCGGGATGACCCGGATCTGCACCTCGCTCTGCACCTGGACGGTGCCGTGTACGAATCGGCCCGCGCGGAGCGCGACTTCGCCGTGGCGCTGGCCGCCGTCCAGCGTGCCCTTCCGGACGACGCCAGGCTCCAGACCTGTATCGCCGGGCCCGGGGCCGCCTAGCCCGAAGTCGTCCGACCGCCAACGATCACCGCTCGCGCCCGCCCCGTAACCGCATCGCCGGTACGGGGCGGACGCGCGTCACCCCGTTGCCCGCGCGGCATTGTTCTACTAGCATGCGAACAACGGAGGTTTTCCATGACAAGCAAGAACCTTGGCCGCGCAACTCTCGCCGCCCTTCCCTTTGTGCTCGCTCTCCTCGTCGACCTCACTCTCTACACCGCCGTCGCGGACCGCCTGCCCGACCGGCTGGCCGTCCACTTCGATGCCGGCGGATCCGCCGACCGGCACATGAGCTACACCGCCTATCTCCTCTACACGGTCCCGTCGCTGCTCGTGCTCGGCGCGCTGTGGGCCGTCGTCGCGGTCAGGGGCAAGCTCCACGGCCGCGCCCACCGGTGGTTCACCGGCGGAGGCTTCGCCGCAGCCGCGTTCCTCGGCTATCTGCTGATCGCCGTCCTGTTCGTCAACGTGGACGCGCCCGACGGCGGTTCGGCCGACGGGTTCCCGCTCTGGCACATCGCGGTCGCCCTCGCGGCGGCCGCCGTCGCCGGAGCCCTCGGGCTGCTGCTGGCCCGGCTGGTCCCCCTGCCCGAGGAGCCTCGCGACCGGGGTCCGGAGGCCCGGGAAAGGATCGTGCTCGCCGACGGCGAGGTGGCCGCCTGGGGACGCGGCATCGGCGCCTGGTGGGCCCCTGTCGCGGTGCTGGTGCTGCTGGCGGCCGGTGTCGTCGTCGGCCTGGAGCAGAGCTGGTTCCTCGGGGCGCCGCTGATGGTGCTCGCCCTGGTGATCGGCACCTTCTGCCGCCCCCACGTCACTGTGGACCGGCGGGGCCTCACCGTCTCCGGCCTGCTGCCCCGGCCACGGGTGCGGGTGCCGCTGGAGCGGATGGAGGTCGCGGACAGCCGCCCGGTCAATGCGCTGGCGGAGTACGGCGGATGGGGCTATCGCATCCGCCCCGAGCGCAGCGGTGTCATCACCCGCTCGGGCGAGGCCATCGTCATCAGCCTGACGAGCGGCCGCGAGTTCGCCGTCACCGTCGGGGACTCGGCCACCGGGGCCGCCCTGCTCAACACGCTGCTCGACCGGCAGCGGGCGGGGCGCTGACCATGCTCTTCCGGGTCGATCCGACTTCCACCGTTCCGCTCGGGGACCAGATCGCCGCCTCGGTCCGGCGCGCGGTCGCCGAGGGCGCGGTGGCACCGGGCGAGCGGCTGCCCGCCGCCCGGGTGCTCGCCGAATCTCTCGGCGTGAACGTCCACACCGTGCTGCGCGGCTACCAACGACTGCGCGAGGAAGGGCTCATCGAGCTGCGCCGGGGCCGGGGCGCGGCGATCACCGCGGGAGCCTCGCCACAGCGGGCCCGGCTGCTGGAGCGGGTCCGTGAAGCGGTCGCGGACGCCCGGGACCTGGGCATGACCGAGGACGAACTGCTCGCCCTCGTCCGCGGCGAACTCGACGCCTGACAGGGGGAGGCGTCGGGGATTACGAAGAGGGCCGTTCCGCACCCGGAAAGGCCCGCTTGGGGTGGGGGGTGCCGGGCGGCCCCCGGTCACGGGGC
>NZ_JBHXPF010000055.1:47968-49913 GCF_042718715.1 Streptomyces sp. NPDC058576 | reverse complement strand
CGCCCGGTTACATTCCGAACCCGGAAGCTAAGCCTTTCAGCGCCGATGGTACTGCAGGGGGGACCCTGTGGGAGAGTAGGACGCCGCCGAACAATCTTTCAAGGACCCTTGGTCCCAGCGTTCATGCTGGGACCAAGGGTCCTTTTGTTTTCCCGAAGCGCGTCGACTGGTCGGCTGCGCGAGAATGTCTGTGGTACCCGAAGACAGGAGTCACACCCATGTCCACCAACTCTCCCGACGACCGTCCGGAGCGCGAGCCGCGTCGCCGGGACGGCGGTGACAGGGGCGGTTACCGCGGTGGTCGTGACGACCGGTCCGGTTCCGGCGCACCTCGACGCGACAATGACCGCGGCGGTTTCCGCCGCGACGACCGGGATCGCGACCGTGGCCCGCGCCGTGACGACAGCCGGCCGACCGGTGGTGGCTTCCGTCGTGACGACAATCGCGGTGGGGGTGCCGGTGGTGGCTTCCGTCGTGACGACAACCGGGGCGGCGGCTCCGGTGGTGGGTTCCGTCGCGATGACCGGGACCGGGACCGTGGGCCTCGTCGTGATGACGACCGTGGTGGGTACCGCGGTGGTCAGCAGCGTGATGACCGTGGCGGCCGTCCCAGCGGTGGCTTCGAGCGCCGCGACGACCGTCCCCGTGGTCCCCGTCGTGACGACGACCGGCCCACCGGCGGCGGTTTCCGCCGTGACGACAACCGCGGTGGCGGCTCCGGTGGCGGCTTCCCCCGTGACGACAACCGGGGCGGCGGCTCCGGCGGTGGGTTCCGTCGCGATGACCGGGACCGTGATCGTGGGCCTCGTCGTGATGACGACCGTGGTGGGTACCGCGGTAGTCAGCAGCGTGATGACCGTGGCGGCCGTCCCAGCGGTGGCTTCGACCGCCGCGACGACCGTCCCCGTGGTCCCCGTCGCGACGACGACCGGCCCTCCGGCGGCGGCTTCCGCCGCGACGACAACCGGGGCGGCGGCTCCGGCGGTGGGTTCCGCCGTGACGACCGCGGCGGATACCGCGGCGGTCAGCGCGACGACCGGGACCGTGGCGGTTTCCGTGGGCGCGATGAGCGGGACCGTGACCGCGAGCCGATCAAGCGGCTGCCGATTCCGGACGACGTCACGGGCGACGAGATCGACAAGGACGTACGCCAGGAGCTCATGAGCCTGCCGAAGACCCTTGCCGAGGATGTCGCGCGCAACCTCGTCATGGTCGCCCGGCTGATCGACGAGGACCCGGAGGAGGCCTACGCGTACTCCCGTATCGCCCTCCGGCTCGCTTCCCGTGTGGCCGCTGTGCGCGAGGCGGCCGGGTTCGCGGCGTACGCGACCCAGAAGTACGCCGAGGCGCTGGCCGAGTTCCGGGCGGCACGGCGGATGACCGGGTCCGTGGACCTGTGGCCCGTCATGGCGGACTGCGAGCGCGGGCTCGGGCGGCCCGAGAGGGCGATGGCCATGGCCGGCGACCCCGAGGTGCAGAAGCTGGACAAGGCCGGACAGGTCGAGATGCGGCTGGTGGCCGCCGGGGCACGCCGGGACATGGGTCAGATCGACGCCGCCATCGTGACCCTCCAGAGCCCCGAGCTGGCGTCCAACTCCGTGCAGCCGTGGACCCCGCGTCTGCGGTACGCGTACGCGGACGCCCTGCTGGAGGCCGGGCGCGAGGACGAGGCCCGGGAGTGGTTCGGGAAGGCGCTGGAGGCCGACAAGGACGGCTCCACCGACGCGTCGGACCGGCTCGCCGAGCTGGACGGTGTGGAGTTCGTCGATGTCCTCGGGGACGACGAGACGGATGAGGCGCCTCTCGCCGAGGACGCCCCCGAAGGTCGCGACGACCAGGACGGGCGCGCGGACGGTTCCGCCAAGGCCTGACCGCTGACGAAAGAGGGGCGGGCGACCGCGCCGGGTGGCCGCCCGCTGTAGCGTTTCCAGCCCGATTCGCGGGC
>NZ_JBHXPF010000055.1:0-47958 GCF_042718715.1 Streptomyces sp. NPDC058576 | reverse complement strand
AAGGAAGCTCTCATGACCGACCGCAGGCCGGAAGGCACCGCCTACACCGGGGCGTGCGGGCGCCCCCCCCCCCGCCCCCCCGCCCCTCTTTCGCGTTCCCTGCCGTATTCCGTGCCGGAGGGCGGATCAGTCGAGGGCGAGGCTCCGCATGACCAGGCCCGTGGCCGGCTTCGGGCCGAACGACGTCGACTTGCGGGGCATCGTGACGCCCTGGCGGGCCAGGTCCCGGACGACCTCCTCGCGTACGGGGTGCATCAGGATCGCCGTTCCGTCGAGGCGTTCCGCCTGTTCGACGGCTGCCGCGGTGTCGTGGATGTAGCCGATGTGCTCGGGCGCGTCGGGGATCCGCCACACGTCGTCGAGCAGCGCGGAGTGCAGGACCGTCGCGTCCAGGGTGCGCCAGGCGTCGGGGCGGTCCGCCCGGACGGTGCGGGCCAGCAGTGCCGGGTCGGGACGGTCCACCAGGTGGAAGTCCCCGTCGCCGGCGAGGAGGAACGCGTTGCCGGCGGCCGCCGCCGCGTCCAGCGCGTCGAGGGCCCGGGGCAGCGGCCCTTCGACCCGCTGGACGCGGAAGAGGCCGGTCAGCGCCTCCAGGGCCCGGGAGACCGGCAGGCCGCGCAGGAGTCGGTGGATGGCGCGAACCTGCAGCGGGTGACGGGCCGTGTCCACGAGGAGGACCAGGCCGTAGTCCCACGGTCCCGGCGCGGTCTGTTCCCGCTGGAGCCGGAGGTAGGTGGCCCAGCGGTGGTGGCCGTCCGCGATGAGCGCCTGATGGCGGGCGAGGTCTGTCTCGATCTCGCGCCGGTCCGACGGGTCCGTCACGGCCCAGAGCCGGTGCCGGAAGCCGTCCTCCGTCGTGGTCGCGAGCAGCGGCTCCCGCGGAACCGTGCGCTCGATCACCGCCGCCGCCCCGGCCGGCGCGCCCTCGTCGCCGCGGTAGGTCAGCAGCAGCGGTTCCAGATGGGCCCTCGTCGTACGCATCAGCTCCGCGCGGTCCGCGACGACGTCGTCCATGACGTCCTCGTGGGGCAGCACGATGCCCTCGTCGGCTGGGGAGAGGGCCAGGGCGCCGATCAGGCCCCGCTGGAGGATCTCGTCGTTGCGCTGCTCGTAGACGTACAGCACCGGGTCCGGGTCGGGAGCGATGACCTCCTCGGCCAGCCAGCGGTCCAGCGTGGCCGCCGCCTGCCGGTGCCGGTCCCGGGCGGTGTCGGCCTGGGGGAGGATGAGGCGCACGATGTTGTGCGGATCCGCGGACTCCAGGTGGTGCAGCCCGTCGGGCCGGACGACCACGTCGTACGGGGGCGAGGTCACGGCGGCAAGGCTGCCGACCCGCTCGGGGACGTAACGCAGTCCGCGGAACGGGATCAGCCGCAGCCCCTGGTCGACGGGACCTGAAGTCTTCATCAGGGCATCGTATGTGGGCAGGGGGCATACGCGATGATCGGGGCAGATGCAGAGCAAAGAGGAGCGACTCATATGAGCCACCAGCAGGACAGGATCCGGCCGTCGGGGAGCAGCACGCCGCTGAGCGAGGCGTACGACACGGCTCTCCTCGACCTCGACGGCGTGGTGTACGCGGGCGGGGAGGCCATCGTGCACGCCGTGGACTCGCTGGCCGCCGCGCGGGCCGGGGGCATGCACCTCGCGTACGTCACCAACAACGCCCTGCGGACGCCGGACGCGGTGGCGGAGCACCTGACGGAGCTCGGGGTACCCGCGGAACCGGCCGATGTGATCACCTCCGCCCAGGCTGTCGCCCGGCTCGCGGCGGGGCAACTGCCTCCAGGAGCACGGGTGCTGGCCATCGGCGGCGAAGGGCTGCGGGTCGCGCTGCGCGAGCGCGGTCTTGAGCCGGTGGAGTCGGCGGACGACGACCCGGCGGCGGTGGTCCAGGGGTACGGCGGGCCGGACATGGCGTGGGGGCGGTTCGCCGAGGCGAGTTACGCGATCCGGCGCGGGCTGCCGTGGTTCGCGTCCAACACCGACCTGACCATCCCGAGCGCCCGGGGCATCGCACCCGGCAATGGGGCCGCGGTCGAGGTCGTACGGATCGCCACCGGGGCCGAGCCGCAGGTGGCGGGGAAGCCGCTGCCGCCGATGCACCGCGAGACCGTGCTGCGGACCGGGGCGAAGCGGCCGATCGTCGTCGGGGACCGGCTGGACACGGACATCGAGGGGGCGTTCAACGGGGGTGTGGACTCGCTGCTGGTGCTGACCGGGGTGACCGACGCGGCGCAGCTCCTCACCGCCCCGCCGGAGCACCGGCCGACCTATGTCGACCGGGACCTGCGGGGGCTGCTGACCGGGCAGCCCGAGGTGACGCCGGCCGGTGAGGCGTACCGGTGCGGGGGCTGGACGGCCGCCGTGCGGGCAGACGCGCTGGCCCTGGAGGGGGAGGGCGACGCGCTCGACGGGCTGCGGGCGCTCTGCGCGGCGGCCTGGACCTTCGCCGGTGCCGGTGTGTGCGAGCTGGAGACGGGGAAGGCCCTCGCCGGGCTCCAGCTCTGAACAGGTCCCCGGCGTCGCCCGACGCCCCGTGCCCGCGACGGTGTTGAGGGTGTGGGGCGGCTGCCGGGACCCGTGGCGTGCAGAGGAAGATAGGTTAACCTAACTTGGTGCTGCTCGGTGGTCTGCCCGCGCCCCGCGCCGTACCGCTCCACCTCACCGACTCCGGGAGTACGACCATGCAGCGCCTCACCGCGGAATCGGTGACCCTCGGCTACGACCAGCGGGTCATCACCGAGGACCTCTCGGTGGAGATTCCCGACAACTCCTTCACCGTGATCGTCGGGCCCAACGCCTGCGGCAAGTCGACCCTGCTGCGGGCCCTCGCCCGGATGCTGAAGCCGAGCCGGGGTCAGGTGCTGCTGGACGGCCGGACCATCCACCAGCTGCCCGCCAAGAAGGTCGCCCGGACGCTGGGGCTGCTGCCGCAGTCCTCCATAGCCCCCGACGGGATCACCGTCGCCGACCTCGTCGCCCGCGGCCGGTACCCCCACCAGGGGCTGCTGCGGCAGTGGTCGCCGCAGGACGCGCGGGTGGTCGACGAGTCGATGGAGTCCACCGGTGTCGCCGGGCTGGCCGATCGCTATGTCGACGAACTGTCCGGCGGTCAGCGTCAGCGGGTCTGGATCGCCATGGCGCTGGCCCAGCAGACGCCGCTGCTGCTGCTCGACGAGCCGACGACGTACCTCGACATCCAGCACCAGATCGACGTCCTCGACCTGTGCGCGGAGCTGCACGAGACGCAGGGCCGCACGCTGGTCGCCGTGCTCCACGACCTGAACCACGCGGCGCGGTACGCCACGCATCTCATCGCGATGCGGGACGGGGCGATCGTCGCGGAGGGGGCGCCTTCGGACGTCGTCGACGCGGAGCTGGTGGAGCGGGTGTTCGGGATGCGGTGCCAGGTGATCGACGATCCGGAGACGGGGACGCCGCTGGTCGTGCCGGCGGCCCGCAAGGCGAGGAAGGTCGCCGCCTGAGGCTCCGTGCGTGTGGTGCCCGGGGTGCGTCCCGGTGGGCGCTTTGTCCTTCATCGCCAGACGGGCTTGATTCGGTGCCCGTACGTCCCTGATGTGCGGGTGGACGGGCTTGACGGCGCCGCCGGTACGTCCTCGATGGCACCGCCCGTACGGCCTTGACCGCTACAGCAGGGATCTCAGTTTCAGCAGGTCCCTGAAGCCCGCCTCCAGGCGTACGCGGCCCGAGGCCCACGCCTTCGCGAAGTTCAGGTCGCCGTCCACCAGCGCCACCAGATCGTCGCCCGTCATCGCGAGCCTGATCTCGGCCTTCTCCCGGGGCGGCCCCTCGACCGTGTCCCGCACCTGGATCCGGCCATCGGCCAGCCGGCCGGTGAACGTGACGTCGAGGTCCTTGATGTGACAGCTCAGCGAGCGGTCGAGGGCAGCGGTGCTGCGCACATCGCCCTCGGCGGCTGCGAGGTTGTCGGAAAGTCTTCTCAGTGCGCTGCGGCACTCCGCCATGGTCGCCATCGTGCTCGACGGTACACCGGCCTGTCGATGTAGCGTTTCGGCATGAGCGACTGGACGCCGGAGGCGGGGACACCGCCCGTGAGCACGCCCGATGAGCCGGTGGGCGAGGAGCCGGCCGCCGGGGCGATCTCCTTCGAGCCCGCCGAGCCCGCGCCCCTCGGGGTCGTGCGCACCCCGACCGGTCACGCGGCGGTGGACGCCCGGCTGGAGCGTCTGGCCGACGCGGACCACCTCCCGGCGGACGGGCACATCGAGGTGTACGAGGATGTACACCGTGGGCTGCGGTCCGAGCTGACCTCGCTGGACGCCCGTCCGGCCGCCGCACCCGGTCCCGTACCCACGCCTTCGCACCGCACGCAGGACACGCGTCCCGACACGCGTCACGACAACAGGAGCTGAACCGAACGTGGCAGGAGTGGCACGTCGCCGCCTCGACGCCGAGCTGGTACGCCGCAAGCTCGCCCGCTCGCGCGAGCACGCGAGCCAGCTGATCGCCGCGGGGCGCGTCACCGTCGGCCGCACCACCGCGACCAAACCCGCCACCCAGGTCGAGACGGCCGCCGCGATCGTCGTCACCCAGGACGACGACGACCCGGACTACGTCTCGCGCGGCGGGCACAAGCTGGCCGGGGCGCTCGCCGCCTTCCTGCCGCTCGGTCTTGCCGTCGAGGGGCGGCGGGCGCTGGACGCCGGGGCCTCCACCGGCGGGTTCACCGATGTGCTGCTGCGGGCCGGGGCCCGGCAGGTCGTCGCCGTGGACGTGGGCTACGGGCAGCTGGCCTGGTCGCTGCAGTCCGATGAGCGGGTCGTCGTCAAGGACCGTACCAACGTGCGGGAGTTGACCTTGGAGGACATCGACGGGGAGGCGGTCGGCCTCGTGGTGGGGGATCTGTCCTTCATCCCGCTGGGCCTCGTGCTCCCCGCCCTCGCCCGGTGCGCCGGGCCCGAGGCGGACCTGGTCCTCATGGTCAAGCCGCAGTTCGAGGTGGGCAAGGAGCGGCTCGGCAGCGGTGGAGTGGTCCGGAGCCCGGAGCTGCGCGCCGAAGCGGTACGGGAAGTGGCGCGGCGGGCCTGGGCGCTCGGGCTCGGTGTCCGCGCCGTGACGGCCAGTCCGCTGCCCGGGCCTTCGGGCAATGTCGAGTACTTTCTGTGGCTGCGGGCCGGCGCACCTGAGCTGGATCCCGCGGATGTCGACCGTGCAGTGGCGGAGGGGCCTCGTTGACGACGAATGTGACGACCGATACGGCACGAACAGTCTTCCTGTTGGCGCACACCGGCCGCCCGGCCGCGATCCGCAGCGCCGAACTCGTCGTGCAGGGCCTGCTGCGCAACGGGCTCGGCGTACGGGTCCTGGCGACCGAGGCCGCCGATCTGCCGCTCCCGGACGCCGTGGAGACGGTCACCGACACCTCACCCGCCGCCGTGGACGGCTGCGAACTGCTGATCGTCCTCGGCGGTGACGGCACGCTGCTGCGCGGCGCGGAGTTCTCCCGCGCCTCCGGGGTGCCGATGCTCGGCGTCAACCTCGGACGCGTCGGCTTCCTCGCCGAGGCCGAGCGCGACGACCTCGACAAGGTGGTCTCCCGGGTCGTCACCCGCGACTACGAGGTCGAGGAGCGCATGACGATCGACGTCCTCGTGCACAGCAACGGCGACGTCGTGCACACCGACTGGGCGCTCAACGAGGCGGCCGTGCAGAAGGTGTCGCCCGAGCGGATGCTCGAAGTCGTCCTGGAGATCGACGGGCGTCCGGTCACCGGGTTCGGCTGCGACGGGATCGTCTGCGCGACCCCGACCGGTTCGACCGCGTACGCCTTCTCGGCGGGCGGGCCCGTCGTCTGGCCCGAGGTCGAGGCGCTGCTGATGGTCCCGATCAGCGCCCATGCCCTGTTCGCCAAGCCGCTGGTGACCTCGCCCACGTCCGTGCTCGCCGTCGAGGTCCAGCCGCACACCCCGCACGGGGTGCTGTGGTGCGACGGCCGGCGGACCGTGGAGCTGCCCTCCGGCGCCCGGGTCGAGGTGCGGCGCGGTGCGGTGCCCGTACGGCTGGCGCGGCTGCACCAGGCCTCGTTCACCGACCGGCTGGTGGCGAAGTTCGCGCTGCCCGTGTCGGGATGGCGGGGCCTGCCGCACTGACGTTCACCGAGGCCGCCCGACGGCCCCCGTAACCCTCAGGAATCCTCGGGAGAGTGAATCCGGGAGCGGGGGCCGTCGCGCGTCCGGCCCGGGACCTCGTAAGGTCATGTCCGTGTTGGAGGAGATGCGGATACGGTCGCTCGGAGTCATCGACGACGCGGTGGTGGAGCTGTCACCCGGTTTCACCGCGGTGACGGGTGAGACCGGCGCGGGCAAGACCATGGTCGTCACGAGCCTCGGGCTGCTGCTCGGCGGACGCGCGGACCCCGCTCTCGTACGGGTCGGGGCCAAGGCCGCGGTCGTCGAGGGCCGGATCACGGTGTCCGACGGCGACGCGGCGGCGCTGCGGGCCGAGGAGGCCGGTGCGGAGCTCGACGACGGTGCGCTGCTCATCAGCCGTACCGTTTCGGCCGAAGGACGCTCACGGGCCCACCTCGGCGGCAGATCCGTGCCGGTGGGCGTCCTCACCGAGCTGGCGGACGAGCTCGTCGCCGTGCACGGCCAGACCGACCAGCAGGGACTGCTCAAGCCCGCGCGGCAGCGGGGGGCCCTGGACCGGTACGCCGGGGACGGCGTGGAGGTCCCGCATGCCAAGTACGCGGCGGCCTACCGGCGGCTGCGGGCCGTCGCCGCCGAGCTGGAGGAGCTGGTCACCCGGGCCCGGGAGCGGGCCCAGGAGGCGGATCTGCTGCGCTTCGGGCTGAACGAGGTCGCCGCCGTCGAGCCGTTGCCGGGGGAGGACGTCGAGCTGGCCGCCGAGGCGGAGCGGCTCGGGCACGCCGAGGCCCTCGCCTCCGCCGCCTCCCTCGCGCACACCGCGCTGGCGGGGAACCCCGAGGACCCGGAGAGCGTCGACGCCACCACCGTGGTCGCCGCCGCCGGCCAGGCCCTGGACGGGGTCCGGGCCCATGACCCGGCGCTGGCCGCGCTGGCGGACCGGATCGGGGAGATCTCCATCCTGATCGCCGACGTCTCCGGCGAGCTGGCCGGGTACGCCGACCAGCTGGAGGCCGACCCGCTGCGGCTGGCCGCCGTGGAGGAGCGCCGGGCCGCGCTGACCACCCTCACCCGCAAGTACGGGGAGGACATCACGGCCGTGCTGGCCTGGGCCCAGGAGGGCGCGGGCCGGCTCACCGAGCTGGAGGGCGACGACGAGCGGATCGGCGAACTGACCGCCGAGCGCGACGGTCTGCGGGCCGAACTCTCCGTTCTCGGACAGGCGTTGAGCGACGCCCGTACGGAGGCCGCGGCCCGGTTCGCCGATGCGGTGACCGAGGAGCTGGCCTCGCTCGCCATGCCGCACGCCCGGGTCTCCTTCGCCATCCGGCAGACCGAGGCGGCGGACGAGGCGTCCGGAATCGACATCGGCGGGCGCAGCGTCGTCTACGGCCCGTCCGGCGCGGACGAGGTCGAGCTGCTGCTCGCCCCGCACCCGGGCGCCCAGCCCCGGCCGATCGCCAAGGGCGCGTCGGGCGGTGAGCTGTCCCGGGTGATGCTCGCGGTCGAGGTCGTCTTCGCGGGCTCCGACCCCGTACCGACCTATCTCTTCGACGAGGTCGACGCGGGCGTCGGCGGCAAGGCGGCGGTCGAGGTCGGCCGACGCCTCGCCAAGCTCGCCAAGTCCGCCCAGGTCGTCGTCGTGACCCACCTGCCGCAGGTGGCGGCCTTCGCCGACCGGCAGCTGCTGGTCGAGAAGACCGTGGACGGCTCGGTGACCCGGAGCGGGGTCACCGTCCTGGAGGGCGAGGACCGGGTCCGGGAGCTGTCCCGGATGCTGGCGGGCCAGGAGGACTCCGAGACGGCCCGCGCCCACGCCGAGGAGCTGCTGGCCACGGCGCGCGCCGACGGGTGAGCGCCGGCGGCGGCCGAACGTGCCGGGTGGTGTGGTACGGGCGGGGAATCCCCCGCCCGTACGCGCTCCCGGCGGGTGCTTCCACCAAGCGCTTCCGCCGGGCGGATGGCGGGCGGATGGCGGCAACCCTGTGCATCGATATTCACCCTTGAGAGTGGCGCGACGTGGTCGGTTGTCGCCGTGCGGGCGGCAGCAACGTTACGGCGGTGCCGGAACGTGCGTACGGACTGGCATCCTTGGCGCTGTCCTTACCGCCGACTCCGGAGCCCCGGGGAGCCAATCAACGTGTCACAACTGCGTACGGTCCAAGTCCTGGGCGGCGGCTGTGCGGGCAGCAGCGCGCACGTCGGTTCGCTGGCCGCCGGGCTGGTGGCGCGCGGGGTGCGGGTGACCGTCTGCGCCCCGTCCGCGGTGGATCGCGCCCACGACTTCACGGCGACCGGAGCCCGTTTCCTGCCGGTGCCCCGGCGCAGCGACCCGGCCGCCGTCGCCGCGCTGCGGGCCGCCTGCGCGGGTGCGGACGTCGTGCACGCCCACGGGCTCCACGCGGCCGCCCGCACCGCCCTCGCGCTGAGCGGCCGCACCGTGCCCCTGGTGATGACCTGGCACACCCGGCGGTACGCCGAGGGCGCCCGCCGCCAGATCCTGCACCTGCTGGAGAGGCGTGCCGCACGGGCGGCGGCCGTGGTCCTCGCCCCCTCCTTCGACCTGGTGGACCGGGCCCGCGAGCGCGGTGCCCGCGACGCCCGGCTCGCTCCCGTCGCCGCCCCGCCCGCGCGCCCGCCCGGCGCCGCCGACAAGGGCAAGGTGCGGGCCGAACTGGGTGCGGTGGAGCGGCCGTTGCTGATGGCCGTCGGCAGTCTCGGGCCGCAGCACGGCTTCGACACCCTGCTGGACGCGGCCCGCGCCTGGCGTCGGCTGGACCCCGTGCCGCTGCTCGTCATCGCGGGGGAGGGACGCGACCGGGACGCCCTGCGACGACGGATCAGGGACGAGGAGTTGCCCGTCGTCCTCATCGGACCCCGGGAGAGTACGGGGGAGTTGGTCGCCGCCGCCGATCTGGTCCTGCTGCCGAGCCGGTGGGAGGGTCGCACCCGGCCGGCGCAGGAGGCGCTGCGGGCCGGGGTGCCGCTCGTCGCCACCGCGGTCGGCGGTGTGCCCGAACTGGTCGGCGGGGCCGCCGAGCTGGTGCCGTACGGCGACGCCGAAGCCCTCGCCCGTACGGTCATGGGGCTGCTGGGGGACCCGGCGGCGCGGGCCCGGCTCGCGGAGGCCGGGCGGGTGCAGGCGGCGGGGTGGCCGACCGAGGACGACACCATCGCCCATGTGCTCAGCGTCTACGACGAGTTGACGCAGCCGCTGGCCGTGGGGCGCGGTCGCTGAGCGGACCGGGAAGCCGGGGCAGGGCGGGGCGGGTACCGGCCGCTGAGTCCCGCCCGCCCGCCGGTCAGGGCGCGTGGCGGCGGGCCCGCAGCGCCAGGCTCAGTGCCAGCACCGTCTGCGGGTCGTCCAGGTCCGTGCCCAGCAGCTCGCCGATCCGGGCCAGCCGGTTGTAGAGCGTCTGGCGGTTGAGGTGCAGCTCGCGGGCGGTCTCCGCCTTGCGGCCCGCGTGCTCCAGATACGCCTGGAGCGTCGGCAGCAACGGCGGGCGCGAGGTGCGGTCGTGCTCGCGCAGCGGACCGATCGCCCGGTTCACGAACGCCGCCAGATCCGGATGGTCCCGCAGCCGCCACAGCAGCAGGTCGATGTCGAGTCGCCGGGCGTCGTACCAGGGCCGGTCGTCCAGGCCCTGGGCGGCCGTCGCCGTCTCCGACGCGTGCCGCAGCCCCCCGCCCGCCGCCGCCCAGCCGCCCGCGACGCCGACCACGACCACCGGCGGCTGTGATCCGGCCCGGTCGAGACCGGCCCGCTCCACCCCCGCCCGCAGCGCCGCCGCCACCCGGTCCGCGACCGCCGTGCGCTCACCCTCCGAACGCAGCCCCAGCAGCAGCGGAACCCGCCCCTCCACCGGCCGTACGCCGAGCAGCACCGGCACGCCGACCGAGGCCAGCTCCTCCAGCACCGCACGGGCCAGCAACGCCCAGTTGCCCGACGGGGACAGCTCGGGGGCCAGCCGCATGACGACCGGGAGCAGCGGCGTCTCGCCGGGGCGGAAGCCGAGCACCCGGGCCTGGGCGGGGGCGTCCTCCGGGGTGATCCGGCCCTCCGCCAGGTCGGTCAGGAAGTCCCCCCGGCCCCGGGCGGCCAGCTCCTCCTCCTGCCGGGCCTGCATCAGCACCACCGCGAGGAGTCCCGCCGCCCGCTCCGCCGCCATCCGGTGCACGGTCGCCAGCGGCCCGGACACCGCCAGCAGCACCAGCCTCGCCCGTACCGAACCGGTCTCGGGCCCGCCGCCGGGCACGTCCACCAGCAGCGCACCGGTCGGCGGGCTCTCCCGGGCCGCCCGGTCGCCGCGCATGCCCTCCCAGACCTGGAGCGGGTCCGCGCCCACCGGGCCCGTGCCGGTGGACGCCGCGTACAGCAGCTGCCCGTCGGGCGTCTCCAGGAAGACCGGGTTGGCGGTGAAGTCGGCGAGGATTCCGAGGACCTGCGGCACCCCGCCCCCGTCGAGCAGCGCCCGGGTGGCACGCCGGTGCACCTCCTCCGCCTGCTGGAGCAGCGCGTAGTGCCCGTTGACGATCTCGGTGTGCACCTCCTCGGTCACCGCGACGAACGGCACCTCGCGGTGCAGCTGGACCAGGGGGAGCCCGGCCGCGCGGGCGGCGTCCACGATGGAGGCGGGCAACCGGCCGAAGCGCGGGCCCAGCTCCACCACCAGGGCCGCGATGCCCCGGTCGGCGAGGCGGCGGACGAAGGCGCGCTGTTCCGCGGGGCGGGCGCCGAGGCCCAGGCCCGTGGTCAGGAGCAGCTCGCCGCCCTTGAGCAGGGATGCGATGTTCGGGACCTCGCCCGCGTGCACCCAGCGCACCGTGCGGTTCAGCCGGTCGGCGCCGGCCACCACCTCCGGGAGCCCGGCGCGCAGCCCCGGCAGTTCCAGCGCCCGCTGCACGGTGATTCCGCTGTGGCTCTCCACGTACCCGGCCCGCTTTCCCCTTGTTCCACGCCCGTACCCCGGGCGGTCGTCCTGTTCAGGACGCTACCGCCCGGGGCCCGGGGTGCGCATGGCAGGGGAGGCGCGAAGACCGTGCTCAGCGAGCCGGAGGCCGTGCTCAGCCGGCTGTGGAGGCTCCGGACGCGATGCCGAAGGACGGGTCGGGGACCTCCTCGGGGGAGATCAGCGTGGAGGAGCGGCCGTCGACGCCCACCGGCACGTCTCCGTCGACCGTGACGCGGCGCAGCTTGCGCTCGTGGGCGTCGGAGTCGTCGACACCGTAGTGCTGGGTGGCGCGGTTGTCCCAGATCGCGACGTCGCCGACCTGCCACTGCCAGCGCACGGTGTTCTCCGGGCGCTCGATGTGCGACTGGAACAGATCCAGCAACGTGCGGGAGTCCTTGCCGGTCAGCCCGGCGATCCGCTGCACGAAGTTGCCCAGCAGCAGGACCCGCTCGCCGGTCTCCGGGTGGACCCGCACCACCGGGTGCTCGGTGAGGAACTTCGTCGAGGTGAACACCTCCTTGTACTGCTTCAGCGCCTCCGGCAGGGCCTGCGGACGCAGCGCCGCGTAGTCGTAGTCGTTGGAGTGGACCGCGCGCAGGGAGTCGGCGAGGGCGCGCAGCGGCTCGGGGAGACCTTCGTACGCGGTGGCGGTGTTGGCCCACAGGGTGTTGCCGCCGTAGGGCGGGACGATCACGGCCCGCAGGATGGAGAACGCCGGGTAGGCGGGTACGAAGGTGACGTCGGTGTGCCACTGGTTGGCCCGGCCGCCGTGGTCGGAGTCGATGCCGAGGGAGTAACGGCCGTCGGCGGACGGGACGGTGGGGTGCGCGACCGGAGCGCCGAGCAGCCGGCCGAACGCTTCGTGGCTCTCCTCGTCCAGGTGGTCCTGGCCACGGAAGAAGACGACCTTGTTGGCCAGCAGGGCGGACCGGATCTCCGCGACGGTCGCGGCGTCGAGGTCGCCGCCGAGCCGCACTCCGGAGATGACGGCGCCGAGGCGGCCGCCGACTTTCCGGACGGTGACGGTGGAGGCGGCGGGGGAGGTGGTTGCCGAGGACATGGCGGATTCCTTTCGGGAGCCAAGACCATCCATGGATTAGTCTTGGAGCGGAATTAATTCGGTCGTGAAGGGGTACGGCGGGCTGTGCCGGGGCGGCAGGGGCGGCCGGAGGCCGTGGACGGCAGAAGGCGGGGGAGGGGAGAGGCGCGTGGTGCTGTGCGGCAGGTCAGCCGGCGGTACAGCGGCGCGGACACGCCACCGCTGCTGCGGTGCGGCCGGTGTGGGCGGGCCGCGCTTCGGGAACGGCCGTCGCCAACATGCCCCGGAGAATTCCAGCGCCCCACGGCGGGCGTCAAGCACCCGCCCGGGTCCCGGACCGGCATCGGCGGTGGTTGAATCGGCGCTTGCGCGGGGGCGGGGACCCGTCCGATCCCACACCGCGGGAACACCTCTGACCAGCAGTTATCTCCACGGTTTCGGACGGGTTCGCCGATCCGCCCGGTCACCGGGCGCGGGTCCCGCGCGATTTCACGCCGCCGTAACGTATGCGAGCGTCCCCGTGGCGCAGGACCGAAGGAAGGCCCCCATGACCGCCGCTCCCCAGCTCCTCCGGACCGCCGGCGACGGCCGCCGCGAGGCCAACGCCGCGACCGTCCTGCGTACGGTGCTCGACCGGGGACCCGTCGCCCGCCGGTCGATCGCCGCCCTCTCCGGGCTCAGCCCGGCCGCCGTGTCGCGTCAGTGCACCGACCTGGTCCGCCTCGGCCTGGTACGGGAGTTGCCCGAGCTGGTGGAGAGCAGCGGCGTCGGCAGACCCCAGATCCCGGTCGACCTGAACACCGGGGAGGGCGGAGGGCCGGTGGCGGGCGGAGTCCACATCGGGGTGCCCGGATCGACGTTCGGCCTGCTGGACCTGCGCGGACGGCTGCTGGCCCGCCGCACCTTCCCGCACGACGGGATCGCTCCCGGTGATCTGTCGGGCCGAGTCGTCGGCGGACTGCGGGAGTTCCTCGCCGACTCCGTCCGGGGCCGCCGGCTGCTGGGGGTCGGCGCGGCGCTCGGCGGCTGGGTCGATCCGGCGCTCGGCACGGCGGTACGGCACGACGCGCTGGGCTGGCACCAACGGCCGCTCGCCGCCGAACTCTCCCGCGGCCTGGGCGGAATCGACGTCCGCATCGACAACCACGCCCGCGCCATCGCCCAGTCCGAGATCCTCTTCGGGCACTCGGCGGCGCGCCGCAGCCTGGTCCACCTCTTCATCGGCAACGTCGTCGACGCGGCCCTGGGCATCGCCGGGGTGGTTCACCAGGGCCCGGGTTCCGGAGCCGGGGACGTCGCCCATCTGCCCGTGCCCGACTCGACGGTCGCCTGCCCCTGCGGGCGCACCGGCTGCCTGGAGGCGACGGCCTCCAACGTGGCCGTCGGCCGGACCGCCGTGCGGCGCGGGATCGTGCCGGAGCCCGATGTGTTCCTGCTGGTGGACGCGGCGGCGGCCGGTGACCGGCGGGCGGACCGGCTGCTGCGCGAGCGGGCCCGCGCGGTGGGCCGGGCCACCGCTCTGCTGCTCGACGTCCTCAACCCCGACCTGGTCGTGGTCACCGAGCACTCCAGCCTGCTCAACCCCGAGTACCTGGAGGAGATCCGGGGCGCCGCGGTCGATCTGTCCCATGTCTGCGGGGACCCCGAGCGGATCGTGAGTCCGCATGCCGGGATGACCGTCCTGCCCGTCGCCGGAGGCACGATTCTGCTGAATCCGCTGTTCAGGAGCCCTTTGACCGCGTTCGAACGGTAGGCGTGCGTAACGGATCAGGACGGGATTTCGTACCAGGATCCGGACAGACCGGGTTGACCTCTCGCCGAAGCCACTGTCATATTGCTCCCGTGAACCCGGACATGCGCCTCATCTCCCGCAGGCACGTCGACCTCTGTCGACAGGCCAGCGCGGTCTGTGCCGTCCGCATCTGACACCGGATCCCCGCGCCCTCCGCGCCTCCGGGTCCCCGCGCACGTGTGACCTCGCGCTCGCGTCCTGACGTTCGCTGAGATCCGAGAGCTTCCCGTACGTCCGTCGGCGGTCCGACCTCCGTGCCGCTCCGCGTCACCCCCGTACGCCCTGGGCCTTCGTCCTCGTCCTCACCCTCGCTCCGACCGCCGGCGCTGCCGGCGCTCGACACCGTCGCTGTCGCCGTACCCCCGCGCCCCGCCGTCACTCAATTGCTCCCGCAGCGGAATTAATTACTCACAGGCAGGCTTCCGATGACCGAGCTGTACCCCACCTCGCCCCCGTCCCCGCTTCCGCCCCCGCCCGCCGGGCCCTCCCGGCGCACCGCCCTGCGCGCCGCGGGCGGCGGCTCCCTGCTGCTCGGACTGGGTCTGGCGGGCTGCCGCTCGGCGGTCTCCGAGGCCTCGTCCGACCCGAAGGAGTCCGGCGGCGCACCCCGGCGCGGCGGCATCCTCAGCGTCGCCGTCAACGCCGACTTCACCCCCGCCCTGCTCTTCGCCCAGAGCGGCCAGTCCCTCCAGCAGCGGCTGATCTACAACACCCTGACCCGCTACGACGACGACCTCACCCCCCGGCCGGAGCTCGCCACCTCCTGGACGTACGCGAAGGACGGGCGCGGCATCACGCTGCGACTCCGCGACGACGTGACCTTCCACGACGGCCGGGCCTTCACCGCCGACGACGTGATCTTCGCCGTGAAGAACCTCCAGAACCCGGTCCGGGCGGCCCAGTTGCGCAGCACGGCCGCCGCGATCACCGGTTTCGAGAAGCGCGGTGACCACGAGCTGGTCCTGAAGCTCGCCCACCCGGTGAACAACCTCTTCGACCTCTTCGAATTCATGATCATCACGGATGAGAAGACCGTCGAGGACGCCGTCAGCGGAAAGAAGCTCATCGGAACCGGGCCGTTCCGGCTGAAGAAGTGGAGCCCCGGCTCCGGCCTGACCCTGACCCGCAACGACCGGTACTGGCAGCCGGACCGTCCCTACCTCGACGGTGTCGAACTGCGCGTCATACCCCAGGCCGACGCGCTGATCTCGTCCCTGCGCTCCGGCCAGTCCCAGCTCTCCTTCCACGTGCCCGGCAAGAGCCTGGGCGTCGTCAAGAGCGACCCCCGGCTGAAGATCGTCGACTACGACACCGGAGCGGGCGCGGTCTACCTCGGCGTCAACACCACCGTCGCCCCGCTGAACGACCGGACGGTCCGCCAGGCCCTCGCCTGGGCCGTCGACCGCGAGCGGCTCCTCGCCCAGACGCTCGGCGGCTACGGAATCGCCTCGGCCGCCCCGTGGCCCAAGTCCTCGCCCGCCTTCGGTGAGTCCCACCGCACCCACTACACCCACAGCCCCGGCAAGGCGCGCGAGCTGCTGCGGTCCGCCGGTCACCGCAGGCTCGAACTCCCGCTGCTGCACATCGCGTTGCCCGGCGAGACGGCCATCGCCGAGTCCATCCAGTACGACCTCGAGCAGATCGGCGTGCACGTCACGCTGGAGCCGACCGACGGGGCCAACGCGCAGAAGAAGCTGATCTCGCAGCAGATGCCCGCGCTGTGGTCCATGGGCCACGGGTTCGCCCAGGTCCAGCCGTCCACGCTCGCGGTGAGCGCGTATCCGTTCAACGAGGCCAAGAACACCTCCAAGTACCGCTCGGCGGCGTACACGAAGGTCGTCCGGGAGGCCTGGACGAAGCCGGAGCCGAGCGCGGCGGCGGCCAACGCCCTGCACGAGAAGATCTCCGGCATCCTGCTGGAGGAGGCGTTCATCATCGACCTCGTCGTACGCGGCCAGGTCGAGGTCAGCGCCGACCGGCTGCGCGGCGTCACCCAGAACAAGTTCTCCTATCTCAACCTCGACGACGCCTACCTGGTGTGACATGCGCAGCTACCTGCTGAGGCGGCTGCCCTCCGCCCTCCTCGTCCTGTTCGCCGCCTCCTTCCTCGTCTTCACCATCCTGCGGCTCGTCCCCGGCGACCCCGCGACCTCCCTCGCCGGGCCGGACGCCTCCCCGGCCACCGTCGCCGCGATCCGCGACCGGCTCGGCCTCGACGCGCCCCTGATGACCCAGTACGCGCACTGGATCGGCTCCCTGCTCACCGGCGACCTCGGGCCCTCGTACGCGATCGGCGGCCAGGTCTCCGACCTGATCGGCGACGGGCTCGGCGCGACCGCCGAACTGACCGTGGCCGCGCTGCTGTTCGTCATCGTGCTCGGTGCTGCCTTCGGCATCCTCGGGGCCACCTCCCGCAGCCGCTGGATCCGCAGCGCGATCCGCGTCACCACGACCGCCGCGCTCGCCGTGCCGCCGTTCGTCAGCGGAGTGCTCCTCGTCGTGCTGTTCGCCGTGGTCCTCGGCGTGCTGCCGCCGGGTGGCCGGGTGGCCTTCCTCGACGCCCCCGACCTCGCCGCCCAGTACCTGCTGCTGCCCGCGCTCTGCCTCGCGCTGCCCAGCGCCGCCGTCCTCGGCCGCTACCTCAAGGACGGGATCGAGCGGGCGCTGGCCGAGGACTACATCCGCACCGCCACCGCCGCCGGAGTCGCCCCGCGCCGGCTGCTGTGGCGGCACGCGCTGCCGAACGCCCTCCCGCCCGTCGTCACCCTCCTCGGCATGCAGACCGGACACCTGCTCGGCGGAGCCGTTCTGGTCGAGGCGATCTTCGCCTGGCCGGGCCTCGGCCAGCTCGCCGAACAGGGCCTCCAGCGCCGCGACTACCCCGTCGTCCAGGACCTGCTGCTCCTCCTGGTCGCCGTCTTCGTCGTCGTCCAACTGCTCACCGACCTCGTCTACGCCTGGCTCGACCCCCGGATCAGGTGGGAGTGACCGCCATGACCTCGACCCCCGACCTCGCCCCGGCCTCCCCGGAGGCCCTGCCCGACAGCCCGCGGAAGGAGGCGCTGCCCGACGGCCCGCGGAAACCGGCCCGGCCCACGGCCGCCCGCCGCCCCCGCCACCCCTACCGCGCCGCCCTCGCCACCGCCCGCGCCCGGACGGGCCTGGTCCTCGTCGGCGTGGTCGTCCTCGCCGGTCTGCTCGCCCCGCTGCTGGCCGGGCACGGGCCCACCGACCAGAGCGGCCAGAGCCTCGCCGCCCTCGGCACCCCCGGGCATCCACTCGGCACCGACGACCTCGGGCGCGACCTGCTCAGCCGGGTGCTGTACGGCATCCGCGCCGACCTCGGGATCATCGCGATCGCCGTCCCCGTCGGCGCGGTGCTCGGCTGCCTGTCCGCCCTGGCCGCGGCGGCCCACCCGGTCGCCGACACGCTCGTCCAGCGGGTCTTCGACCTCATCCTGGCCTTCCCCGGCCTGATCCTCGCGCTCGCCGTCACCGCGATCCTCGGGCCGGGCCGGCTGCCCGTCGTCCTGGTCATCGCGCTCGCCGAGATCCCCGCGTTCGGGCGGCTGCTGCGCGGCGGGATCCTCGTCCAGCGGGAGCGGGAGTACGTCACCGCAGCCCGGGTCGGGGGCAGTTCGGGCCCCCGGGTGCTCGTCCGGCACATCCTGCCCAACGCCGCCGACCCGCTGATCGTCCAGATCGCCGTGTCGCTGACCGTCGCCGTCTTCATCGAGGGCGCGATGAGCTTCCTCGGCGTGGGCGTCCGGCCGCCGGAGCCGACGCTCGGCTCCGTCCTGAGCCAGTCGATGCCCTACCTCGACCAGGCCCCGCACTTCGCCGCCGGGCCGCTGATCACCGTGACCGCGCTCGTCCTCGGACTCTCGCTCATCGCCGAGGCGCTCAACCGGGAGACACGCCGATGACCGCACCGGACTCCGCCTCCTCGCGGCCGCCCCGCCACCTGCTCGAAGTCCGCGACCTCGGCGTCGACTTCACCGGCCCCGACGGCTCGCCCCTGCACGCCGTGCGCGGCCTCTCCTTCACCCTCCGCCGGGGCGAGACCCTCGCCGTCGTCGGCGAGTCCGGCTCGGGCAAGTCCACCACCGCGCTCGCCCTGACCCGGATGCTCCCCGGCACCGGCCGCATCGCCACCGGCTCCGTCCTCCTGGACGGCCAGGACCTCGCCGCCGCCACCGACGAGGAGCTGCGGGCGGTGCGCGGCGCGCGCATCGGCATGATCTTCCAGGACCCGATGACGGCCCTGAACCCGGTGCTGAGCGTCGGCCGCCACCTGGACGAGGTGCTGCGAGCCCACGGCGGCCGACAGAGGGGCAAGGGTGCCCGCGCCGCCCGCCGGGCCCGCGCGGTCGACCTGCTGGACCGGGTCGGCATCCCCGAACCCCACCGGCGTATCGACGACCACCCGCACCAGTTCTCCGGCGGGCAGCGCCAGCGCATCCTCATCGCGATGGCCCTGGCCGGCGAACCGGACATCCTGCTGGCCGACGAACCGACCACCGCGCTGGACGCCACCGTCCAGGAGCAGATCCTCAGCCTCCTCGCCGACCTCAACCGGGACACCGGCACCGCGCTCGTCCTCATCACCCACAACATGGGCGTCGTCGCCCGCTCCTGCGCACGTGTCCTCGTCATGTACGGCGGCACCGCCGTGGAGGACGGGCCCACCGCCGAGGTGCTCGCCCGCCCCCGCCACCCGTACACCGCGGGCCTCCTCGCCGCCGTGCCCCGGCTCTCCTCGCCCTCCGGCACCCGGCTCACCGGCATCCCCGGCACCCCGCCCGACCTCGCGCTGCTCGGCGACGGCTGCGCCTTCGCGGAGCGGTGCACGCTCGTCGAGGACCGCTGCCGTACGGGGACGCCGCCGCTCGTCGAGCTGCCCGGCGGCGTACGGGCCGCCTGCCTGCCCGCCGCCGGGCGCACCGATCCGCTGCCCGCGCCCGCGCCGCCCGCCCGCATCGACCGGCCCGCGCCCGGGCCCGTGGTGCTGGCGGCGGACGGGCTGGTCAAGACCTACCGGCGGCGCGGGGTCCGGGGGAGGGGGTTCACCGCGCTGGACGGGGTGTCGCTGACCCTGGCCGAGGGGGAGACCCTGGGGATCGTGGGGGAGTCCGGCTCGGGGAAGTCGACCCTGGCCCGGGTCCTCGCGCACGCCCACCCCTCGGACGGGGGCACGCTGCGACTGCGCGGCGAGGACGTCACCCGGCCCTCGCGGCGCGAGCTGCACACGGTGCGCCGGCAGGTCCAGATGGTGTTCCAGGACCCCTACGCCTCCCTCAACCCCCGTATGACCGTGGGGCAGATCGTGGCCGAGCCGCTCATCGCCTTCGGCCTCGGCGACCGGGACGAGCGGGCGGCCCGGGTGGCCGAGCTGCTCACCCTCGCCGGACTCGACCCGGCCGTCGCCGACCGGCACCCGCGCTCGTTCTCCGGCGGCCAGCGTCAGCGCATCGGCATCGCCCGGGCGCTCGCCCCCGACCCGTCCGTCCTCATCTGCGACGAACCCGTCTCCGCGCTCGACGTGTCCGTGCAGGCCCAGATCGTCGGCCTGCTCACCGACCTCCAGCGGGACCTGGGCCTGGCCCTGGTCTTCATCGCCCACGACCTCGCCGTCGTCCGCCAGGTCAGTCACCGCATCGCGGTCATGCACCGGGGCCGGATCGTGGAGACCGGCAGCGCCGACGAGATCTGCGAACACCCCCAGGACCCGTACACCCGGGCCCTGTTGGCGGCAGCACCCGAGCCCGTACCCGTACAGCCCGCGATCGGGAAGACCGAGGTGCTCGCGTGAACGCCTGCTGCGCTCCGGGACGCGCCGGTACGGGATCGGCGCGCGCGACGGCCGTCCTGCCCCTCCCGGCGGTACGCCGGTCGGCCGCCGCCGCGCCCGGCGAGATGGCCGAACTGCCCGGCGGGACCTTCCGGATGGGCGACGCCTTCGGCGAGGGGTACCTCGCCGACCGGGAGGGGCCCGTACGGGACGTCACCGTGGCCCCCTTCGCCATCGACACGACCGCCGTCACCAACGCCGACTGGGCGGCCTTCGCGGCCGCCACCGGCTACCGCACCGACGCCGAACGCCACGGCAGCAGCTACGTCTTCCACCTGCTGGTCCACCCGAAGGCCGCCGAGCGCCACCTCCTGGGGCGGGTGCCCGGCGCGCCCTGGTGGTTCGGGGTCGCGGGCGCGACCTGGGACGCCCCGGAAGGACCGGGCTCCGGCCTCGCCGACCGGGCCGACCACCCGGTCGTCCACGTCTCGTACGACGACGCCCTGGCCTACTGCGACTGGACCGGGACCCGGCTGCCCACCGAGGCCGAGTGGGAGTACGCGGCACGCGGCGGCCTGGACGGGGCGCGCTATCCGTGGGGCGACGACCTCACCCCCGACGGCCGGGAGATGTGCAACATCTGGCGCGGCCGTTTCCCGCACCGCTCGGAGCGCCCCGGGGGCCGCACCGGCACCGTGCCCGTCACCGCGTACGAACCCAACGGCCACGGGCTCCACAACACTTCCGGCAACGTCTGGGAGTGGTGCGCGGACGCCTTCGGACCCGGGACACGCGTCATCCGGGGCGGCTCGTACCTGTGCCACGCCTCGTACTGCAACCGCTACCGGGTCGCGGCCCGATCGCACAACACCCCCGACTCCTCGACCGGACACGGCGGCTTCCGCCGCGCCCGAGACCTGGCCCCGAAGGGACGGAACACCCCGTGAAGGCCGTCATGGTGATGTTCGACAGCCTCAACCGGCACCTGCTCCCGCCGTACGGGGCCGACTGGATCCACGCCCCCAACTTCGCCCGCCTGGCGGACCGTACGGTCACCTACGACCAGTGCCACGCGGGCTCCATGCCGTGCATGCCGGCCCGCCGCGAACTGCACACCGGGCGCCACAACTTCCTGCACCGGGGCTGGGGACCGCTGGAGCCGTTCGACGACTCGATGCCTGAGATCCTGAAGCGGCGCGGCGTCTACACCCACCTCGTCAGCGACCACCAGCACTACTGGGAGGACGGCGGGGCCACCTACCACGGCCGGTACAACTCCTGGGAGTTCTTCCGGGGCCAGGAGGGCGACCCCTGGAAGGGCCAGGTCGCCGACCCGGAGATCCCGGCGAACCTGCGCGCCGCCCGGAGCGACCTCTGGCGGCAGGACTGGGTCAACCGGCAACACCTGGACACCGAGGCCAAGCAGCCGCAGACCCTCACCTTCGACGCCGGACTGGAGTTCCTGCGCACCAACCACACCGAGGACGACTGGTTCGTCCAGATCGAGACCTTCGACCCCCACGAACCCTTCTTCACACAGGACCACTACAAGGACCTCTACCCGCACGACTACGACGGCCCGCACTTCGACTGGCCCGACTACAACCGGGTCACCGAGACCGAGGAGCAGGAGAGCCACGCCCGCTACGAGTACGCGGCGCTGCTCTCGATGTGCGACCACTCGCTCGGCCGGGTCCTCGACGCGATGGACGGACACGGACTGTGGGACGACACGCTGCTGATCGTCTGCACCGACCACGGGTATCTGCTCGGCGAGAAGGGCTGGTGGGCGAAGGTCGTCACCCCTTGGTACAACGAGCTGGTCCACACCCCGCTCTTCGTCCACGACCCGCGCCGCCCGGACCGGGACGGCACCCGCGACGGCGCTCTCGTCCAGACCGTCGACCTCGCGCCGACCCTGCTGGACTTCTTCGGGGCCGAGATCCCGCCGGACATGCGGGGCCGCCCGCTTCGGGAGACCGCCGACGCCCAACAGAGCAGGGGCGCGGCACTGTTCGGGATGTTCGGCGGACATGTGAACGTCACCGACGGGCGGTACGTCTACATGCGGGCCTGCCACGACGGCACCAACCAGCCGCTGTACGAGCACACGCTGATGCCCACCCGCATCCGCGGCCGCTTCACCCCCGAGGAGCTGACCGGCCTCACCCTGGCCGAACCGTTCCCCTTCACCAAGGGCGTGCCCACCCTGCGCATCCCGGCCCACCCGTCCCCGCTCCTGGGCCCGCAGCGCTTCGGCACACTCCTCTTCGACCTGGCGGCCGACCCGCACCAGGAGCAGCCGATCACCGACGACGCGGTCGAACTGCGCATGCTCCGGCTGCTGGTGGAAGGGCTGCGGGAGAACGACGCCCCCGCCGACCAGTACGCCCGCCTGGGTCTCCCGCGCACCCCCGAGGAGGTCACCGAGGCGCATCTGCTGGTCGACGCCCAGCGCGACCGGGCCGAGGCCGGACGCCAAACCGCCGCCCGCTCGGACGAGTTCATCGAAGGCGCGGTCAACCTCCGTACCCCGCTGGCCGAACTGCTCGCGGATCCCGTCGCCGCCGACGCCGTCCGCCGGATCGTGCCCGGGCTGCTCGACACCGAGCTGCTGACCGTCCGGGGCGGCTCCACCCTCCTCCAGATCGCCGCCTTCACCGGCCACCCCGCACGGGCCCAGCTCACCGCCGTGGCCGAGGAACTGGCCCGACTTTTCCCGCTGCCCGACGACCACCACCCGAGCCGTGACGGAGAGCCCCGCCGATGACCACCGAACCCACCCGACGCGACCCCTACGACGGCTTCCCCGGCCGGATCGGCCGCACGTTCGCCGAGTCCGAGCCTTCCTGGCCGCCGCGCCCCACCGCAGACGCGAAAGCCCCCAACATCGTCGTCGTCCTCGTCGACGACATGGGCTACAGCGACATCGGCCCCTTCGGCTCCGAGATCGCCACGCCGACGCTCGACGGGCTCGCCGAGAACGGCGTACGGCTCTCCAACTACCACACCATGCCGCTCTGCTCCCCGGCCCGCGCCGCCCTGCTCACCGGCCTCAACCCGCACCGCGTCGGCTACGCCATGGTCGCCAACTCCGACCCGGGCTTCCCCGGTTACGGCATGGAGATCGCCGACGACATCCCCACCCTCGCCGAACTGCTCCACGACACCGGCTACGCCACGTACGCCGTCGGCAAGTGGCACCTGGTCCGCGACTCCGCCTCCAACGCCGCCGACGACCGGGACAACTGGCCGCTGAACAAGGGCTTCGACCGGTACTACGGCGTCCTCGAAGGCCTCACCAGCCTCTTCCACCCGCACCAGCTCGTCCGCGACAACAGCCCCCTGGACATCGACGACTTCGCCGACGACTACTACTACACCGACGACATCACCGACCAGGCGATCTCCATGGTCAAGTCGCTGCGCGCCCACGACCCCGACAAGCCGTTCTTCCTCTACCTGGCCCACAACGCCGTCCACGGCCCGCTCCAGGCCAAGCCCGAGGACATCGCCCGCCACCGGGGCCGCTACGACGAGGGCTGGGACGTCCTGCGCACACGCCGCTTCGCCGCCCAGCTCGCCGCCGGACTTCTGCCGCCCGGCACCGAACTGCCCGACCGCAACAGCGAGGCCGGCCTCGACGTCCCGGCCTGGGACAGCCTCACCCCGGAGCAACAGCGGCTCTACGCCCGCTACATGGAGGTGTACGCGGCGCTCGTCGACAACATCGACCAGAACCTGGCCCGGCTCACCGACACCCTCGAAGCGCTCGGCGAACTCGACAACACCATCATCGTCTTCACCTCCGACAACGGCGGCACCGGCGAAGGCGGCGCGGAAGGCACCCGCTCCTACTTCAGCCGCTTCGTCCACCACCCCGCGCTGCCCGGCGACTGGACCCCCGACGTCGACCGCGACCCCGAACTCATCGGCGGCCCGCGCAGCCTGGTCCACTACCCGCGCGGCTGGGGCATGGCCTCCAACACCCCGTTCCGGCTGTACAAGGGGCATACGTACGCCGGCGGGGTCCGCGTCCCGTTCGTCCTGTCCTGGCCGAAGGGCGCCCGCGAGGGGAAGCTGGCCCCCGGGGTGCGCCCGCAGTACCAGTACGTCACCGACATCGCCCCCACCCTGTTGCGGCTCGCCGGACTCGACCGCCCGGCCGAGCGCCGCGGCGTCACCCTCCAGGAAGCGGACGGCACCAGCTTCACCCCCGTACTCGCCGACCCGGACCACGCCTCCACCCACCCCGAGCAGTACTGCGAGATGACCGGCAACCGCAGCTACTACCGGGGCGGCCACAAGCTCGTCACCCTCCACCGACCCGGCACGCCCTACGACGACTCCGAGTGGGCGCTGTACGACATCCGGACCGACCCCACCGAGATCCACGACCTGGCCGCCGAACGCCCGCACGTGGTCAGCGAGTTGTCGGCGGCCTGGGAGGCGGCAGCCTGGCGCAACGGGGTCTTCCCGCTCCCCGACGGCAGCGGCGCGCTCGCCCGCCGCAACCCCGCCGAACAACGGCTGACCCGTCAGCTGACCCTGCTGCCCGGCACCCCGGAACTGGAGCGCTACCGCTCCTCCCGGCTGGTGTCGCTGCGCTCCTTCGAGATCACCGTCGTCATCGACGGGACGGGGGAGGGGGTGCTCGTCTCCCACGGCGACCAGGGCGGCGGCTACAGCCTGTACGTGGAGGACGGCCGGCTCCACCTCGCGTACAACGAGTACGGAGTCCTGCACGAGACCGACGCGGGCCCGCTCGCGCCGGGGGACCACGTCGTCGTGCTCGCCGCCGAGGCGGAGAAGGGCCTGCGCTGGTCGTTCACCGTCAGCGTGGACTCAGAGGTGAGGGCCACCCCGCCCAGCGTCCACCAGCTCATCGGCATGGCGCCGTTCCAGGGCATCAGCATCGGGATCGACCGCAAGTCCCCCGTCTCCTGGCCCCTGTTCGAGCGCCACCGGACCTTCCCCTACGGGGGCGCCCTGCGCTCGGTCACCTACACGCCCGGCGAGCCGGGCCCCGACGCGCCGGAAACGGTGGCCGCCGTACTCAAGGAGGCGGCGGCGGCCTTCGAGTGAGCGGACCGTCCGGCCCCGGGATCCAGGGCCCCGGGACCCAGGGGCCCCGGGGACCCCCGGGGCCGGACGGCCCCCCACCCGTCACCGCTCGCCCAGCAACCCCGCCAACGCCCCCCGGCTGCCCCGCAGCTCCTCCAACCGCTGGTCCATCGCCGCCAGTTCTCCGTCCAGGATCTCCCGCAGTTCCGCACACCAGTCGAACCCCGGCTGCTCGCCCCGGGCGCACGGCAGCACCTCACGGATCACCTCGGTGGACAGGCCGGCCCGCAGCAGCGCGCGGATCTTCGCCACGGACAGGATCGCGTCCTCGTCGTAGGCGCGGTAGCCGTTCGTCCCGCGCCGGGCCGCCAGCAGCCCCTGCGCCTCGTAGTAGCGCAACGACCGCGCGCTCACGCCCGTCCGCCGGGACAGCTCCCCGATCAGCATGCTTCCCCCACCCCTCCCGGCTTGACCTTGTCACCGGTGTCAAGGCCTAACGTCCGGACCATGAACGAAGATTCCCCGCACATCGCGCACCTCGACGGCCGGCCGGCGACCACCGACGACCTCGCACCGCTCGCCTTCGCCGGTCACGCCCACTTCACCGCCCTGCAGATCCGCGGCGGCCGGGTCCGGGGCCTCGACCTCCACCTGGCCCGGCTGCGGACCGCGTCGGTCGAGCTGTTCGGCCGGGCCCTGCCCGATGACCTGGTCCGCTCCCATCTGCGTACGGCACTCCGCGACGGACCGGCCGACCTCTCGCTGACGGCCACGGTCTATGCGACGAGCGGCGAGTTCACCGCGGCCGACGGGGACCTCGCGCTGCTCGTGCGGACCGGGCCGCCGTCGTCCGGCCCCGGCGGCCCGCTCGCCCTCGCCGCCGTCGAGCACGAGCGGTTCCTGCCGCACGTCAAGCACGTCGGCGAGGTCGCCAAGACGCACCTCCTCCGGCGGGCCGTCGCCGACGGCTTCGACGACGCCGCGTTCCTGGACCGGAACGGCCGCTTCAGCGAGGCGACCATCTGGAACCTGGTGTTCTGGGACGGCGAGGAAGTGGTGTGGCCCGAGGCCCGGATCCTGACCGGAACGACGCTGGGCATCGTCCGCCGGCAGCTGACCGCGCTCGGAATCCGACAGCGGGTCGCGGCCGTCACCCCGGACGACTTGCCCGCCCTCGCCGGAGCCGCCGTCATGAACTCCTGGACGCCCGGCGTGGCGGTCCACCGGATCGGCCCCGCCGCGCTGCCCGCCGCGCCCCGCCTCCTCCAGGCGCTCCACCGGGCGTACGAGGCGGAGCCGCTCACCGCGCTCTGAGCAGTCGGCCGCAACCGGCAGCGGTCAGGCCGGCCGGCGCAGGTCCAGCATCTGGAACACCTTGTCGTAGCGGCGTTCGCCGACGGCGACGAAGTCGGGCAGCCGGCCGTATTCGCTGAAGCCGAGCGACCGGTAGAGCTCCAGCGCGCCGGTGTTGTCGCCGCGGGCGTCCAGGGTGAGGACCTCGATGCCGGCCTCCTCGGCGTCGGCGATCAGCGCGGAGGCCAGCGCACGGCCCACGCCGCGGCCCTGGACGGAGGCGTCCACCGCGAGCCTCTCCAGATCGGCGTGCGGACGGTGCGTCGGCCGTGCGTAGCGACGCCAGTAGCCGAGTCCGACCAGCCGGCGGCCGAGGTACGCGGCCCGCAGAGCGGCGTCCGAGGCGCGCGCCTCGGAGACGACGCGGCCGAGGAGTTCCGCCACGTCGTCGTGCGAAGGCGGCTCGACCCAGCCCAGCGCGGCTCCGCCGGCGACCAGATCCGCCAGGATCCGGTGGGCCGACGCCGTGAACGCGGCCGCCGACTCCGGATCGGCGGCCGGCTGCCGGGCGTCGAGGACGACGAGGTCGGTGCTCGCACCGCTGGTCGGGGCCGGATTCATGAGCGGCAGCCTACCGGCCGGCCCCGAACGCGACCGGACCCCGCGCCCTGTCCGAAGGGACGGGGACGCGGGGTCCGGGACTCCGTGAAAGCTCAGCCCACGTACGCGCCGCTCGCCGTCAGCCGCAGGGCCGTGTCGATCAGCGGAACGTGGCTGAACGCCTGCGGGAAGTTCCCCACCTGGCGCTGGAGGTTGGAGTCCCACTCCTCCGCCAGCAGCCCCAGGTCGTTGCGGAGCGACAGCAGCTTCTCGAACAGCTGCCGCGCCTCGTCGACCCGGCCGATCATCGCGAGATCGTCCGCCATCCAGAACGAGCAGGCCAGGAACGCGCCCTCGTCGCCCGCCAGACCGTCGACGCCCGCGTCCTCACCCTCCGTCGGATAGCGCAGGATGAAGCCGTCCTCCGTGGACAGCTCCCGCTGGATCGCCTCGATCGTGCCGATGACCCGCTTGTCGTCCGGCGGCAGGAAGCCCATCTGCGGGATGAGCAGCAGGGAGGCGTCCAGCTCCTTCGACCCGTAGGACTGGGTGAAGGTGTTGCGCTCCTTGTCGTAGCCGCGCTCCAGGACGTCCCGGTGGATGTCGTCGCGCAGCTGGTACCACCGCTCCAGAGGGCCCTCCACGTCCCCCGACTCGACCAGCTTGATCGTCCGGTCGACCGCGACCCACGCCATCACCTTCGAGTGAACGAAGTGCCGGCGCGGCCCGCGCACCTCCCAGATGCCCTCGTCGGGCTCCTCCCAGTGCTTCTCCAGATACTCGATCAGCTTCAGCTGGAGGCCCATGGCGTAGTCGTTGCGGGTGAGACCCGTCATGTGCGCCAGGTGCAGTGCCTCGGTGACCTCGCCGTAGACGTCGAGCTGGAGCTGGTTGGCGGCGCCGTTGCCGACGCGGACCGGGCCGGAGTTCTCGTACCCGGGCAGCCAGTCCAGCTCCGCCTCGCCGAGCTCGCGCTCCCCGGCGATGCCGTACATGATCTGGAGGTTCTCCGGGTCGCCCGCCACCGCCCGCAGCAGCCACTCACGCCACGCACGCGCCTCTTCCCGGTAGCCGGTGCGCAGCAGCGAGGAGAGGGTGATCGCGGCGTCCCGCAGCCAGGTGTAGCGGTAGTCCCAGTTCCGTACGCCCCCGATCTCCTCGGGCAGCGACGTGGTCGGGGCCGCGACGATGCCGCCGGTCGGCGCGTACGTGAGGGCCTTGAGCGTGATCAGGGAGCGGACGACCGCCTCCCGGTAGGGCCCGTGGTACGTGCACTGGTCGACCCATTCGCGCCAGAAGTTCTCCGTCGCCTCCAGCGAGTTCTCCGGCTCCGGGAGGGCCGGCGGCTCGTGGTGCGAGGGCTGCCAGCTGATCGTGAACGCCACCCGGTCGCCGGGGGCCACCGTGAAGTCGGAGTACGTCGTCAGATTCTGGCCGTAGGTCTCCGCCTCGGTGTCCAGCCAGACGGAGTCCGGCCCGGCGACCGCGACCGTGCGGTTGTCGACCTTGTGCACCCACGGCGTCACCCGGCCGTAGCTGAAACGCATCCGCAGCTCCGAGCGCATCGGCACCCGGCCGCTGACGCCCTCCACGATCCGGATGAGCTGCGGCGCGCCGTCTCGCGGGGGCATGAAATCGGTCACCCGTACGGTGCCGCGCGGCGTGTCCCACTCCGATTCGAGGATGAGGGAGTCGCCGCGATAACGCCGCCGGTCGGCGAAGGCTGGTTCCGTTCCTTCCGCTCTTGCGGGGCCCAGGCGCCAGAAGCCGTGCTCCTCGGTGCCCAGCAGCCCCGCGAACACGGCGTGCGAGTCGAAGCGGGGCAGGCACAGCCAGTCGGCTGTGCCGTCCCGGCAGACCAGGGCAGCGGTCTGCATGTCTCCGATGAGTGCGTAATCCTCGATGCGCCCGGCCACGTGCGTCTCCAGTCGAACGGCCATGTCGCCCCGTCAAAGGGCGCTTACTGCGGGTCAAGGGGGTCGTAGGGTCTTTCACCCGGGAAGATCCGACGAGTTCCTGTACCGGTGGGCGGCCTGGGTGGTGCCGCCGCCCGGCCGTCTCGGCAGCGAGTGTTTGAGCAGGATACGACGCACCACGAAGATCCGCGCGACGGTGCCCGCAAGATCTCTGAGCTGATCGGGTGGGACGTGAAATGCCTGGGGTGATGGTGTGACGCCTCTGTGCAGGGTGTGGCCGGAAGCAGCCTCCCGCCGTCGCTGTTACCCTGGTAGCCCGTGGACCGGTGGTCGTCTCTGACAGCGGACGAGGCCCCCGAACCGCAGCGACGGCACCCCCGGAATCTCCGGTTCGGCGGCCGGTACGCACCTCAGATTCGCGACCACGGGAGCCCCCTTTGGCTATGCAGCCCACATCCACGACGACCAAGCACATCTTCGTCACCGGGGGTGTCGCCTCCTCCCTCGGCAAGGGTCTGACTGCCTCCAGCCTGGGTGCCCTGCTCAAGGCGCGGGGTCTGCGGGTCACCATGCAGAAGCTCGACCCCTACCTCAACGTCGATCCGGGCACGATGAACCCCTTCCAGCACGGTGAGGTGTTCGTCACCAACGACGGCGCCGAGACCGACCTGGACATCGGCCACTACGAGCGCTTCCTCGACGTCGACCTCGACGGCTCCGCCAACGTGACGACCGGCCAGGTCTACTCCCAGGTCATCGCCAAGGAGCGGCGCGGCGAGTACCTGGGCGACACCGTCCAGGTCATCCCGCACATCACCAACGAGATCAAGCACCGCATCCGCCGCATGGCCACCGACGACGTGGACGTCGTCATCACCGAGGTCGGCGGCACGGTCGGCGACATCGAGTCGCTGCCGTTCCTGGAGACCGTCCGCCAGGTCCGCCACGAGGTCGGCCGGGACAACGTCTTCGTCGTGCACATCTCGCTGCTGCCCTACATCGGCCCCTCCGGCGAGCTGAAGACCAAGCCCACCCAGCACTCGGTCGCCGCCCTGCGCAACATCGGCATCCAGCCCGACGCCATCGTGCTGCGCGCCGACCGCGAGGTCCCCACCGCCATCAAGCGCAAGATCTCGCTGATGTGCGACGTCGACGAGGCCGCCGTGGTGGCCGCGATCGACGCCAAGTCGATCTACGACATCCCCAAGGTGCTGCACACCGAGGGCCTGGACGCCTACGTCGTGCGCAAGCTCGACCTGCCGTTCCGCGACGTCGACTGGACCACCTGGGACGACCTGCTGGACCGGGTCCACAACCCCGACCACGAGGTCACCGTCGCGCTGGTGGGCAAGTACATCGACCTGCCCGACGCCTATCTCTCGGTCACCGAGGCGATCCGTGCCGGCGGCTTCGCCAACAAGGCCCGGGTCAAGGTCAAGTGGGTCACCTCCGACGACTGCCGCACCGCCGCCGGCGCCGCCGAGCACCTCGGCGACGTGGACGCGATCTGCATCCCGGGCGGCTTCGGCGAGCGCGGTGTCGACGGCAAGGTCGGCGCCATCCGCTACGCCCGTGAGAACAAGGTCCCGCTGCTGGGCCTCTGCCTCGGCCTCCAGTGCATCGTGATCGAGGCGGCCCGCTCGCTCGCCGAGATCCCCGACGCCAACTCCACCGAGTTCGACGCCGCCACCTCCCACCCGGTCATCTCGACGATGGAGGAGCAGCTCGCCTTCGTCGAGGGCGCGGGCGACCTGGGCGGCACCATGCGGCTCGGTCTCTACCCGGCCAAGCTCGCCGAGGGCTCCCTCGTCCGCGAGGCCTACGCCGGTGAGCCGTACGTGGAGGAGCGCCACCGCCACCGCTACGAGGTCAACAACGGCTACCGGTCCGAGCTGGAGAAGAAGGCCGGACTGGTCTTCTCCGGCACCTCCCCGGACAACAAGCTCGTCGAGTACGTCGAGTACCCGCGTGAGGTCCACCCCTACCTGGTCGCCACCCAGGCGCACCCGGAGCTGCGCTCGCGCCCGACCCGCCCGCACCCGCTCTTCGCGGGTCTGGTGAAGGCCGCCGTCGCGCGCCAGGTCGCCGCCGCGGAGGGCGCGGACGCGTAACACCGAGGCATTACGGTTGACCGGGGTACGGATCCTGTACGGATCGGTGCCCCGGTTTCCTTTGGTTCGTGGGAGGACGTAGGCACATGGGTATCCAGGACACGCCCGAGGAGTGGCAGGTCACCGCGACGGTGACCCCCTTCACCGGCAACAAGACCAGCGTCCGCACCGACCAGGTGGTGATGCCCGACGGCTCCGTCCACGGCCGTGACTACCAGGTCCACCCGGGCTCCGTCGCGGTCCTCGCGATCGACGACGAGGACCGCGTCATCGTGCTGCGCCAGTACCGCCACCCGGTACGCCACCGGCTCTGGGAGATCCCGGCCGGACTGCTCGACATCCCCGGCGAGAACCCCCTGCACGCCGCTCAGCGCGAGCTGTACGAGGAGGCGCACGTCAAGGCCGAGGACTGGCGGGTGCTGACCGACGTCTACCCCACGCCCGGCGGCTGCGACGAGGCCGTGCGGATCTTCCTCGCCCGTGATCTCTCCGAGGCGGAGGGCGAGCGGTACGCGGTCTCCGAGGAGGAGGCCGACATGGAACACGCCCGGGTGCCGCTGGCCGAGCTGGTCCGCTCGGCCATCGCGGGGGACGTGCACAACAACTGTCTGGTCGTCGGGGCGCTCGCGCTCACCGCTGTCCGCGCGGGCGACGGCGTCGACTCGCTGCGCCCCGCCGAAGCGCCCTGGCCGGCCCGGCCCTTCGAGGCCTGACGGCCGGTCCGTTCCCCGCCCGACCCCCGATCGGTCACAAAAGACGAAGAAACGAAGAAACGAAGAAACGAAGAGACGCTGATCCGATCGGGGGATGTTCCCCCGTCCTCCGCCTCGCTCCGCGGTGATCGTCCCCACAGCTGAACTACGCTCGAAACGCACCCGACCGGAGTTCCGGCGGGCACCGCGTGCAGCGAAGTGGAGCGTGGCTCGTGACCGATCAGGCGGTGGACACCAGCGGCCCGGCAAAGGCCCCGGGGACCGAGGAGCCGTCCGGCGCCGCCCCGCCCCGATTCTTCGGCCGCGAAAGGGAGTTGAAGGACCTGCGGGCGGACATCGAGCGCGCGGGACTGGACACCCTGGCCGGCCGCAAGGCGCCTCGCGCGCGGGTCCTGCTCATCGCGGGCCGCCCCGGCTCCGGCCGCAGCGCGCTCGCCGAGGAGCTGGCCGGAGCGCTCACCGGAACCGACGCCGCCGGGGCCGCCGCGACCGCTACGGGCGCCCTGCCGTGGGCCGTTGCCGGTACGGGCTCCGGCGACTACCCCGACGGGGTGCTCCGGGTCGGCCTCACCGACCCCGGCGGCGAGCGGGTCCCCACCGAACGCACCGCCGGCGAGATCCTCGGCCTCCTCGGGCTGGCGGTCCCGCCCGGCGCCGATCAGGACGAGCTGTCCGAGCTGGTCCGCGAGGCCCTCGCGGTACGCCGCCTCGTCCTCGTCCTCGACGACGCGGCCGACGCCGAACAGGTCGACCCGCTGCTCCCGGAGAACCCGGACTGCCTGGTCCTCGCCACCGCGACCGGGCCGCTGACCGGCATCCCCGACGTGCGGCCCTGCACGCTCGGCGGGCTGGAGGCGGGCGCGGCGGTACGGCAGCTCGCCCGCGCCATCGGGCAGGTCCGCGTCACCGTCGACCCCCGCACCGCGGAGCGGCTGGCCGAGGAGTGCGGGGGACAGCCCGCGGCGCTCGCCCTGGTGGGCGGCCTGCTCGCCGCCCACCCCATGGCCTCGGTCGCCGACGTGGCGGGGCAACTGCACGAGCTGCCCGACTCCGGCGAGCAGCAGCCCACCGGCGCCCGCCCGCTGGCCCGCGCGTTCCGGCTCGTCCACGACTCCCTGCCGCAGACCGCCGCCCGGATACTGCGCCTGCTGGCCCTCGCCCCCGCCGGACTCGCCGACTCCCACACGGCCTCCGCGCTGGCCGGCTGCTCGGTCTCCGCCGCCCGCTCCACCCTCGACGACTTCGTGAAGCTCGGGCTGCTGCGGACGGACGGCGCGGCCCACCCCCAGTACGCGGTGCCCGGCTGCCTCGCCCCGCTCCTGCGGGCCCTCCTGGAGGACCGGGACCGGCCGGCCGAGATCCAGCTCGCCCGCGCCCGGATGCTGGAGCGGACCGTCCGCAGGCTCCAGGCCTGCCGCGCGACCACCGAGCCGGAGGGCTCCGCCGCCCGCGGCAGGCTCGCCGGACTGCCGCGCTCGCTGCGCTTCCCGAACGCCGAGGAGGCGGGCGCGTGGCTGCGGGTCCGCCGGCCCGCGCTGCTCGCCTCGGCCCGGCTCGCCGTGGCGGACGGCGAGCTGGACACCCTGGCGCGGCGCCTGGTGGCCGCCCTGGTGCGGGCCCTGGCCGCGCACCAGGGGACGGAGATGGCGGCCCCCGAGCTGTACGCGCTGCACGGCCTCGTCCTGGACGTGGCGCTGCGCCGCCAGCTGCCCCGCGAACAGGCGGCCGCCCTGCTGAACCTCGCCGACCTGGACGCCCGCACCGGCCGCACCCGCGAGGCGCTGAACCGCTACCGGGCCGCGCTGGACGCCGGAAAGGCCGCGAAGGACCTGTACGCCACCGGCCGCGCGATGGAATCCGTCGGGGGCGCGTACGAGGAGCTGGGGGACTACCACCGGGCCGCCGACTGGTACGGCCGGGCGCTCGCCCAGCGTCTGACCCAGGGGGAGCGGGCGGACGAGGCCCGGCTGTACGGGCGGCTCGCGGCGGTCCACACGTACGCCGGACGCTACGGCGAGGCGCTGCGGAACTGGCGCGCCGCCGCCGCGGGCCACCGCAGGCTCGGCGACGTACCGGCCCAGGCGCGGGCGCTCAGCGAGAGCGCCCGGGTCCAGGAGTACGCGGGCCGGCCGCACGACTCGTTGGAGACCTGCCGGGAGGCGGTCGACCTGGCCCGGCGCGCCGGTGACGTGCGGCTTCAGGCCGCGCTGGAGCTCCGGCTCGCGGACACGCTGGACCGGCTCGGGGATCCCGCGGCGGCCAGGCTGCACCGGGCCGCAGCCGATAGATTGCTGGGCGAGGAGGCCTCAGCCTACGAAATCCGTAGTGCTTCGACAGAAAGTTAATGCTTTGTAAGGCTAGACAGCACGAAGTCCTTCATTAGACTGGCTCTGCCGCGTTCCTCCGTGGCGTCTCCATTTATGATGTGTATGTCCGGGTGTGCACCGTTGTGCCCGGATGAACCCTCCGAGCCAAGGACCGTGATCGACGTGAAGGTCGGCATCCCCCGCGAAGTCAAGAACAACGAGTTCCGGGTGGCGATCACCCCCGCCGGAGTGCATGAGCTCGTCCGCCACGGCCACCAGGTCGTCATCGAGCACGACGCCGGCGTCGGCTCGTCCATCCCGGACGGGGAGTACGTCGCCGCCGGTGCGCAGATCCTGGCCACCGCCGACGAGGTCTGGGCCGCGGCCGACCTGCTGCTCAAGGTCAAGGAGCCGGTCGCCGAGGAGTACCACCGCCTCCGCAAGGACCAGACGCTCTTCACCTACCTGCACCTCGCCGCCTCCCGCGAGTGCACCGACGCGCTGCTGGCCTCCGGCACCACCGCCATCGCCTACGAGACGGTCGAGACCGCGAACCGCGCCCTCCCGCTGCTCGCCCCGATGTCCGAGGTCGCCGGCCGCCTCGCCCCGCAGGTCGGCGCGTACCACCTGATGCGCTCCGTCGGTGGCCGCGGCGTGCTGCCCGGCGGTGTCCCCGGCACCCACGCCGGCAAGGCCGTCGTCATCGGCGGCGGCGTCTCCGGCTGGAACGCCACCCAGATCGCCGTGGGCCTCGGCTTCCACGTCACGCTGCTCGACCGCGACATCAACAAGCTCCGCGAGGCCGACAGGATCTTCGGCACCAAGGTGCAGACCGTCGTCTCCAACGCCTTCGAACTGGAGAAGGCCGTCGTCGAGGCCGACCTCGTCGTGGGCGCCGTGCTGATCCCCGGAGCCAAGGCCCCGAAGCTGGTCACCAACGAGCTCGTCGCCAAGATGAAGCCCGGAAGTGTACTTGTCGACATTGCAATCGATCAGGGTGGCTGCTTCGAGGACTCGCGTCCGACGACCCACGCCGAGCCGACCTTCCAGGTCCACAACTCGGTCTTCTACTGCGTCGCGAACATGCCCGGCGCGGTCCCGAACACCTCCACCTACGCGCTCACCAACGCGACGATGCCCTACATCGTGGAGCTCGCCAACCGCGGCTGGGCCGACGCCCTGCGCCGCGACGCCGCGCTCGCCAAGGGCCTCAACACCCATGAGGGCCAGGTGGTTTACCGCGAGGTGGCCGAGGCGCACGGTCTCCCGCACGTCGAGCTGAGCACGCTCCTCGGCTGACGGGTCAACCTCCTCCGTCAACATCGGGACTCCGGCCGGACCTTGCCGAGCAAGGTCCGGCCGGACGTGTATCGGGCCCCATGGGGCCCTTGCGCAACTCGCGCCGAACGTAACCCTTTACCCGTTTCGTGCAGCGGTGAAATGTGCGGCTTGGTCGCTGTGCACCCTTGACAGCGAGGCGTTCGATTGCCGACACATCGGGCCGGGTCCGGCGGATTGTGTTGCTGCGGACCGGTGACACGCCATAGAGTCGCCAATCGTCGGCATGGTGCCACGCTGACCTATCGATAAGTTTCCTGGTCACATCCAAGGAGGTAAGACGACTTGTGAATGAGTCGACAATTACTCCTGGGGGTGGTCAACCAGGCATGCCTGCACGGGGTCTGAGCCCGATCGGGCTCGAAGCTGTCGGCTCCGTCGCGGTCCGCACCTTCGCCACCCAACAGCACATGACGACAGCCCCCCAGATGATGGACGGCCTACACGTGAACGCCACGGCCGGCAACGAGAGCAGCCGGGACACCGACCGCTTCGCCGACTTCGCCGAGGTGCCCGAGGGGCACTTCTACGACCCCGACGCCGAGTACGAGCCCGATCCGGAGTACGCGGCCACCCTCGCGCCCGACGCCGCGCGCCAGCGCCGCGAGCGCATCGGCCCGACCGGACGGCCCCTGCCGTACTTCCCGATCCCGGGCCCCCTGACCGACCACGGCCCCGCGAAGATCATCGCGATGTGCAACCAGAAGGGCGGCGTCGGCAAGACCACGTCGACCATCAACCTGGGCGCCGCGCTCGCGGAGTACGGACGCCGGGTCCTGCTCGTCGACTTCGACCCGCAGGGCGCGCTCTCCGTCGGCCTCGGGGTCAACCCGATGGAGCTGGACCTCACCGTCTACAACCTGCTCATGGAGCGGGGCATGGCGGCCGACGACGTCCTGCTCAAGACGGCGGTCCCGAACATGGACCTGCTGCCCAGCAACATCGACCTCTCCGCGGCCGAGGTGCAGCTCGTCAGCGAGGTGGCCCGCGAGTCCACCCTCCAGCGCGCCCTGAAGCCGCTGATGGCCGACTACGACTACATCGTGATCGACTGTCAGCCCTCCCTCGGCCTGCTCACCGTGAACGCCCTGACGGCCGCTCACAAGGTCATAGTGCCGCTGGAGTGCGAGTTCTTCGCCCTGCGCGGGGTGGCGCTGCTCACCGAGACCATCGAGAAGGTCCAGGAGCGGCTCAACCCGGAGCTGGAGCTCGACGGCATCCTCGCCACCATGTACGACTCCCGCACGGTGCACAGCCGCGAGGTCCTCGCGCGCGTCGTCGAGGCCTTCGACGAGCACGTCTACCACACGGTCATCGGGCGCACGGTCCGCTTCCCGGAGACCACGGTCGCCGGTGAGCCCATCACCACCTACGCCTCCAACTCGGTCGGCGCAGCCGCCTATCGCCAGCTCGCCAGGGAGGTGCTCGCCCGGTGTCACGCCGAGTGAGTCTGCCGGGGGCCGACGAACTGTTCCGTACCACCGGAGGCGGGATGGGCCTCCAGCCGTCCTCCCCCGCGGAGCGGCGGCGCAAGGCGAACGGCGAGCCGCGGGTGCCCGCGCCCGCCGGGGAGAGCGACCCCTCCGGCCCGGCCCCGTCCACCGAACGCGAGGAGCACACCGCGGCGGACGCCGACGGCGGCGACGCGCGCGGCCGGGGCGGCGAGGGCGAACGTCCCGCGTCCGCCAAGACCGCCCCCGGTGAGCGTCCCGCCGCCTCCGCCGCCCCCGCCGAGCAGCCCCCGGCGGTCCAGCAGCAGCGCAGGCGCGGCGGCGGACGCGGCGCGAACCGCCGCCCCAGCGGCCGGGAGCGCCACGACGAGAAGATCACGGTCTACGTCTCCGCCGAGGAGCTGATGGACCTCGAACACGCCCGGCTCGTCCTGCGCGGCGAACACGGCCTCGCCGTGGACCGCGGCCGGATCGTCCGCGAGGCGGTGGCGGTGGTCCTGGCCGACCTGGAGTCCCGGGGCGACGCGAGCATCCTCGTACGGCGGCTGCGCGGCCGCTGAGCGGCACGGCGCGGGTAGCCTGCCTCGCAGGGCCTGTCGTCACCTTCCCGCCTGCCGGGCGGCGTCCGGTCCTGGTCCCGCCGACCCGCGGGGCCCCGTCCGCGCCGCCGCCCCACCCCTGGACCCCCATGCCCACGCCCGACGACCCCACCGCCCCGCGCCGCCGCGCCCTGGGGCGGGGCCCGGGCCTGGCGGCACCGCCCGCGGAGGCGGGGGAGGCGTTCCAGGAGCCCGCACGGGAGCCGGAGCCCGTCCCGGAGGCGGAAGCCGTCCCCGTACCGGCGGTCGGGCCGGAGGCCGTACGGGAGCCCGCGGCCGAGTCGGTGCCCGAAGCCGCGCCCGAAGCGGCCGACCCGGAGCCCGTGGAACGGGCCGAGGGCGACGACAAGCGGTTCACCGTCCGCCTGGTGAACTTCGAGGGCCCGTTCGATCTCCTCCTCCAGCTGATCTCCAAGCACAAGCTGGACGTGACCGAGGTGGCCCTCTCCAAGGTCACCGACGAGTTCATGGCGTACATCCGCGCCATGGGCCCCGACTGGGACCTCGACCAGACCACCGAGTTCCTCGTCGTCGCCGCCACCCTGCTCGACCTCAAGGCCGCCCGGCTGCTTCCCGCCGCCGAGGTGGAGGACGAGGCGGACCTCGCGCTGCTGGAGGCGCGGGACCTGCTCTTCGCGCGGCTGCTCCAGTACCGCGCGTACAAGCAGATCGCCGAGATCTTCCAGGGCCGCCTGGAGTCGGAGGCCCGCCGCCACCCCCGTACGGTCGGCCTGGAGGACCACCACGCCGCGCTGCTGCCCGAGGTGGTCATCAGCATCGGGCCCGAGGGGTTCGCGAAGCTGGCCGTGAAGGCGATGCAGCCGAAGCCGAAGCCCCAGGTCTACGTGGACCACATCCACGCCCCCCTGGCCAGTGTCCGGGAGCAGGCGGGCCTGGTGGTGGAGCGGCTGCGCGCGGCCGGGGCGGCGGTGAGCTTCGCGACGCTGACCGAGGACGCGCCGGACACCCTCACCGTGGTCGCCCGGTTCCTCGCCCTGCTGGAGCTGTACCGCGAGAAGGCCGTCACCCTCGACCAGGACGAGGCGCTGGGCGACCTGCTGGTGGCCTGGTGCGGCGGCCAGGACGCGGAGCCGGTGGTGACGGACGAGTTCGACCAGGAGCTGAACGGGACCCCCGAGGAGGAGGACGTACGGGAATGAGCGAGCAGCCGGATCGGGAGAACGACGGGAGCGAGGTCGCCTCGCTCGATCTGAAGCCCGCCCTGGAGGCGGTCCTCATGGTCGTCGACGAGCCCGCCACCGTCGACCACCTGGCCAAGGTGCTCCAGCGGCCCCGCAGGGCCGTGGCGGACGCCCTGCGGGAGCTGGCCGACGAGTACACCGTGCAGCGCCGGGGCTTCGACCTGCGGCTCGTCGCGGGCGGCTGGCGCTTCTATACCCGCCCCGAGTACGCGTCGGCCGTGGAGGGTTTCGTCCTGGACGGCCAGCACGCCCGGCTCACCCAGGCCGCGCTGGAGACCCTGGCGGTGGTCGCCTACCGGCAGCCGGTGAGCCGCTCAAGGGTCTCGGCGGTACGCGGAGTGAACTGCGACGGGGTCATGCGGACCCTCCTCCAGAGGGGCCTGGTGGCCGAGGCGGGCGCGGAACCCGAAACAGGTGCGATCCTGTACAGGACGACGAACTACTTTCTGGAGCGAATGGGCCTGCGCGGCCTGGACGAGCTCCCGGAGCTCGCGCCCTTCCTCCCGGAGGCGGACGCGATCGAGGCTGAGACGCTAGAGGGTGTGCCGTCGTTCGATCCGGACGCACCGGACACCCCGGATACTCACGCAGACGACAAGACGGAATTTTGATGCGAAGCAGTGGCAGGAACAGCGGAAGCGGCGGCAGCGGCAGCGGCCGGAACGGTGGCCAGGGCGGCGGCCAGGGCGGTCGCCCCGGAGGTCAGGGCGGCGGACGCGGCCAGGGCGGCCGCAGCGGCGGCGGGTCCTTCCGCCAGGGCCAGGGCGGCGGTCCGAGCGGACGCTCCGGCGGCAGCGGCCAGGGCGGCGGCGGACGCGGCGGCAGCCAGGGCGGGCGGCCCGGAGCCCCGGGCGGGCGTCCCGGCGGCCAGGGTGGCCGTCCCGGCTCTCAGGACGGGCGCAAGAGCTTCCAGGGCGGACGCGACGAGCAGGAGCAGCGCCCCCGCCGTCCCCGCCCGGAGGAGCGCCGCTACGACGTCGGCAACGACGCCCCCGGCGCCCGGTCCGAGCAGGACGGCCCCCGCAAGGGCCGCGGCTCGGCGGCCCGCGGCGGCGCCAAGGGCGGCCCGAAGCCCGCACAGGGCGGCAGCCGCAGCGGCGGCTTCCGTCGCGCGGCCCCGTCCCGGCCGCGCGAGCTGGACGCCAAGATCGAGCAGCGCAACCGCGACCGGTACGCGAACAAGCCCGAGATCAGCCTCCCCAAGACCCACCCGGGCGCCGAGCAGGAGGGCGAGCGGCTGCAGAAGGTCCTCGCCCGGGCCGGCATGGGCTCGCGCCGCGCGTGCGAGGAGCTGATCGAGCAGTCCCGTGTCGAGGTCAACGGCGAGATCGTCGTCGAGCAGGGCATGCGCGTCGACGTGCACCAGGACGAGATCAAGGTCGACGGTCTGACCGTCGCCGCGCAGTCCTACCTCTTCTTCGCTCTGAACAAGCCCGCCGGAGTCGTCTCCTCGATGGAGGACCCGGACGGCCGTCAGTGCCTCGGCGACTACGTGACCAACCGCGAGACGCGGCTGTTCCACGTCGGCCGGCTCGACACCGAGACGGAGGGCATCATCATGCTCACCAACCACGGTGAGCTGGCCCACCGCCTCACGCACCCCAAGTACGGCGTGAAGAAGACCTACCTGGCCGCCATCCAGGGCCCGCTCCCGCGCGACCTCGGCAAGCGGCTCAAGGACGGCATCCAGCTGGAGGACGGCTACGCCCGCGCCGACCACTTCCGCGTCGTCGAGAACACCGGCAAGAACTACCTGGTCGAGGTGACCCTCCACGAGGGCCGCAAGCACATCGTGCGCCGGATGCTGGCCGAGGCCGGCTTCCCGGTCGAGCGGCTCGTGCGGACGTCCTTCGGGCCGATCCCGCTCGGCGACCAGAAGTCCGGCTGGCTGCGCCGCCTGACCAATACCGAGGTCGGCATGCTGATGCGCGAGGTCGGTCTCTAGCAGCACGCTCCCAGGGCCCGCGGCCGGTTCTGTTCGGAAAGTTCGAACAGAACCGGCCGCGGGCCTTTCGCTACCCCCGCCCACCTTTTATAGTCAGAGTGACCATAAAGAAGGAGGCGGGCGTGAGTCTCGCGGACCTGCTCGATCCCCTGCAACAGCCCCTCGTGACGATCCTGGACACCCCGGTCAGCTGGACCGAGGTGCTCGGCTTCGGAAGCGGCGCGCTGTGCGTCTGGCTCGTGGCCCGCCAGCACCTCGCCAACTGGCCGATCGGCATCGCCAACAACCTCTTCTTCATCCTGCTGTTCACCCAGGCCGGTCTGTACGCCGACGCCGGCCTCCAGATCGTCTTCATCACCCTCGCCGCGTACGGCTGGTGGACCTGGACCCACGGGGGTGGACCAGGCTTCTCGGTCCTGCCGGTGCGCAGGACGACCCGCACCGAGTGGGCCTGGCTGCTCGCGGCGGGGGTGGTGGGGACCGCAGGGATCACGCTGCTGCTGTCCCGGGCCACCGACTCCACCGTCCCGTTCTGGGACGCGGCCACGACGTCCCTGTCGCTGATGGCGACGTACGGGCAGTGCCGCAAGCGCCTGGAGTCCTGGTGGCTGTGGATCGCCGCCGACGTGGTCTACATCCCGCTGTACGCGCACAAGGGGCTCTACCTGACCTCGCTGCTGTACGCCGGATTCCTCGCGCTCTGCCTGGTCGGCCTGCGCAACTGGCACCGCGACCTGACCGCGCGCGAGGCCCGTACGGTGGAGGTGGCCACGGCATGAAGGCTTACGAACACGGCCTGGTCCTCGGCAAGTTCTACCCGCCGCACGCCGGCCACCACCACCTCGTGCGGACCGCGCAGGACCGCTGCGAACGGCTGACCGTGCTGGTCTGCGCCGCCTCCGTGGAGTCCGTGCCGCTCGCGGACCGGGTCGCCTGGATGCGCGAGGTGCATCCGGACGTCACGGTGGTCGGCGCGGTCGACGACACGCACATGGACGTGGCCGACCCGGCCGTCTGGGACGCCCACATGGCCGTCTTCACCGCGGCCGTGCCCGAGCGGGTCGACGCGGTCTTCACCTCGGAGGCGTACGGGGAGGAGCTGGGCCGTCGCTTCGGCGCGGACTCCGTGCTCGTCGACCCCGACCGCACCCTCTTCCCGGTCTCCGGCACCGCCGTGCGCAAGGACCCGGCCGGCTGCTGGGACTTCCTCCAGCCGCCCGTGCGGGCCGCCCTCGCCCGCAGGGTCGTCGTCCTCGGCGCGGAGTCCACCGGCACCACCACCCTCGCCCGGGCCCTCGCCGCCCACTACCGGGCACGCGGCGGGGTGTGGGCGCGCACGGGGTACGTCGCCGAGTACGGGCGCGAGTACAGCGAGGAGAAGCTCGCATCCCTGCGCGGGCGGTGGCCCGGGGCCGCCTGGGAGGACGTCACCTTCACCACCGACGACTTCCCCGTCGTCGCCCAGGCCCAGAACGACCGCGAGGAGGCCGCCGCCCGCGCCGGATCACCGGTCCTCTTCTGCGACACCGACTCCTTCGCCACCACCGTCTGGCACGAGCGGTACGTCGGCGGCCGCAACCCCCTCGTCGAGCGGATCGCCGACCGGACCGGCCACCACCTGTGGCTGCTCACCGACCACGAGGGCGTCGCCTTCGAGGACGACGGACTGCGCGACGGCGAGGAGCTGCGCCCCTGGATGACCGACCGCTTCCGCGCCGAACTCACCCGCACCGGGCGGCGGTTCATCGAGATGACCGGACCGCCCGAGGCGCGGCTCGCCGCCGCGGTCGCCGCCGTCGACGGACTCCTCGCCACCGGCTGGGACTTCGCCGCACCCCTCCCGGAGAAACGATGAGCACCCCCGCCCCCGAGGGCTACGACCCGCACGCCTACGCCCCGTTCGCGGTCACCGTCGACCTCGCGGTCTTCACCGTCCGCGAGGCCCGGCTGCACGTGCTGCTCGTCGAACGCGGCCAGGAGCCCTACCGGGGCCGGTGGGCGCTGCCCGGCGGCTTCCTCTTGCCACGCGAGTCCGCCGGGGATGCCGCCCGCCGCGAACTGGCCGAGGAGACCGGCCTCGGCCAGGACACGGTCGGCGCGCTCCACCTCGAACAGCTGCGCACCTACACCGACCCGGACCGCGACCCGAGGATGCGGGTCGTCTCCGTCGCGTACGCCGCACTCCTGCCGGACCTGCCCGAACCGCGCGGCGGCGGCGACGCGGCGAACGCCCGGTGGTGGGACGCGGACGCGGTCGGATCGCTGGCCTTCGACCACGACCGCATCCTCGCCGACGCCCGCGACCGGATCGGCGCCAAGCTCGAATACAGCTGCCTGGCCACCGCGTTCTGCCCCGCGGAGTTCACCCTCGGCGAGCTCCAGCAGGTCTACGAGACCGTCTGGGGCGTCGAGCTGGACCGCCCCAACTTCCGGCGGAAGGTCCTGAGCGCGCCGGGCTTCGTCCAGCCGGTCGGCGGCCCGCCGCGCCGCACCGGCGGCCGGGGCAAACCGGCCGCCCTCTACCGGGCGGGCGACGCCACCGCCCTGCACCCGCCGCTCCTGCGCCCCCAGCGCGCCGACGCTTCCCCCTCCGCACCGGAAGGACGAGACCGATGACCCTCGCCACCCCGCCCCTCACCAAGCAGGCCGCCACCGGCGTGCTGACCGGGCTCGCGCTCGGTGACGCGCTCGGGTTCCCGACCGAGTTCAACGACGTGCCCGCCATCCTCGCCAAGTTCGGCCCCTGGCGGCACATGCCCCTCCTGCGGCCCGCGATCGTCTCCGACGACACCCAGATGACGATCGCGCTGGGCCGGGGCATCCGTACCGCCATGGACAGCGGACTGCTCACCCCCGAACGGATGGTGGGCCCGGTCGGCGCCGAGTTCGTCGCCTGGTACCACTCGCCGGACAACAACCGCGCCCCCGGCAACACCTGCCTCACCGCCTGCCGCCTCCTCGAACACACCCGGGTCTGGCAGGAGGCCAGCCAGACGCACTCCAAGGGCTGCGGCGCCAACATGCGGGTCGCCCCCGTCGGCCTGGTCCCCGGCCTCAGCGCGGAACAGCGCGCCGGCGCCGCCCAGCTCCAGGCCGCCCTGACCCACGGCCACCCCACCGCCCTGGCCGCCTCCGACCTGCTGGCCCGCGCGGTGTTCCTGCTCGCGCAGGGCGCCGAACCCCTCGGCCTGATCGGGCAGTTGCGCAGCTACGCCGTGGAGAACCGGGGCCGCTACCACACCCGCTGGCTCGGTGACCTCTGGCGGTACGCGGGCGACGCCACACCGGGGGCGTACATCCAGCGCGGCTGGGACGAGTGCCTGGCGGCCCTGGGAACCGTCCAGGACGCCCTGCGCGACCCGTCACCGGAGACCGACCCGTGCGAGCGCACCGGCGACGGCTGGATCGCCGAGGAAGCCCTCGCCACCGCCCTGCACTGCTTCCTGCTCTTCCCCGAGGAGCCCGTCACCGCCCTGCGCCGGGCCGCCTGCACCCGGGGCGACTCCGACTCGATCGCCTGCCTGGCCGGAGCGCTGGCCGGGGCGCACCTGGGCGCGGCGGCCTGGCCCAAGGAGTGGTCCGAGCGCATCGAGTACCGCAGCGACCTGCTGTCCCTCGCGGCGCTCTGGGACGCTTGAGCCAGGACAGCCACCACCGACGACCCGCTGGTGGTGCTCACGAGCCCGCTCCACACGGAGCCGGCCGCGCTCGCCCCGGGCGACCTCGCCGTACGGGCCGGACTCCCGGGCTGACCGGTCAGTGCGGCCGGGGCGTCTCCCGCGCCGCCGAGGCCCGCCGGGTCCGGACGAGGAAGTCCTCCACGGCCGCCCGGTCCGGCTCCGGCGGCAGCGGGGAGCGGGTCGCCGCCTCGTCGTTCTCCTCGCCGAGGCGGTTCATCCGGCCCTCCACCTCCGGCCAGGGCACCTCGCCCCGCTTCACCGCCAGCAGCTCCTCGCGGGCCTCGCCGACGTCGATGCGCAGCTCGCCCGTACGCAGCAGGTCCCGGCTGCTCGCCAGCAGCCGCAGCAGATGCATCGCGTGCTTCCAGCGCGGCGCGCCGTGCACCCGTACGTCCGCCTCCAGCTTTCTGCGCTGGCCCAGCGCGTACCGGACGAACGTGCCGTGCGCGAGCTGCGACAGGAACGCCCCGCGCAGCGCCAGCAGCTCGCGGCCGGTCTCGTCCACGGACTCCACCAGCGGGGAGTGCAGGCACTCCAGCACGTTCGGGTTGGCCCGCAGCGCCAGCTCGCAGAAGCGCTCCAGCTCCCAGGAGAACTGCTCCGGCGCGGGGCCCTCGACATGCGTCGGCGGCTTCTCGAAGCGCCAGAACAGCGGGGTGGGCGCGAGGAACACCCCGCGCCGGTCCGTGTCGCTGTCCTCCGTGGCCAGGCCGAACGCGCGCGAGCCCATCACACAGGCGTAGACCGTGTGGTCGCGTACGAGAGCTTCCTCGGCAGGAGTGATCATGGCCGCGAGCGTACGGGGGAAGCGGACCGCCGCGCCCCGCATATGCGGGCCCGCCCTCAGCCCAGCCGGATCGCCCCGCCCGAGACGGTGATCTGCTCGGCCGGCAGCGGGCGGGTCGCCGGGCCGGCCTCGACCGCCGCGTCCGTGATGGAGAACTTGCTGCCGTGGCACGGGCAGTTGATGGTGCCGTCGCTGACCGTCGACACGAGGCAGCTCGCATGGGTGCAGACGGCGGAGAACGCCTTGAACTCGCCCTCCTCCGGCTGGGTCACCACCACCTTCCGCTCCTTGAAGATCGTGCCCCCGCCCACCGGGATGTCGCCGGTCGCGGCGAGCTCCTCGCCGCCGCCGGGCGAGGCGTCGGGGGAGGTCCCGGGCGATGCCGGGTCCGACGCCGTCGGCGTACCGCTCGCGTCCTCTCCGCCGCTCTCGTCGCCGGACGATCCGCAGCCGGTCACCAGGGCGGCGGCGCCCGCCGCGCCCGCGGTCAGAACCGTCCTTCGCCGTGCGTTCATGGGCTCTCCAGTTGTCGAGGCGTGAGAGGGGTGATCCGTGCTGGCCATGGTGGTGCCGGGGAGCGCGCAGGTGAAGCAACCGGGCGGGCCGTGAGGCATTTCCTGTACAGTCGTCCAGGAAATCGCTCCCGGGAGGCCGCCAACCATGCACATCGCAGCTCAGGTCCTGGTCGCGCTCGTCGCGCTGATCCACGTCTACTTCCTGGTCCTGGAGATGTTCCTCTGGGACACCGGCCGCGGCCGCGCGGCCTTCGGCACGACTCCCGCCTTCTCCCGCGAGAGCGCCACCCTCGCCGCCAACCAGGGCCTCTACAACGGGTTCATGGCCGCCGGGCTGGTCTGGGGCCTCCTCGCGGGCGACCCCGTCGCCTTCCAGGCGCAGGTCTTCTTCCTGAGCTGCCTGACCGTCGCCGGGGTCTACGGGGCCGCCACCGTGAGCCGGAAGATCCTCTACGTCCAGGCGGTGCCGTCCGCACTCGCCCTCGGAGCCGTCCTGCTCGCGGGCTGAGATCCTGGGCCGATGACACCCGCAGTCACGGCCGGCAGCGCCGATCCGCGCACCGCACGCACCCGGGCCAAGCTCCGGGCCGCCCTGCTCGCCGCCTGCGAGCACCGGCCGCTCGAACAGGTCAGCGTGGCGCAGGTGGTCCGCGGGGCCGGCGTCGGGCGTGCCACCTTCTACCTCCACTACGACGACCTGCACGCCCTGGCGGTGGACGCCTGCGCCGAGGTCGTCACCGAAGCGGTCGACGCCCTGCACGCCTGGGACGGCGCGCCGCCCGGCCCGGACGCGCCCCCGGCCCCGCTCGCCGCCCTCCTCGCGTCCGTCCACACCCGGGTCCCCGTCTACCGCAGCCTGCTGCGCGAGGGCGGCGGCGGGCCGCTCGGTGAGCTGCTCCACCGGGAGCTGCGCCGGCGCAGCCTCGACGAGCTGCGCGCCCGCCGCCCGGCGGACACCGGACACGACCTCACCGCGAGCGCCGTCGCCGGGATCTTCACCGGGATCCTCGCCGACTGGGTGCACGGGCGGGTCACCGCTGACCCCGACCAGCTCGCCGGCCGGATCTGGCGCATGCTCCTCGCGGTCCACGCCACCGCCCGTCTCACGGAGAGAGCGCGGTGACCGGGCCCGGCGCCTCCCCTCTAGGGTGATCGGGAGCAGTGCGGAAGTGAACGAACAAGGAGCACGACGTGGCGGTACGAGCCGTCCGGGGCGCCGTCCAGCTGGACAGCGACGAGGCCGGGCACATGGACGAGCGGGTCGGTGAGCTGCTGACCGCCGTCCTGGAACGCAACGAGCTCGTCGCCGACGACCTGATCAGCATCTGGTTCACCGCCACCCCGGACCTGCACAGCGACTTCCCGGCCGCCGCCGCGCGCGGCCTCGGGATCGTCGACGTCCCTCTGATCTGCGCCCAGGAGCTGGCCATCGACGGGGCGATGCCCCGGGTCGTCCGTATCCTCGTGCATGTCGAGACCTACCTCTCGCGCGCCGAGATCAGCCACGTCTACCTCGGCGCCACCGCCGCCCTGCGCAAGGACATCGCCCAGTGAGAACCGCCCTCGTCATCGGAACCGGGCTCGTCGGCACCTCCGCCGCCCTCGCGCTGGCCGGCCGCGGCATCCACGTGCATCTCGTCGACCACGACCCCGAGTCGGCCCGCACCGCCGCCGCGCTCGGCGCCGGGACCGACGAGCCGCCCGCCGGTCCCGTCGACCTCGCCGTCGTCGCCGTACCGCCCGCGCACACCGCCGCCGTCCTCGCCCGGGCCATGCGCGACGGGGTGGCCCGCGGCTACCTGGACGTCGCCAGCGTCAAGGGCGGGCCGCGTCGCGAGCTGGAGGCGCTCGGCATCGACCTCACCCCGTACATCGGTACGCATCCGATGGCGGGCAAGGAGCGCTCCGGTCCGCTCGCCGCGACCGCCGACCTCTTCGAGGGCCGCCCCTGGGTCCTCACCCCGACCCGGGACACCGACACCGAGGTGCTCAACCTCGCGCTGGAGCTGGTCGCCCTGTGCCGGGCCGTCCCCGTCGTCATGGACGCCGACGCCCACGACCGGGCCGTCGCCCTCGTCTCGCACACCCCGCAGCTGATCTCCTCGATGGTCGCCGCCCGGCTGGAAGAGGCCGACGAGACCGCCGTACGGCTGTGCGGCCAGGGCATCCGCGACGTCACCCGGATCGCCGCCTCCGACCCCCGGATGTGGGTGGAGATCCTCTCCGCCAACCCCGGCCCGGTCGCCGACGTCCTCGCCGGGGTCGCCGCCGACCTGGAGGAGACCGTGACCGCGCTGCGCGGGCTCAGCTCCGCCGACGCGGACAAGCGGAGCGCGGGCACCCACGCCATCGAGGACGTCCTGCGCCGCGGCAACGCGGGCCGCGTGCGGGTCCCCGGCAAGCACGGCGCGGCCCCCACCGCCTACGAGACCGTGGCCGTCCTCATCGGCGACAAGCCGGGCGAGCTGGCCGCGATCTTCGCCGACGCCGGCCGGGCCGGGGTCAACATCGAGGACGTCCGCATCGAGCACGCCACCGGCCAGCAGGCGGGCCTCGTCCAGATCATGGTCGAGCCCGGCGCCGCCCCGGCCCTCGGCGCGGCCCTCCAGGAACGGGGCTGGTCGATCCGCGGCTGAGCCCGACGCCGCCGGGCGGGGGGGGCGCCCCCCCCCCCCGGGGGGCGGGGGGCCCCCCCCCGCCGGGGGGAGGGGGACCGCCCGGCCCCGCGGAACA
>NZ_JBHXPF010000054.1:0-50594 GCF_042718715.1 Streptomyces sp. NPDC058576 | reverse complement strand
GGTCTTGGTGTTGTGGGATTGTTTTTTTTTTTCTGACCCGGCCGGGGGGGCGCCACGGCCCCACCCCCGGCCGCGGGGGCGCCGCCCCCGGGCGCGGGGGGGCCCGCCACAGCGTTCTTCGTTCCTCCCCCGCGGCGAACGGACTCAGGGAGGCGGACGGATCAGGGGAGTTCGACCACCTGGGCGGCGATCAGAAGCCCCGCCCCGAATCCCACGAGCAGGGCGAGGGCGCCGCTCGGCAGGGAGTTCCGGGCGATCAGGCTCTCCATCGCCAGCGGAATGGAGGCGGCGGAGGTGTTTCCGGCCTCGGCGACCTCCCGGGCCACCAGGACGTCGCCCGGCAGCCGCAGGTCCTTCACCAGGCTGTCGATGATGCGCACATTGGCCTGGTGCGGGATGAACGCGTCCAGGTCCGCGGCCGCCACGCCCGCCGCCTCCAGCGCCCGCCGGGCCACCCCGGGCACCCGGGCGACGGCCCAGCGGAACACCTCGGGGCCGGCCATCCGCAGCGCCGGGGGCGGTGCGGAGTAGGCCGCTTCGAGGACGCCGGGCCACGGGCGGTCGTGTCCCAGCACCCCGGCCTCGCCGCCCTCCGACTCCCAGACCACCGGCCCCATGCCGGGCCGCCCGGACGGGCCGACGACCACGGCCCCGGCACCGTCCCCGAACAGGAAGGAGGTGCCGCGGTCCGACGGGTCCACGATGTCGCTCATCCGCTCCGAACCGACGACCAGCACATGGCGGGCGGCGCCCGATCGCACCAGGGCGTCGGCCACTCCCAGGGTGTAGGAGAACCCGGCGCAGCCCGCGGACATGTCCAACGCGCCCGGGGCCGCCGCACCGATGAGGTGGGCGACCCGGGGCGCCAGAGCCGGCGACTGCTCCAGGTTCGACATGGAGGCCAGCAGCACCAGGTCCACCTCGGCGGGGGTGATCCCCGACCGGGCCAGGGCCTTGAGGGACGCCTCGCCCGCCATCGACACGATGGTCTCGTCCGGTCCGGCGTACCGCCGGGCGCGGATGCCGCTCCGGCGTCTGATCCACTCGTCGGAGGAGTCGATACGCTCCGCGATCTCGGCGTTGGCGACGATCCGGGTCGGCCGGTACGCGCCCACCCCGAGGATCCGGGCGCCGGGGACCACCGGGGGCACGCGCAGCGGGGCACTCACGCCGGACCCGCCACGGCCAGGTCCAGCGAACCTTCCAGGTAGCGCATACGGCAGGCTCTGCGCTGCACCTTTCCGCTGGACGTCTTGGGCAGCGAGCCCCGGCGCACGACGACCACGTCGTCCACGTGCAGGCGCTGGCCGTCGTGGACGGCCTCCCCGATCCGGCGGCTCAGGGTCGCCGCGTCCGTCCGGCGCAGCGCTCTGCCGTCGGCCTCGACGACGACGACCAGCCGTTCGGTGGTGCCGTCGTCCACGGAGAACGCGGCGGAGCAGTTCGGGTGCAGCAGCGAGTCGGTCCGCTCCACCGACAGCTCGATGTCCTGGGGGTAGAAGTTCCGCCCCTTGCGGATGATGACGTCCTTGAGGCGGCCGGTGACGAACAGTTCGTCGTCGTGGAGGAAGCCGAGGTCGCCCGTGCGCAGGAACGGACCGGTGGATTCCGCGCCCACGATCCGGGCGCCGAAGACCTCCTGGGTCTCTTTCCCCCTGCGGTAGTAGCCGCCAGCGACGCACGGGCCGCTGATCCAGATCTCGCCGACCTCGCCGCTCTCGCGGGCGACGCCGGTTACGGGATCGACCACGCGTATGCGGGTCTCCCCGACGCTGATTCCGGCGCCCACCAGGGGAAGCGCCTCCTCGGCGCCGGGTCCGACGACCGCGATCCGGTCCTCCCGAAGTGCCTCGGGATCGACCAAGAGCACGGTGGGCGGGCGGTCCTGTCGGCTTCCGGTGGCCTTGAGCGTGTTCTCGGCCAGTCCGTAGCCGGGGCACATGGCCCGCTCCGGGAATCCCGCCGGGGCGAAGGCACGGGTGAACGACTGGATCACCGGCCAGCGCACCGGCTCGGCGCCGTTGACCGCGACCCGCCACGAGGACAGGTCGAGGCCGTCCGCTCCGGGTCCGGTGCGGGCGTCGCGGACGCACATCTCGTACGCGAAGCTCGGCGCGGCCGCATGGGTGCCGCGGAACCGGGAGATCGCCTCCAGCCAGCGCAGCGGGCGGCGGACGAACGCCTCGGGCGCCATCAGGTACGCGGGGCGGCCGGACCACACGGGCATCACGGCGCCGAACAGCATCCCCATGTCGTGGAAGTGGGGGAGCCAGGAGACGAACACCCCGTCGGGGTCCGTAGGCCAGAGGGCCTCCGTCTCCGCCACGTTGGCCGCGAAGTTGGCGTGGCTGACGATCACCCCCTTGGGGTCGCCGGTGGAACCCGAGGTGTACTGGAGCAGTGCGGTGGCGCCCGGGTCGGCGGGCCACTCCCGCCGGTCGGCGCCGGTCCCGGCCGGCAGTTCGTCGGTGGCGACCAGTGTCAGGCCCGCCAGATGCGGCGAGTCGCCGAACCGGGCCCGCAGGTCGTCACGGACGTCCGCTGTGGTCAGGACCGTGGAGGCGCCGGCGTCGTCGGCCGTTCTGCGCATCCGCTCCAGCCCGCGCTCGCGGGAGGGGACCTGTACCGGCGCGGCGGTGACACCCGCGTACATGCAGCCGAGCAGCGAACGGACGAACTCCAGTCCGGCGGGGTAGACGAGGAGCGCGGAGGCCCCGGTGAGACCCGCGGCGTCCAGGGCGGCCGCTCTGCTGCGCGCGGCCTCGTCCAGTTGGCGGTAGGTGAGGGTGTCGCCCGGCTCCTCGCCGCTCGTCAGGAAGACGAACGCGGTGTCGTCGGGCTGTTCGCGGCTGCGCATCCGCAGTTGGTCCGGCAGCGTGCTCGTGGCGGTGTCCTGCCGGTCTGGGGGGACGATGTGGGCAGTGGTCATCGGTGGTCAGCTCCCCGAGGTGGTGGTCCTGGTCGGTGATGGCCTTCGGGCGGTTGTCGGGCCGGGGGGCCCGGTGCGGTGCGGCGCCGGACGCGGCGGGCGGGTGCCGGTGGGGCGTTCAGAGCAGTCCGCTGAGCATCGATCCGAAAATGCGCGGCCCGTGTTCGGTGAGGATGGATTCGGCGTGGAACTGGATCGAGGCGAAGTGCGGTCCGCGCAGGGCGTGCACCTCGTTGTCGTGCGGGTCGCGGCACACCTCCACCGCTCCGACCCCTTCGAGGTCGAACTTGTCCTCGCCGCAGCGGGCGGCGAACGTGTTGTAGAAGCCGACCCGCTCCTCCTCGCCGAAGAGGCTGATGCGCCGCTGTACCCCCTGGTTGGGGCTCGCGCGCCGTACGAGGTCGAGCCCGAGGTGCAGGCTGAGCACTTGGTGGCTGAGGCAGACGGCGATGAAGGGACGGCGTTCGGCGAGGAGCCTGGCCACGGCCGTGCGGATGTGGACGATGCGGGGATCGCCGGGGTCGCGCGGGTCGCCGGGTCCGGGTCCCATGAGGACCACGTCATAGGCGTCGAAGTCGTAGGGCTCGTCGAACCGGCGGACCGTGACGTCGAGTTCGAGGGAGCGCAGCTGGTGGGCCATCATCGCGGTGAAGGTGTCCTCGGCGTCCACCAGCAGCACCTTGCGGCCCGCGGTGAAGCGCTCGGCGCCGGGCCGCCGGGGGGCGGCGTCCAGCCAGAAGTCCGCGATGTGGTCGTTGCGCCGTTCCAGGACCGAGCGCACGTCGGGGTGGGCGTCGAAGTGTCCCCGGTGGCCGGCCCGCAGCGCCGAGAGCAGCCCTTCGGCCTTGGCGCTGGTCTCGGCGACCTCGGAGTCCGGGTCGGAGTGCCGTACCAGCGTGGCGCCGACGCCGATGCGGAGCCGGCCCGCGGTGTCGATGTCGGCGGTCCGGATGAGGATGGCCGAGTCGAGGGAGCGCGCGCCCCGCTCGTCGCGGCTGATGAGGCCGATGACCCCGCTGTAGTAGCCGCGGCCCTCCGTTTCGTACTGGTTGACGACCCGGCAGGCGCTCTCCAGCGGGCTGCCGGTGACCGTCGGGGCGAACAGCGTCTCGCGCAGGATGTCGCGCGGGTCGCGGTCGCTCTCCCCGGTGATGACGTACTCGGTGTGGGCGAGTTGCGCCATCTCCTTGATCCGGGGGCCGATGACCCGGCCGCCGTTCACGCAGACGCGGGCCATCATCTTGAGTTCCTCGTCGACGACCATGTACAGCTCGTCGGACTCCTTCCGGTCGGCGAGGAACCCGAGGATCCCCGGCAGGGTCGGGCCCTCCTTCGGATAGCGGTAGGTGCCGCTGATGGGGTTCATGACGGCGGTGCCGTCCGCGAGGCTGATGTGGCGTTCGGGGGTGGCTCCGACGAAGGTGCGGTCCCCGGTGTGCACCAGGAAGGTCCAGTAGGCGCCCGACTCCTTCTCCAGCAGCCGGCGGAAGAACACCAGGGCCGCGCGGGGGCTGTAGTCCCCGATGTCGGCCACGAAGGACCGCTTGATGACGAAGTTGGCGCCGGCCCCCTGCCCGATCTCCTCCGCGATGACCTTGCGGACGATGTCGGCGTACGCCTCGTCGGGCACGTCGAAGTGGTCGCCCGTCAGCCGGATCGTCTCCTCGGGGAACCGTCCGGTGGCCGCCGCCAGGTCGTAGGTGTCCTGCCGGTCGACGCGCATGGCGAGGAGCGGGGCTCCGTCGTCCGTGCAGAGGAAGCCGCGCTCCCGGAGCTGCCGGTAGGGCACCAGGGTCAGGACGTCGTGGTGCGGCCCGGTGCCCGCGCCGGGCGGTTCGCCCTCGGGGAGAGGCAGTTCGGCCAGGGTCTCCGGGGTGCTGAGCGGGCCGGCCAGGACCTCCAGCCGGCCGGGGGCCCACGCGGGCCGGTGCAGCAGGGCGAAGGCGGGCACCCGCAGGTTCAGTACGTCGTCGAGGAGGTCGCCGTCGGGAAGGTCGTCGTTCATACGACTGCCCACCTGCCTTCGGACGGGACGACGTGCTGGGCGTCCGCGGCGGGGTGGCCCGAGGCGTCCAGCTCGTCGATGAGCGTGTCGGTCACGGCGACGGCCGCGCACCGGCCGGCCGCGTAGCGGAGGGTGAAGAGGTGATGCTCGCGGCTGAAGTCCGCGACGGCGTCGGCGGCGAGGAAGGTCTCGATGTCGTGGGTGAACGCCTCCACCGCCGTCATCAGGACGCCGACGTGCGCGTACACCCCGCAGACGATCAGCTGGTCGCGGCCCTCCTCGCGCATGCGGCCGAGCAGACCGGAGTGGTGGAAGGCGCTGTAGCGCCACTTGGTGAGCCGCCAGTCCCCCGCCGCGGGAGCCAGCTCGTCGACGACCTCCCGATCGGCCTCCCGGGCCCGCATGCCGGGTCCCCAGAAGTCCCGCAGCAGGCCGCGCTGTTCGTCGGTCATGGAGCCGGGCTGCGCCGTGTAGGCGACGGGGACGCCGAGCTCCGCGCAGCGCTTCCGCAGCCGGGCCGCGTTGCGTACGAGGTCGGCGCGGGTCCCGTCGGCGGGCAGGGGGCGCAGGAAGTAGCGCTGCATGTCGTGCAGGAGCAGCACCGCGCGCCTCGGGTCGGGCGTCCACTGCGCCGCGTTGCCGGGCAGTTCGTCCGGGGTCGGCATGGCGTAGGACGAGATGGGGGGTATACCGGGTGTGAATCGCATCGGAGTGGTCGCTTCCCTAGACACCGAGTCCGGCACCGCCGTCCACGGTCAGTTCGTGCAGGCTGATGTGGGCGGCGCGGTCCGACAGCAGGAAGTCCACCGCCGCGGCCACGTCGGCGGGGCTGGCCAGCCTGCCGAGGGGAATCCCCACCCGGAAGGCGTCGGGCCGGCCCCCGATGGTGGCCTTCGGTCCGGACTCGTCCGTCCACATGGAGCGGAGCATCGGGGTGTCCGTCGAGCCGGGCGCCACGATGTTGCACCGGATGTTGTGGCGGGCGACCTCCAGGCCGAGGCTCTTGGTGAACATCGTCGCGGCGGCCTTCGACGCCGCGTAGGCGGCCATCTCGGTGCGCGGGGTGCCGGCCGCGTTGGAGGCGACGGTGACGATGGCGCCCCGGCGGCGCGGCGTCATCCGCCGTACCGCCGCCTGCGACATCAGGAACACTCCGGTGGCGTTGACGGCGAAGGTCGTGTGCCAGTCGTCGGCCCGGTAGGTGCCGACCTCACCGAGGCGCAGGACGCCCGCGGCGTTCACCAGGTAGCGGACCGGGCCCAGCTCCCGCTCGACCCGCTCGACCACGCCGTCGGCGGCGGGCGCGCTCGTGACGTCGGCGGGGAACGCCGTGACGGGCAGCCCGTCGGCGATCATCTTCTCCACCGACTCCGCGAGCCGCTCCGCGTGGTTGTCCACGGCGGCGACGGCGATGCCCCGGCCGGCCAGGACCCGCGCCACCTCGGCGCCGATGCCTCCGGCCGCCCCGGTCACGATGGCCGTGTCAGGGCCCGGCGGGGTGTCGTCGAGTTCCGCGGTCCGATCCGTTTCGATCGTTCGGTCCATGTTTGTCTCCTTCAGCCCGTCCAGACGGACAGCACGTCGACCGCCTGCCGCGGAGTGAGCCGCGGGTCGCAGAATGTTGTGTACTTGTCGCCGACCGAGTGGCTGGCGGACGCGTCGTGGACGCACTCGGTGACCTCGTCGGGCGTCGTCTCCAGATGGACGCCGCCCACGACGCCGCCGCCGGCGCGCACCGCCGCCTGGAAGCCCAGGAGTTCGCGCTGGATGGTGGACACGTAGCGGGTCTTGAGTCCGTCGACGCCGGCGGTGACCGTGTTGCCGTGCATGGGGTCGCTGATCCAGATCACCGGATGCCCGGCGGCGCGGACGGCTTCGACCAGCGGCGGCAGGCGGTCCTCGACGAGGCTCTCGCCCATCCGGGCGATGAGGGTGAGCCGGCCGGGTCGCCGTGCCGGGTCGAGGATCTCGCACAGCCGCAGCAGCGCCTCGGGGGTCATGCTGGGGCCGACCTTGCAGGACACCGGGTTGACGACCCGGGAGAGCAGGGTGACGTGGGCTCCGTCGGGTTGGCGGGTGCGCTCGCCGATCCACGGCCAGTGGGTGGAGGTGAGCACCAGCTGGTCCGAGGGATCGCGGCGCAGCAAAGGCAGTTCGTAGTCCAGGACCAGCGCCTCGTGACTGGTCCACACGGGCGATTCGATACGGGTCCGCTCGGTCGGCAGGTACCAGTCGAGGTTGTTCACCGCGTCGCGTGCGGCCTGGTAGCAGAGCAGCAGGCGGCGGGGGTCGGGGCGACGGCTGTCCGGATCGGGCTCGGGGCCGTTCACCATGTGGCCCCGGTAGACCGGCAGTTCGGTTCCACCGACCCACTCGGTGGGGTTGGAGCGCGGCTTGGCGAACTGCCCGGCGATGCGCCCGACGCGGACGACCGGTTTGGGGGAGGCCATCTTCATGGCGCTGGCCATCAGGTCGAGCACGGCGGACTTACGGGTGACGTGGCCGCGCCCGCACTCCGCGGGGTCCTCGGCGCAGTCACCGGCCTGGATCACCTGCGCCTGCCCCGACGCCACCTGCGCCAGATGGGAGCGCAGGGTGCGTACATCGGCCGTGGTGACGACGGCGGGGCGGCTCGCGAGGTCGTCCCTGACACGGCGCAGCAGGGCCTCGTCGCCCCATTGCGGTTGTTGCAGTGCCACACGGGACCGGATGTCGCGCGGAACGTTGTCCACTGAATTCTCCCTGGTGAGGGGTGTGCCGAGGGTCGGACGTCGGTCGACGGGCTCAGGGCTGCGGCAGCCAGCTCACGTCGTCCCAGAACCGGAGCTGGCGGAGCTTGGGGGTGCGGGCGATCTCCGCGAGACGATGGCCGCCGAGGACGAGCGTGCTGCGCCGGTCCGGATGGAAGACGGGCCACTCGGGGGCGTACGGGGAGCTGGGTGCGCGCCCCCACGCGAAGGACGACACCAGGTCGACGAAGGTGTCGGAGACGCGGCGCTCCAGGGGACCGTCGCCGAACTGCCCGATGTTGATCGGGTGGCTGTGGCTGCCGAAGAGGAACTTCGACGTGGCGTCGTGCGGAGTGCCGTAGTGCGGCGCGCGGACGGGGTGCGCGAACTCCATGACGTACTGCGGTGCGCCGCCCGCGCGGGCGTGCCGCTCCGCCAGACGCACGATCTGGTGGCGGAACAGCGCGTCGCCCCAGATCTCGGTCCACAGCGTGCGCGGGTCGTCGTCGAGCCCGTCGGCCGCGGCCGCCTCGCGGTAGGCGCGGACGCAGGCGTCGACGACCTCGTCCGGGACCCGGTGGACGCTTTTGAGAAGCACGTCGCGGACCGCTGACCGCAGGGCCGCGTCGTCGCGGGGGGCCGGCGGGGCGGGCGGGAAGGACGGGGAGCGCGGATCGGTGAAGAACGACCCCTCGGTGCTGTTGTGGACGAACATGGCGGGGATGTCGAGCGGCGGCAGTTCGTGGGCGAAGGAGGGGATCCGGCGGCCGTCGGGCACCGGGCCGCGGTACTCGCGGCCGCTGCCGACGATCCGCTCACCGGGAGCACCGCCGAAGATCCGCAGCCAGGCGGCCTGCAGTCCGGCCGCGGGGACGTCGCGCAGTCCGCCGACCGTGGTGCCGAACTCCGCGGCGATACTCGCGTAGACCGTACGGGCGTCCTCGGGGGTGAGCGCGAAGGCGGGCGCCCAGGCGTGGGCGGCGCTGATCGCCACGAGCCGCTTGACGACGCCCTTCAGCTCCGGCAGCCCGGCCAGGACCCGGGCGGTCGCCCCGCCCGCCGAGGTGCCGCACAGCAGGATGGAGTCGGGGTCGCCCCCGAAGGCCTCGGCGTTCTCCCGGACCCAGTGGAGCAGCTCCACCTGGTCCAGCAGACCCCAGTTGGCCACGTCACCGGTCTCCGGGTCGGCGAGGCCCTCGTGCAGTCCCCAGCCGAACGGGCCGAGCCGGTAGTTGAAGTTGACCACGACCAGATCGCCGCGGGCCGCCGGCTTGGCGCCGTCGAACGTGGGCACGCTGCCCGCGCCGACCTGCCAGCCGCCGCCGTGGACGTACACGAGGACCGGCCGACGGCCGTCCGTGCCGGGCGTCCAGACGTTGGCGTACAGCGCGTCCTCGGTGCTCCCGGGTGTCCCCGACTGGAGGAAGGCGGGGGCGAACCGGGTGGCGTCGCGCACCTCGCTCCAGGGCTCGGCCGGGCGGGGGGCGCAGAAGCGCAGCGGGCCTACGGGGGGCCGCGCGTAGGGGATCCCGCGGAAGACGGACAACCGGCGTCCGTCGTGCTCCTCGTGGGCGCCGACGACGGGTCCGGCGCCGGTGCGGACGACGGGTCCGGGTGGGAAAGGAGCGGGCCCACCCGCGGATGGTGTGAGGTCCGGTGAGACGCCGGTGGTCATCGCGACAGCGCTCCTTGAATGGGTTCCCCCTTTGGGGAAGTCGGCAGCATCTGGCTTCTTCGGGTTCCTTGAGGCGCTGGGCGATCGTGTGCCGTCACACCCGGGGCCTCCAACGCTTGTCCGCACACTCCGTCAGGTGCTTACGAAATCCGTCAGGTTCGGGCCACGACCTGACGGAGTGCTATCCGGAGAATTGCCTCGCGCCCCCCGCCGCCCAAGGATCCGGCGCATGGCCAAGGAGAAGAACACGCTTCCGCCGCCGCCGGAATCCGACCGGGAAGGGGACCCGCAATGGGGCGGGCAATTCCTTGATCTGGATTCCTATCTGCGGCGCACGGGATATACGGGGCCGCGCACGGCCACCACGGACACACTGTTCGCGCTGCACCGCGCGCACCGGGAAACCATTCCGTTCGAGAACATCGATGTGGCCCTGGGCCGGGGTATCTCACTGGATATCGGTGACGTCCAGCACAAACTGGTCGAACGCGGCCGGGGCGGCTACTGCTTCGAACACAACCTGCTGTTCGCCGTGGTGCTGGAGCGCCTCGGATTCCCGGTGACCAGGATGCTGGCCCGGGTCCGTCTCGGCACGGACCAGACCCGCTACCGCGCCCATACGGTCCTGATCGTCACGGCGGGTTCCCGGCACTGGCTCGCCGACGTGGGGTTCGGTTCCCGGGGACTGGTCGAGCCGATCCCGTTCGAGCCCGGCTCACAGTCCCGGGTCGCGGCCTGGCAGTGGCAGCTGGGCAGGGAGGAGGACACCCCGACGGGCCCGCACCCGGACGGGGGCGGCGGCCAGTGGGTGCTGCGATCGCTGCGCCCGGACGGATGGTTCGATCTGTACGCGTTCCGGCTGGAGCGCCACTTCCAGGTCGACTTCGACGTGGCCAACCACTACACGTCCCAGCACGAGCGCTCCACCTTCACCGGCAAGGTGATCGCCATGCACGGCACGGCCCGGGAGCACCGGACGCTCGTCGACCGCGAGCTGACGACGCACTACCCCGACGGGCGGATCGAGCACTCCGAGGTGAGTGCCGGCGAGGCCGTCCACCTGCTGCGCGGTTCCTTCGCCATCGACCTCAGCGACCAGGACGCGCTGCTGCTGCGGCAGCGCCTCTCCCACCGGCTCTCCCCTCTTCAGGAGGCATCATGATGCTGCACCTTCCCGCCAGCCGACGCCCCCTCCGGCTGGGCACGGTGCCTGAGGAGGCGGCGGCCAAGCACCCCGGCACGCCCCTCACGCTGGACCACGACATGGACATCGCGCCGGAGGCGGGGCGGGAGCTGACCACCGCCCGGCTGGCCGACCTGATCGATGACATGGCCGCGCGGCTGTGGGCGGCCGGGGTTCGCGGCGGCGAGCACATCGCGCTCTACAAGTCGCACAACTTCGACATCTACGTACTGGCGTGCGCGGCCTCCAGGATCGGCGCCGTTCCGGTCCTGCTCTCCCCCGCGCTCGACGGCGACACCGTCGTCGCCCTGCTGAACCGGCTGGAGCGCCCCCACCTGATCACCGATGCCGGGAAGCTCGCGGACGAGCTCTCCGGCGTCGACACGGAACGGACCACCAGCTCGGTCATCGTGCCGGCCGACGGTGTGCCGGGCACGTTGTCGCTGGCCTCGCTGGCCGGTTCGCCCCGGCGCGCACCGGTGCTGCTCGACGGGAACCACCCCGCCCTGATGACCCACACGTCGGGCACGACCGGGGTCCCCAAGCTGGTCGTCCACACGGCGCTCTCCCTGCGCGGTCGCTACCGTCCGCAGGAGCACCTGGTCCGGCTGATCCGCGGCACGGAGACGTACGCCGTCCACGTCTCGTTCGTGCACTCGCGGATGTACATGGCGCTGGCGGTGATGCTGGAGCACGGGATGCCGGTGGTCGTCATCGAGCACGGCGAGCCCGAGAAGGTCGCGCCGCTGTTCGCCCGCACCCGGCCCGGAATCATCGAGACGCATCCCAACTCCTACGTGGAGTGGGAGGAATTGGTGGACCATCCGCTGCGTCCGCTGGCCAATGTGAAGTACTTCAGCGGAACGTTCGACGCGATCCATCCGCCCACCATCCACAAGCTGCTGTCCGGCTCCAGGCGCAGGAACGCGCTCTTCTTCCAGTTCTACGGGCAGAGCGAGTGCGGCCCGCTGGTGGCCCGCTGGTACACCCGGAAGAACGCGGGCAAGGCCAACGGGCGCTGCCTGGGATATCCGCTGCCCGGCATGACCCATGTGCGCGTCGTTCCGCGCGGCGGGAAGCGCCCGTCGAAGTCGTCCCCCGGCTTCATCGAGGTGCTCAGCGACGGGCGGGCCGTGAACTACTACGCGGAGGAGGCCCGTTACCAGGAGGAGCTGAACGGCCGGTGGTGGCGCACGGGCGACGTCGGCTATCGCGACCGGCTGGGGCGGGTCCACGTCCTGGACCGCGCGGTGGACGTTATCCCGAACGTGGACAGCACCCTGGAGGTGGAGGACGCCGTGCTCGGCCGCCTCGACGAGCTGATCGAACTGGTACTGGTCCCCGGCCCGGACAACGAGCCCCTTCCGGTGGTCTGCACGAAGGGGAACGTCCCGCTCGACCCGGTCCGCTGGCGCGGCGCGGTCGCCGACTTCCCCGCCCTCGCGGACCCCGTCCAGCTGCCCCTCTCGGAGCTGCCCCGGACGGCCACCATGAAGGTGCAGCGCATCGAACTGGCGCGGCGGCTGCGTGAGCGGCTGGAGCACGCCGGATGAGCGGCGGGACGAACGGCCCGGCCGGCACGCGGCACGACGAGGTCGACGTACTGATCGTGGGAGCGGGCCCCACCGGACTCTTCACGGCGTGCGAGCTGCTGCGCCGGGGCGTGGGCGTACGCCTGATCGACCGGGCGGACGCCCCGGCGACCGTTCCCAAGGCACTGGCGCTGTGGCCGCGCGCCCTCGATCTCCTGACGGATCTGGGCATCGGTGACGCGGTGCGTGACGCCGCCCTTCCCATCACCGGGTTCAGCTACTTCTCCGGCGGGGAGCCGCTGGCGAGCTTCACCGTTCCCGAGCCGCTGCGCCCGTTGCACCTGCCGCAGACCGAGACCGAGCGGCTGCTGACGGAACGGCTGCTCGCCCTGGGCGGAAAGGTCGAGTACGGAACCCGGCTGCTGGCCCTCGACGACGTCGACTTCCGGGGGCCGATCGACGCCACGGACGGGGTCACCGCCGTGCTGGAGTGCGGCGAGGCGGGTGTGCGCCGGGTCCGCGCGTCCTTCGTCGTGGGGGCCGACGGGGCGGCGAGCACCGTGCGCGGCGCGCTGGGCATCGGCTTCGAGGGCAGCACCTACCCGCTGTCGTTCGCCCTGATCGACACGGAGGTCGACGGACCGCTGCCGGCGGGTGAACTGCTCTACTACCAGCGGCCGTCCGGCACACTGATGATCGCGCCCCAGTCCCGGGACGTGTTCCGCATCCTCGCCGTCCTGCCGTACGACGGGCGGGGGCCCGAGCCCCGGGTGAGCGTGCCGATGATGCAGGAGCTGCTGGATGAACGCGGCCCCGGCGGGGTCACGATCACCCGGCCCCACTGGCAGACCGTCTACCGGGTGCACGCGCGTACGGCGACCGAGTACCAGCGCGGGAGGGTGTTCCTGGCCGGTGACAGCGCTCATGTGCACAGCCCGGCCGGCGGGCAGGGGATGAACAACGGCCTTCAGGACGGCTACCAACTGGCCTGGAAGACGGCCGCCGTCCTGCGCGGCGATTCCCCCGCCTCGCTGCTGGACGACTACACGTCGGAGCGCGTCGAGGCCACGAACCGGATCGTGGCGGACACCGCCGCCCAGACCCGGGCCTGGATGGCGGACAGCCGTTTCCGCATCACGGTGCGCGACACGGCCTTCCGGGCGGCCGCCCGCTCGGGCGCGGTTCCCGGCCTGGTGTTCCCGGCGATGGCGGGCCGACGGGTCGGCTACACCGCACGCCGCCGCACCCAGCTGCCCTCCGGGAGCCCCCGCTGCCGCGTCCTCGGCCGGCTCCCCGGCCGGCTCCGCGCCGGCATGGTGTTCCCCCGCGAACCGGCGGTGTCCTACGGCATCAGCAGCGCGGAGAGCCCGGCGGGCTGGACCGTCGCCGTCCAGCCCGGATCCCCGTACAGCCATCTGCCGAGGCTGGTCGCACGGGTCGCGGCGGACTGGCCCCAGGTGCGGTGCGTGACCCTGCGGCCGCAGGACACCGTGCGGGCCACCGGCTGCGCCGACGCGGGCTTCTACCTGATCCGCCCGGACGGGCACATCGCGGCGCACGGCCACGAGAGGGACCTCACCCACCTCGCCGCCGAACTCGCCCTGGTGCTGCACCCGCAGGGTGGTGGGACGGCGGCGACGGCGGTCTGACGACAGGCCCCGAGGCCGCTTCGCCCAGGATGTCCGCCGTCGTACGCTGAGAGGCATGGCAGACGCGTCCACCGCCCCCGTGTTCCGGATCGACCGAGTCATGGCCCTGGCGGGCGCGGGGGGCCTGCTGGAGCTGTCCGTCGTCATCCTCGGCAGGACGGCGGACAGCGTGCAGGCCACGCTGATCAGCTGCGCGGCCGCCGTGCTCGGCTGGCTCTCCCTCGGGGCCCGCTCCCGCTGGCCGGTGTCGGTGGCCGTGACGACGCTGGTGACCACCCTGCTGTACTACCAGGCCAGCGGGGTCAACGGCCCCGCTCCGGCGCTGATGTTCATGGTGGCTCTCTACACGGTCGCCAGGATCGGGCAGTTGACGGCCGTCGTCACCCTGGCCGTCGTCATCATGCTCGTGATCGTGTACGGGGAGTTCACCGTCGCCGGCAAGCAGCGGGACATCGACAACATGTCGATCGCGCTGCTCGGCGGATGGTTCCTCAGCGTGATCGCGTTCAGCCACGCGATGCGCTCACGCCAGGCGTACCAGGCGGAGGCGGAGCAGCGGGCGCTCGCCGCCGAACGCGAACGGGACGTGCGCGCACGCCAGTCGGCCACCGAGGAGCGGCTGCGTATCGCCCGTGAACTGCACGACGTGCTCGGCCACAACATCTCGCTGATCAACATTCAGACGACGGCCGCCCTGCACCGCAGCGCGAAGAGGCCTGGCGAGACAGCGGAGTTGCTCGCCGCGCTGCGCTTCACCCGTGACACCAGCAGGGACGCGCTGCGCGAACTGCGGGGCACGCTCGGGGTGTTGCGCCAGGTCGACGAGGAGGCCCCCACCGCCCCGGTGCCGGGCCTGGAGCGCGTCGTCGAACTGGCCGACCGGGCCGCGGCCATCACCGGCCTCCAGGTCTCCGTCGATTCCGAGGGCGAGGCCCCGGTGGTACCGCCGAAGATCTCGCTGGCCGCGTACCGGATCGTCCAGGAATCCCTCACCAACATCAGCCGCCACGCGCAGGCGACCCGCGCGACCATCACGCTCGCCTACCTGCCCGACGACCTCCTCGTACGTGTCGAGGACGACGGGCGCGGCGCACCGGACAGCACCCGCGGCAGCGGCATCATCGGCATGACGGAGCGGGCCAGGGCGCTGGGAGGCGAGCTGACGGCGGAGAACACCGGCCACGGCTTCCGGGTCGCGGCACGGCTGCCCCTGCGGGCCGACCCGGCGGACGGGACACCGATCGCCCTGGTCGCGGCGGACACGGAGCCGGGCCCGGCGGCGCCGGACACCGCCTCCGCCAGGGCGGAATGACCGGATCGCCCGAGCGCGGGAGGTCGGTCATCTAGGCTGGTGGCCATGACCCCTCGGATCACAGTCCTGTTGGCCGACGACCAGAGGCTCGTCAGGGCGGGTTTCCGCTCGATCATCGACGACGAGGACGACATCGAGGTCGTGGGGGAGGCCTCCGACGGCGACGAGGCCTACGCCCTGGCGCGTGAACTGCGCCCCGACGTCGTCCTGATGGACATCCGCATGCCGAACACGGACGGTCTCGCCGCCACGCGGCGCATCGTCGCCGACGAGCTCCTGTCCGATGTGAAGGTGGTCATCCTCACCACGTTCGACGTGGACGACTACGTGTACGGGACGCTGCGGGCGGGCGCCTCGGGGTTCCTGGTGAAGGACACGGACCCGGCGGAGCTGCTGCACGCGATCCGGGTGTGCGCCCGGGGGGACGCCCTGATCGCCCCGGCCGTCACCCGGCGGCTGATCGCGGAGTTCGCCGGCCGGGTCACCCAGCCCGACCTCAGCCCGCGGCTGCAGGCGCTCACCAGCCGGGAGCAGGAGGTCATGCGCCTCGTCGGGGCGGGCCTGACGAACGACGAGATCGCCCAGCGGCTGGTGCTCAGCCCGTCCACGGCCAAGACCCACGTCAGCCGGATCATGAACAAGCTGGGGGCCCGGGACCGTTCGCAGCTGGTGATCCTCGGTTACGAGAGCGGCATGATCACCCCTGGACAGGCCCGGCCGGCGGGCCCCGCGCCCGCCGACCGGTGACCGTCGGCCCCTGAGCGGGCGCCCGCCGGAGGGCCGGGCACGCGCCCGCGCGCCTCACACGTCCCGCCGTCGGAGCAGCATCAGGGCTCCGAGCACGGCGGCCGTCGCGCAGCCGGTGACCAGGAGCAGGGAGGGCCAGGGGCCGAGACTGCCCACCGTGTCGGCGGTGGCGTCGGAGGTCTGGGTGAGCTTCTCCAGGGCCGCCGTCGGGGAGAGCCCTGCGACCCAGCGCTCCGCGTCGCCGAAGAGGGGGCCGAACAGCGACGGCAGGAGCAGCAGCCCGATCACCGTAGTGACCGCCCCGGCGGAGTGGCGCACGAGGGCGCCGACGGCGAGGCCGAGCACGGCGGCCACCGCGAAGGACGCGGCGATCCCGAACAGCGCGGGCAGCGGCTCGCCCTGGGCGTACCGTCCCTCGGGCAGCAGGGCGTCCCCGACGAGGTAGGCGGCGGTGCACGAGGCCAGGGCCAGGACGTACATCACGCCCGCCACCAGCGTGGCCTTGGCCGCGAGGACCGTGCCCCGGCGGGGGCAGGCCGCGAACGTGGTGCGGATCGTGCCGCTGCTGTACTCCCCCGAGACGACGAGCACCCCGACGACCGCGGCCGCCATCTGGGCGACGACGGTCAGGGTGAGGCTGCCGCCCAGGACGGTGTCGTCGGGTTGCAGGCTGCCGGTGGCGGCGACGAACACCGCGCCGATCACGGGCAGCAGGGCGGTCGCCGCCGTCGTCCACACCGTGGAGCGCACGCTGCGGAACTTGATCCACTCGTAGGACAGGGCCTCCCGGAAGCCGGTCTCCCTCTTCCGCTCGGCCACAGGCGTCGGCGTGGTCATCGGGCTGTCTCCTTCTGGTCAGTGGTCCGGTACTCCACCGAGGACTGCGAGAGCTCTGTGTAGACCTCTTCCAAGGAGGAGTGGACGGAGGTGAGTTCGTGGACGGCGACGCCGTGGTCCCGGGCCAGGTCGCCGATGGCCGCGGGGTCCGGCCCCTCCACCCGCCAGCCGCCCCTGGCGTCCAGGCGTACCTGTGCTCCCGCCGCCTCCAGCAGGGTCCGGAGCCGTTCGGGTTCGGGCGACCTCACGAGCGTCTGCGCGCGGGAGTTGGTCTCGATGAAGTCGCGCATGGTCGTGTCCGCGATGAGCCGGCCCCGGCCGATCACGACGATGTGGTCGGCCGTCAGCTCCATCTCGCTCATGAGATGGCTGGAGAGGAAGACCGTGCGGCCCTCCGCCGCCAGGGACTTCATGAGTTCGCGGATCCAGCGGATGCCCTCGGTGTCGAGGCCGTTGACCGGTTCGTCGAGGATCAGCACCTCCGGGTCCCCGATCAGCGCCGCCGCGATCCCGAGCCGTTGGCCCATGCCGAGCGAGAATCCCTTGGTGCGCAGGCGGGCCGTCTCCAGGGGCAGCCCGACCAGGTCGAGCACCTCCTCGACGCGGCGCCGCGGAATGCCGTTGCTCGCGGCGAGCCCGGCCAGGTGGTGGTAGGCGGAGCGGCCGCCGTGGACGCTCCTGGCGTCGAGCAGCGAGCCGACCGACCGCAGCGGTACGGGCAGGTCGGCGTAGGCCTTCCCGCCCACGGTCACGCGTCCCGCGCTCGCGGAGTCGAGGCCCAGGATCAGGCGCATGGTGGTCGATTTCCCGGCGCCGTTCGGTCCGAGGAAGCCGGTCACCCGGCCGGGCCGGACGGTGAACGACAGCCGGTCGACGGCGGTCCGCCCGCCGTAGCGTTTGGTGAGTTCCGTTGCTTCGATCATGCGGCCGACGCTACGAGCGGGTGGTCCGCCGCGAATCCTCCGCCGGGAGCCGCTTGCTGCTCCCGCCGGAGTACGGTCAGCGGTCCCCGGCCCGGACCAGGCCCGTCTCGTAGGCGAGGACCACCAGCTGGGCCCGGTCGCGGGCGCCCAGTTTCGTCATGGTCCGGCTGACATGGGTCTTCGCGGTCAGCGGGCTCATGATCAGCTCCTTGCCGATCTCGTCGTTGGACAGTCCGGCGGCGACCAGGGCCATCACCTCGCGCTCCCGGCCGGTGAGCACGGCGAGCCGTTCGGCGCCCGCAGCCTCGGGCGCCTTCAGCCGGGCGAACTCCTCGATCACCTGGCGGGTGACGGCGGGGGCGAGCAGGCTCCGGCCCGCCGCGACCGTGCGGATCGCGGTGCGCAGGTCCTCCGGCTCGATGTCCTTGAGCAGGAAGCCCGCCGCGCCGTGCCGGAGGGCCTCGAAGACGTACGCGTCGACCTGGTACGTGGTGAGCATGACCACGCGGACCCGGTCGAGGGAGCGGTCCGCGGCGATGCGGCGGGTGGCCTCCAGGCCGTCGACGCCGGGCATCCGGATGTCCATCAGCACGACGTCCGGCCGGGTCGTCCGGACCGCCTCGACGGCCCGGGCCCCGTCGGCGGCCTCGGCGACGACGACCAGGTCGTCGGTGAGGTCGAGCAGGGCCCGGAATCCGGCCCGTACGACGGTCTGGTCGTCGGCGAGGACCACCCGTACGGGCTTCGGCGTCGTCCTCCCCCCACGGTCCGCCCGCTGCTCGGTCACGGCGTCGCTCCCTCCGTCGGCAGTTCGGCGCGGACGCGGAATCCGCCGCCCGGCTCCGGACCGTAACGGACGCCGCCGCCCACCGCGACCGCCCGCTCCCGCATCCCGGTCAGGCCGAAGCCCCGCTCGGTGTGCGGGGCGGCGGCGGACGGCGGCGCCGGTGGGCCCTCGTCCACGACCTCGACGGTCAGCCGGATGGCGTCGCAGGTCACCGACACGGCGGCGTGCCGCGCCGCGGAGTGCTTCACCACGTTGGTCAGCGCCTCCTGCACGATCCGGTACGCCGTGGCCTCGACGACCGCGGGGAGGGCGGCATCCCCCGTGTCCCGCCGCAGGCTGACCCGCACCCCGCCAGCCTCGACCCCCGCGACCAGGTCGTCCAGCTGGTCGAGGCGGGGGGCCGGCGCCGTGGACTCCGCCGCGCGCAGCACGGACAGCGTGGCGCGCAGTTCCCGTACGGCTTCCTTGCCGGAGGCGCGGACCTGGGTCATCGCCTGCCGCGACACCTCCGGCGCGGCGTCCAGCGCGTCGAGGGCCACCCCGGCCTGCACGGTCATCGCGCTCACCGTGTGGGCGAGGATGTCGTGGATCTCCCGGGCGACCCGCACCCGCTCCTGGCGGACCCGGCGGGCGGCCTCCCGCTCGCGGTCCTCCTCGGCCCGCGCGGCGCGCGCGGCGTACTCCGCCAGCAGCTCCCGCCGGGTCCGCACCACCTCGCCCAGGAGCAGCGGGACGAGCGGCCAGACCATCTCCAGGACGGGCAGCCCCTGCGGGTTGACCACGTCCCGGCCGACCTTCAGCGCCACGAGGCCCGAGACCGTCGCGGCGATCGCCCCGGTCCACAGGGTGCGCCGGCGGTCGCCCAGCACCGCGACCGTGTACAGCGCGACGATCACCGGGAGGTTGAGCAGCTCGCCGATGTGCCCGTGCAGCGCCCACCCGGCGCAGGCCGCCCCGGTCACGCAGACCACCGGAACGGGCCAACGGCGGCGGCGGACGAGCGCCGCCAGCGAGACCACGAGGAGGGCCCAGGTCAGCGCGTCGGCCTGCCGGTAGCCGGGCTCGTTGACGGCCGCGTCGGCGGCGGTCAACGCCCCCACCACCGCCACCACCAGCAGATCCGCGACGATCGGCGGCAGAGCACGCACCCGGGCGGCCAGGCGGTCGAAGGTCATCACCCCCTCACGGTAGGAGGCGGAACGTCCGGCCGCATACGACAGCGGGAGTAGCCCGACGCATCCGACGCCCGCGACCTTCGGGCAGGAGTTCGGACATACCCGGACGGGAGTTCGGGCGTGATGAAACCTTCCGCCCGGCGGGACGTTCGTCAGGGCATGGGAGCGGGCAAATCGATCAGGTGGGCTCCGAAAGGCGGAATCCTCTCCGCGGGACCGGCCCCCCGCCCCGCCCCGTCACCCGGCGGGCATCCGCGGCCCCGTGCCGCCGTCCGTCCAGCCCGGCCCCGCCGCACGCACACCGAAGCGCCTGCGTGAACTACGCACCATCAGGGAAGGGAGCGCCGCGATGGCGACGCCGCTGTCCGCCGACAAGCTGCTCAAAGCCCTCCGCGACGAAGGCCTCCACGTCGTCGAACACCGGAGCTGGCGTACCAACAACCGGAACCACAAGGGTCCCTGGGGTCCGACGCACGGGGTGATGATCCACCACACCGTCACCTCGGGCACCGCGTCCTCGGTCGAGCTCTGCTACAACGGTCACTCCGCCCTGCCCGGCCCGCTCTGCCACGGGGTCATCGCCAAGGACGGGACCGTCCACCTCGTGGGGAACGGGCGGGCCAACCACGCCGGGCTCGGCGACGACGACGTGCTGCGTGCCGTCGTCGCGGAGAAGGCGCTTCCCCCGGACAACGAGGCCAACACCGACGGCAACCGGCACTTCTACGGCTTCGAGTGCGTCAATCTCGGGGACGGCAAGGATCCGTGGCCGTCGGCCCAGTTGCTGGCGATCGAGCGGGCCGCGGCCGCCGTCTGCCGGGCGCACGGCTGGTCGCAGCGCTCGGTGATCGGGCACCTGGAGTGGCAGCCGGGCAAGATCGATCCACGCGGCTTCACGATGAACTCGATGCGCACGCGGATCGGCAAGCGGCTGGGGGGCTCCCCGGACGGCCCGTCCGAGCCGCCGCCGAAGCCGACGTACGAGCCGTTCCCCGGGGCCGCGTTCTTCAAGGTCGGCCGCAACAGCGCGATCGTCACGGCGATGGGCAAACGCCTGGTGGCCGAGGGCTGCGGCCGGTACACGGTGGGCCCGGGACCGGCCTGGTCCGAGGCCGACCGGAAGTCGTACGCCGCCTGGCAGCGCAAGCTGGGCTACTCGGGAGGAGACGCGGACGGCATTCCCGGGAAGAGCAGTTGGGACCGGCTCAAGGTGCCCAACGTGTGACGGGCGAAGGCGCCCGGCTCTCCCCTTCCTCCGCAGGAAGGGGAGAGCCGGGCCTCCGCGCCCCGGGTCAGCGGTTGAAGCCGCTGCCCAGCTCCGCCTTCGTGGCCACCGTGCCGAGCGCCCCGTGGCCGAAGCTGAACGAGCCCTGGGCCGCGAGGCCGGAGGCGGTGGCCGGGAACACCCACAGGGAGCCCTCGTCCGCGTTCTCGCCCGGCGCGCCCACGGCCAGTTCGGTGCGGCCGTCGCCGTTCAGGTCGCGCAGGGACACCGCGCCGCCGAAGCGGTCGTTCCTCTCCACGGCCCCGACGACATCCGGGCTGCCCTGGTTGAAGCCGTAACTGCCCGTGCCCGTCGGGCCGGTGGCGGTGCCGGGGAGGACGACCGTGCCGCCCGCGTTCTGGACCGTGCCCTGGTCCTCGCCGGGGACGCCCACCGCGATCTCGCCGTAGCCGTCGCCATCGGTGTCCCCGATGGACACGGACGCGCCGAAGTTGTCACTGCGCTCGGCGGCCCCGGGGACGCCGGCCGAGTCCTGGTTGAGGACGACGGCCTCGGTGCCCTGCGGTCCGCTCGCGCCGCCCGGTACGTAGGTGAGCATGCCGCCCTCGGCGAGCGGCAGATCCAGGTCGCTGTCGTAGCCGTCGATGGCCCGGCCGACGGCGAGGTCGGCGTACTTGTCGTTGTTCACGTTGCCGACGGCGAGGTGTTCGCCGCCCTCCAGCCGGTAGCCGTTCTTCCCCTTGATGGTGGTGAGCTCCGCGCCGAGCCCGGCCGGGGAGCCGAGGCCGATGTCGATGCGCCGGGCATCGAACTCGTCGCCGTCGTTGACCAGGACGGCGAGGTCGTCGCGGCCGTCGCCGTTCACGTCGCCCGCCGCCACATCGAGGTAGCGCTCGTCGTCGAGGTTCGGGATCTCGCCCGTCGCGGCCGCCGCGCCGTCCCGGGTGAAGGGGCCGGTGAGCGTGCGCAGGGCGGCACCGCCCGCGGCCAGGAGGTCGGGGGCGCCGTCGCCGTTGAAGTCGCCGACGGCCAGCCCGCGCCCGAGGCCGTCGTACTCCTCGCCGGTCAGCAGGGTCGCCCCGGCGGCCAGACCGCCCGGTCCGCCCCACAGGACGGTCGCGCCGCCCGCGCCTTCGGCCGCGCCGGTCTTCTCGCCGGGCGAGCCGACGACGAGGTCCGCGTAGCCGTCCCGGTCGAGGTCGGCGGAGGTGACGGCGGCGCCGAAGGCGTCACCGGCCTCCGGGGAGCCGGGGACGCCCGCCGAGGCCTGGGTGAAGACCCTCTTCGCGGAGTCCTTGACCCCGTTGGCGGAGCCGTAGGCCACGCCGACGTATCCGGCGCCCTTGGCCCCCTGCACGGTCGCGCCGGGCGCGGTGAACGCCAGGTCGGGGAAGCCGTCGCCGTTGAAGTCGGCGCGGGCGCCGTGGGGGTCGGGGGCCGGTGCGGCGTGGGCGGTGGCGGGCAGGGCGACGACTGCGGTGGCCAGGGTGAGGGCCAGGACCACACCGGTACCGATTGCTCGGGATGTCACGGGGACTCCTTCTGGTGGAACGTTCGTTTCTGGGGCGCCGGGCGGACAGCGGGAAAGCGCTGTCTGCTCGGCGCCGCGGCGTACTGCGGTTGTCACGGACATGGGGTGATCGAGTGGCCACTCGCACCCCTTCAGACGGGCCTACCGGGCGAAGGGTTGTGCCCGGACCGGCAGTTCGCGGATGATCCGCCGGTGACATCCGGGGAACGGCGAAGGGACGGTGCGATGACGACCGAGGTACGAACGGTGGGCCCCGGGGAGCTGATCCGGTACGCCGACGGCATCCGCGACGTGTACGCGAGCGCCTTCGCGGCCCCGCCCTGGAGCGAGGATCCGGCGCAGGCCGACGTCTACGCGGAACGGCTGGCGCGGGACGCGCTGCGGCCCGGGTTCACGGCGGCGGTGGCGACGGCCGAGGGGACGGTAACCGGTTTCGCCACGGCCTGGATCACACCGGAGGTCTTTCCGGCCGACCGCAGCTACGGGCAGGTCGCCGAGGCGCTCGGGGCCGGGCGGACCCGGGCGTGGCTGTGCGGGGCGCTGGAGGTGAACGAGCTGGCGGTCGCGCCGGAGGCTCATGGTGCGGGGCTGGGCGCGGCGCTGCTGGACGCGGTGGCGGGACCCGCTCCGGGCGGCCGGTGCTGGCTGCTGACGTCCACGCGGGCCGAGGCGGCGCTGCGGCTGTACGAGCGGACCGGCTGGCGGCGGGTCGCCGCTCCCGTGCCGGGGAAGGCCGCCCTCGTGGTGCTGCTCGGCCCCCGCCATCCGGGGCGGGCGGAGGCGGCGGGAGGGCGATAGCCCCGCCCACGGGCCCCGGACGGACACGGCCGGGCAGCCCCGCCCTACAGCGCGACGACCAGCAGCACGCACGCCGCCAGCGAGAGCACTGTGCGCACCCGGTGGAGCCTGTTCCAACGGGACTCGAAGGCCGCGCGGGCCGCGCTGTCGTCGCCGCCCTCGGAGGCGGCGAGGGCGTTGTTGAGCGGGATGTTCCCGGCCACGGTGATCAGGTGACCGGCGACCGAGCAGATCAGCGCCACCAGGATGGCCGGCCCCGCCACCTCGTCGTGCTCGCCGAGGCCCGTGAAGAACGCGGCGGCGGGCAGCGCGACGACGCCGAGGAACAGGACCAGGAAGACCGGCCCGGGAACCCTCTCGTTGAAGCGGCGCATGGCCGCGGTGAACTGCTCGTCCGTCAGGTCGGCGAGGCCGGGCATGATCGCGGTCAGGAAGGTCAGCATGAAGCCCGCGTAGAGGCCGGTGACGATCGTGGCGAGCACGAGGAGGAGGGAGGTCATGGCGGACATCATGGCCCGGAACGGCGGTGCGCAGGGCCGGTATTCGGCCGACCGTGCGAACGGGACCGACCCGGCCGAGTCCCGACCGACCCGGCCCGACCCGGGCGACCCGGCCCGACCCGGGCGACCCGACTCCACCCACCCGAGCGAACGGACCCGGCCGACCCGGCCCACCCGAGCGAACCGGCCGACCGTGCGAACCGGACCGACCCGAGCGACCCGACCGACTCCCCACCGACCCGAGCGACCCGACCCGCCCGACCCGCCCGGGCCCCCGCGTCGCCGGAGCGGTGAGGGCGGGCGGTCGGCCTCAGCCGATCTCGCCCTCGCTCGGTTCCGGCACGTCACCCGTCCCGGCTCCGCCCTGGAGCCGGTCCGCCTGCCCGATGGCCGTGGCCAGCTTCCTCACCGCGCTGTCCTCGGTCGACTCGGCCAACCCGGACGCCCGGCCCGCGAGTTCACCAAGCGCGGGTGCGCCGGGCAGGTCGCCGCCCCGTAGCCGGTCGGCGAAGTAGGCTGCCACGGCGACCACTTGGAGCCGGTCGTTCCCGCCGCCCCACAGCGTTCCGTCGACCGACCCGGTCGTGACCGTCCCGGTCTCCTCCTGGGCCTCGCGGGTCTTGGGGTCGAGCCAGCGCACGGTGGCCCTGGCCACGGTGCCGGACGCGCCCTCGCGCAGCCGTACGGCATAGAGAGCGGTCACCGTGTGGCCCGGGCCGACCTCGCCGCCGTCGACGCTGTCGTCGCGGAAGTCCTCGTCGGCGACCTTGCGGTTCTCGTAGCCGATCAGCCGGAACTGCCGCACGTTCTTCCGGTCGAACGCCACCTGGGCCTTGGCGTCGCGGGCCCGGATGTCGAGGTGGGCGGGAAGCTGGTCGACGAAGACCTTGCGGGCCTGCGTCTCGTCGCCGACGTACGTGGTGTTCCCGTCCCCCTGGTTGGTGAGCTGCTCCATGAACGCGTCGCCGTAGTCGCTGCCGACGCCGACGCCGAAGAGCGTGATGCCGAATTCGCGGCGGGCGGATTCGATCTTCTTCAGGATGGACTCGGCCTCGGTGTCGCCGGTGTTGGCGAGGGCGTCGGAGAGGAGCACCACCCGGTTGGTGGCGCCTTCGCGGTGGCCGTCGACCGACTCCTCGTAGCCGAGGGTGATGCCCGCCCCGACGTTGGTGGACTGCGCCGGCCGCATCTCCTCCACGATGTCCTTGATCCGGTTCCGGTTGCCCTCGATACGGGTCATCGGCAGCCGGGTCTCGGCCTCGTCGCTGAAGGTGACCAGGGCGATCGAGTCGTCGTCGCGCAGTTCGTCGGTGAGGAGGGTCAGGGACGTCCTGACCAGGTCGAGGCGGCCGGTCTCGGACATGGACCCCGAGATGTCGACGACGAACGTGAGCGCGGCGGGCGGCCGTTCGGCGGTGGGAGGCGCGGCCTTCGTGGCCAGGCCGACGCGCAGCAGCGACCAGTCGGAGGCTCCGGTTCCGCCATCCCCGCCGGTGCCCCCGCCCGTCCCGGCGTCGATGCGCGCCCCGTCGACGTTGACCGAGAAGCCGTTGCCCTCCGGCCGCTCGTACCCCTGGCGGAAGCTGTTGACGAACTCCTCGGGCCGTACGTCCTCGGCGGCGGGCAGCCTGCCGTCGCCGAGGGTGCGGCGCGCGTAGCCGTAGCTGGCGGTGTCCACGTCCAGGGCGAAGGTGGAGAGGTAGTCGGGGGCCTTGAGGCCCGGCTCGCCGGAAGCGTCGGACTCGGCGTCGGCCCCCGGTGCGGCCGAGCGGCCCGCCTCCGGCGCGGCCGCGTCCGGCGCGGGCTGTCCGCCGCCGATCGTTCCCTGCCCCTGCCGCTTCCCCGAGCTGAGGTCGGGCGTACCGCTCGATCCGCTGTCGGAGGCGGAGCAGGCGGTGAGCGCCATGGCGCCCGCCAGGAGGAGCGCCACGGCTCCCGCCCGGCCTCCTGCCCGCTTCTCATGTCGTCGGCCGGCCTGATGCATGCGTAACCCCCCACGTCGTCACGATGTCCTCGACATCTGTGAATGTGACGTACGGGACCGCCGGCCGGAGTCGGCGAAAGCGTTGCGGAACCATCTCGATGCGGCAACAGCGGGCAGGAAACCGGCGGAACATCAGGTTCAGGACACGATGTCCTTACGACTGAACCCGCGGAAGGCCAGCGCGAACAGAATCAGGGCATACGTCACCGAGATGGCCGCCCCCTTGATCATGCCGCCCCACTCCAACTGCGGCTGGAGCGCGTCGGCCCAGGCGAACTGCCAGTGCGCGGGCAGGAAGTCGCGCCAGGAGCCGAGGGCGGTGACCGCGTCGAGGACGTTGCCGACGATGGTGAGACCGACCGCGCCGCCGACCGCGCCGAGCGGGGCGTCGGTCTTCGTGGACAGCCAGAACGCCAGGCCCGCGGTGACCAGTTGGGAGACGAAGATGAACGCCACGACGATCGCGAGGCGGGGCACCGTGTCCCCGGCGGCCAGCGCTCCCCCGGTGGGCAGTTTCAGCGGCCCCCATCCGTAGGCCGCCGTGCCCGCCACCAGTGCGACGACCGGCAGCAGCACCATCGCGGCCAGGCTGAAGCCGAGCGCGACGACGAGCTTGGACCACAGCAGCCGGACGCGCGGCACGGGCGCGGCGAGCAGATAGCGCAGGGAGGACCAGCTCGCCTCGGAGGCGACGGTGTCCCCGCAGAACAGGGCCACCGGCACCACGAGCAGGAACCCGGCCGAGACGAACAGGGAGGTGGCGGCGAAGTTCGCGGCGGACTCGGTCGCCACGTCCATCAGGTTGATCCGGCTGCCGCCCCCGCCACCGCCGCCTCCCCCGCCGCCGTCCTCGCCGTCCGGCGTGCCGCCGATCGCGAAGGCGATGATCAGGATGAACGGGAGGGCGGCGAGGATCCCGCCCATGAGCAGGGTGCGGCGGCGGCGCAGTTGCCGCATGGCCTCGACGCGCAGGGGAAGCGTGCGCCCGGCGCGGTAGCCCGCGGCCTCCGGGTGGTCGGTCTCCACCCGGTCCTCGGGGGGCTGTACGGGGGCGCTCATGCTGCTCCTCCGGAGATCAGGGTGAGGAAGGCGTCCTCCAGGCGGCGGTGCGGGCCGACGCCGGTGACCGGGACGTCGAGCCGGACCAGGTCGGAGACGAGCCGCGAGGTGGTGGCCCCGTCCAGGCGGACGAGGAGCCCGCGCCCGTCGTCGGTGCGGACGGCGGAGCCGATGCCGGGCAGGGCGGCGACCTTCTCCGCGAGCGGCTCGGACACCTCCTCCGCCGTGGTCACCAGGATCATGTCGCCGGATCCGGTGATCTCGGCGACCGGGCCGGCCTGGACGAGGCGGCCCCGGTCCATGACGACCAGGTGCGTGCAGGACTGCTCGACCTCGGAGAGGAGGTGGCTGGAGACGATGACGGTCCGGCCGCCGGCCGCGTACCGGATCATCACGTCCCGCATCTCGCGGATCTGCGGCGGGTCGAGCCCGTTGGTCGGCTCGTCGAGGATCAGCAGGTCCGGCATGCCGAGCATGGCCTGCGCGATGGCGAGCCGCTGCCGCATGCCCTGGGAGTACGTCCGCACCGCGCGGGCCAGCGCGTCGCCGAGCCCGGCGATCTCCAGGGCCTCGTCGATGTACGCGTCTGCGGCGGGCCGGCCGGTGGCCTGCCAGTACAGGTCGAGGTTGGCGCGCCCGGAGAGGTGGGGCAGGAACCCGGCCCCCTCCACGAACGCCCCCACCCGGGACAGCACCGGGGCGCCCGGCCGGATGGCCTGCCCGAAGACGCGGATCTCGCCCTCGTCGGGGGTGATGAGCCCCATCAGCATGCGCAGCGTGGTCGTCTTGCCCGCTCCGTTGGGCCCGAGGAGCCCGAGGACCTGGCCCTTCTCGACCCGGAAGGACAGTTCGCGCACGGCGTACCGGTCGACGGACTTGGCGTACTTCTTCGACAGGCCGGTGATCTGGAGCGGTACGTCGGTGAGCGCGGGATCCGGCGCGGGCGTCGCGGTGCGGCGGCGGGCGGTGAGCAGGAGCGCGGCCGCGATGACGAGGGCGGCGGCCGGGAGGCCCCAGGTCCACCACGGGAGGGTGGCGGCGGCGGTCGCGACGGCGGGCGCGGTGGGGATGGTCAGCGGTCCGTCGGCGGTGACGCTGTACGTGGCGGGCTCGGCCGGGGACGCGTAACCGAGGTCGGTCGCGGAGAACACGAGGCGCAGCCGGTGGCCGGCGTCGAACTCGTGGTCCACGGCGGGCAGCGCCAGCTCGATCGGCTTGCCCTGCTGGTCGGGGGTGATCCGGTAGGGGGCGACGAGCTGGTGGGGCAGCACCTGCTGCCTGCCGTCCGGCGACACGTCGTACACCTTGCCGAAGAGCACCGCGTCCCGGTCGCCGTCGGCCTTCACCGTCACCTTCGCGGTGGGCGTGCCGGTGACCCGTACGGAGGTGTCCAGCGGGGCGGACTCGAACCGGCCGAACTGTCCCGGGAAGTCGAGCGAGAGCCCGACGCCGAGGGTGGAGAGCTGGGCGAGTCCGCCGCCGACGCCGGGCACGGCGGAGATGGCGGGCGGCGCGGCCCCGGCCGGGTTGCGGAAGGTCTTCGTCCCGCCGCCGATCGCGATGTCCCGGCCGCCGCTGCGCAGCCCCGGGTAGGTGTCGCCGCTCGCGCCGCGCAGGAGGGCGGCCCCGTCGGTGGAGTCGACGCCTCCGGTACGGGTGACGCGGAAGGCGGGCCCGGTGCCGGTGCCGGTGTCCTCCTTGAGGTACCGGTCGAACCAGTCCCCGACGCGGCCCTGGATCCGGCCGGTCTCGTTGTCGCCGCCGTCGTGCCCGCCCGCGATCCAGTCGACGGAGACGGGTGCGCCGTTGGCGCTGATGGCCTTCTGCATGGCGTCGGCCTGGCCGAGCGGGAAGAGGGAGTCGGACTGCCCCTGAAGGAGGAGCGAGGGAACCTTGATGCGGTCGGCGACGGCGGACGGCGAGCGCTCGGTGAGCAGCTTGACGGCCTCCGCGTCGGGCTTGCCGCTGACGGCGACGCGCTCGTACATCTCGCAGAGCTGCTTCTCGAACCTCTCGCAGCCGCCGCCGGTGGTGATGAAGATCCCCGCCCAGAGCTTCTTGAAGACCCCCTCGGGGAAGAGGGCGTCGGCGAGGTTCCAGTAGGTGATCACGGGCGCGATGGCGTCGACGCGCTCGTCGTGCCCGGCGGCGAGCAGGGAGACGGCCCCGCCGTAGGACGCCCCGGTGAGGCCGACCCGGGGGTCGCCCTTCTCGTCCAGCTGCACCTCGGGCCGGGTCGCGAGCCAGTCGATGAGCCGGGACACGTCCTTGACCTCGTGGTCCGGGTCGTTGAGCGAGATCTCCCCGCCGGACTTGCCGAACCCGCGCGCCGACCAGGTCAGCACCGCGTATCCGTCGGCGGCCAGCTTCTCGGCCTGCGCCCGTACGTCGTTCTTGCTGCCGCCGAAGCCGTGCCCGATGAGCACGGCGGGGCGCTTGCCGGAACCCTTGGCGTGGAAGTACGAGGTGTCGATCGGCACCCCGTCCATGCGCAGCGTCCGGTCTTCGCGCTGCACGGCGGGCGCGCCGTCGTCGGCGACGGCGGACCAGGTGCCGCCGCCCACGAGCACGGCGAGCGCGGCGCCGACCGCGGCCCACCGGCCAGGGGTACGCGGCAGCAGTCGCCGCCATCGAGCAGTAGGGGTCTCCATCCCTCGACCCTAAACGGAGGACGCAACCCGGTTGAGTGCCGCCAGGGTGAAGTGCGCGGCCTCCCAGAGAGGTACGGTGCGCCCCCGCCGTACTCCGGACGCGGTACAGAATGCCCGCAGAACCCTTGACCAGGGAGGCCATTGTGGACATTAGCCGCGCAACGACCGTCACGGAGCTGCTGGCCGCCGGCCACCTCTTCGACGCCCCGCCCCGCGAGGACTGGGCGGCCCGCTTCGTCGCCGCGGACGGCCATGTGCTGCTGATCGCGTACGAGGACGGCGTCCCGGCGGGCTTCGTCTCGGGAATCGAGATGCTGCACCCGGACAAGGGCACGGAGATGTGTCTGTACGAACTGGGCGTCGACGCCCCGTTCCGCCGCCGGGGCATCGGCAGGGCCCTGACGCGGGCGCTGGTGGACCTCGCCCGGGAGCGCGACTGCTACGACGTGTGGGTCGGCGTGGAGCCGGACAACGAGGCGGCGCTCGCGACGTACCGGTCGGCGGGGGCGGGGGACGACGGGAGGTTCGCGATGCTGGTGTGGGAGTTCGGGGGCGGGTTGCGGTAGCCGGGGCGGCGCTCCCGGGAGTCAAGCCTGACCTTCGTCGGGGGGCGCGCCTGCCGTTCGGCCCCCGCGCCGGACCGCGTCGCCTTCGTACGTTCGCCGCATGGCAAAGCACACACATCAACACCACTGGCCACTGCGGCTGTTCGGTGCGGCCGCGCTGGCGGCGACGGCGGCGGCCGGGATCGGGATGCTGTCGCCCGGCGGCCTGGGAAGGCCCGGCCCGGTCGAGGTCACCGACGGGCCGTCCGTCTCCGCGTACCGCTCGCTGACGGAGGCGGTCGGCGGCGCCCCGGGGTGGGTGGGGCACCTCCTGGAGCTGTGCTCGGAGGCCACGCTGATCGTCCTCGGGCTGCTGCTGCTCGGCGTCTGCTGGACCGCCGTGCGCCGGAGGGACCCGGGCGCGGTGGCGGGGACCCTGCTGATCGGCGTCGGGACGGTGGTGGCGTACGCCGTCAGCGAGGCGTTGAAGCTGGTCGTCGACGAGGAGCGGCCGTGCCGGGCGGTGGACGGCGCGGCGGCCCTCGCCGCGTGCCCGGAACCGGGCGACTGGTCGTTCCCGAGCAACCACGCCACGCTGGCCGCCGCCCTCGCGGTCGGGCTGGCTGTCCGGCGGCCCCGGCTGGCCGCGGTGACGCTGCCGGTGGCGGTGGCGGCGGCGCTGCTGCGGGTCCTGGTCGGGGTCCACTACCCGCACGACGTGGTCGCGGGCGCGCTGCTCGGCGGGGCGGTCGTCGCCTCGGTGCTCCTGGTGCTGGGCCGCCCCGCCGGTCTGCTGGTCTCAGCGCTGCTCGGGCGCTGGTGGAGGCAGGATGCCGGCCTCGTGCGCGACGACGGCGGCAGCGGCCCGGTTGTCGACGCCGAGGCGGGCCAGGACGGAGCTGACGTGCGCCTTGACCGTTCCTTCGACCAGGTGCAGCCGCCGGGCGATCTGCCCGTTGGACAGTCCGCCGCCGAGGTGCGACAGCACTTCGCGCTCCCTGGGCGTCAGCCCGGCGACCCGCTCCCGGGCGGCCTCCCTCCGGTCGGCCCGCTCCCCCGCCCCGGTGGACGCGAGGTGCGCGACCACCCGGGCGGCGACCTTCGGTGACAGGTAGGCGGCGCCCTCGGCCACCGCCCGCACCCCGGCGAGCAGTTCCTCGGGCTCGCCGGACTTGATCAGGAATCCGGCGGCCCCGACGCCCAGCGCCCGCAGGATGTAGTCGTCCTCGCCGAACGTGGTCAGCATGACGACGCCGGTGGCGGGCAGCGTGCGCCGGATCTCGGCGGCGGCGTCGATGCCGTTGGTCCTCGGCATCCGCACATCGAGGACGGCCACGTGCGGCCGGTGCGCCCGGACCAGCTCCACGGCCTCGTGCCCGTCGCCCGCCTCGGCGACGACCTCGATGCCCGGATCGGTGGCGAGCACGGCGCGCACACCGGCCCGGATCATGGGCTCGTCGTCGGCGACGAGCACCCGGATCGGTCCGGCTGCCGTCGACCGGGGCGTGGCGATGTGGGTGGCGTCCGGCCGGGTCGGGTCGGCGGGGGCCGGGCCGGAGCGCGTCGCCTCGGCCCGGCTCATCGGGCGCTCACGGCGTCAGCGCGTCGCGGGAGACCAGCCGGCCGTCCCGGAAGCAGAGCCGGTACGCGTCTCCGGACCGGTCGTCGAAGCGGTCGGCCGTCATCGCGTAGAACTCGCACGTCACTCGCCGTTCTTGTCGTTCTTGTCGTTCTTCCGGTCCGGAGCCCGCCGGCCGCTCGGCCGACTGGCGGTCCGGCAGCACCTTCCGTATCTCCGCCCGGTCCTGCCCCACCCGCAGACGGGCGTAGTCGCGCGGGTCGAGGACGGACCGGGACGCGGCCACCGTCTCCCACATCCCCACCACGGCGAGGAGCACCGCGCCCGCCGCCAGCGGCACCGCGAGCGCGGTGAGCAGGGTGCGGCGGACGCGCCGTCGGGCCCGCCGGTACCCCGCGGGCGCGCGTGCCTCCCGGCCGTCCCCGGGCCGGGGCCGGAGGAGCGGCTGCGGCCGGGCGGGGGCGTGGTGGGGCAGCCGGGCGGTGAGGGCGAAGCCGCCGGCCCGGGGGCCGTGGTCGAGGGAGCCGCCGACGAGCCGGGCGCGTTCGTCCAGCCCGATGAGCCCGCGGCCCCCGCGCACGGCGGACGGGCCTGCGGCGTGCCCGGCCCGCGCCCCCGTCCGGGCGTCGTCCGTCCGGGCCGCCGGGGCTTCGTTGCGGACCACCACCCGGGTTTCGATCGCCGTGTGCGAGAGCTCGACGCTCACGGCCGCGCCGGGCGCGTGCTTGGCCGCGTTGGTCAGGCCCTCCCGCACGACCCGGTGCGCGGCGCGCCCGACGGCGGGCGGCAGTCCCGCCGCCTCGCCGTCCACGGACAGGGCGACGGGGAGCCCGGAGGCGGCCGCGTCACCGACGAGCCGGGCGACGTCGAAGTCCTCCGGCCCCTGCGGCGGGCCGTCGTTCTCCTCGCGGAGGACGCCGATGACCTCGCCCAGGCGCTCCACCGCTGCCGCCGCTCTGCCCCGGATGTCCTGGGCGGCCCGCCGGTGCTGATCGTCCAGGCCGGGCGCCAGTTTCAGGGCCCCGGCCGACAGGGCGATCAGGCTGAGGTCGTGGCCCAGCACGTCGTGCATGTCCTGGGCGATCCGGGCCCGCTCCAGCAGTCTCGCCTGCTCGGCGACCAACTGCCGCTCCCGCTCCAGCTGTTCGGCCCGCTCCCAGCCGGCCCGGACCAGCTCCCGGTACTGGCGGGAGAACCGCCCCACGAACCAGGGCACCAGTACGGCGAGGACGACGACCGCGACGAACTGCGTCGCGAGAGCGAGCAGGGACGGCACGACGGCCACGGCCACCGCCCCGGCCAGGAGAGCCCCGCCCAGGAACAGGACGACGGTCCTGGCGCGCCCGGGGCCCCGCCCGGCGGCGAACGCGGCGATCGCGGTCGGCAGGCCCCACCACCACCCCACCAGGGTCAGCGCGCCGAACGCCGCCGTCGCGGACACCAGCAGACCACCGGGATCCGTCCACCGCAGGCCGGCGGTCCCCCGGCCGGACCCACGGAAGGCCCTGTCCAGGAAGGTGCTGGAGGCCCTGTTCAGCAGGGAGAGGCTGTTCACGGAGGAGAGGTTACGGAGCCCCGGGGACGTCCGGCACTGCCGAAAGTCACATGGCCGGCCCCGGGGGACGTTCACCACCGGCCAAACGTCTGCCCGAGGCCCGCGCCCCCGCCGATCGGCGGGGGTGCGGGCCTCCGCCCGGCGGATACCCCGGGCCGCATCCCGCTGCGAGGCTGCTCGGCGTTGACGTTCACCAGGGGCCCGTCCTCTGGCCTGCAGCAAGGACCCACATGTCTCGCACCACCGATCGCTTCCCGTACCGGCACCGCGGCGCGGCCCGGATACTCGTGGCCGCCTGCACCGCCGGCGCCGTCCTGCTCACCGCGACGGGAGCCCGGGCCGACACCGTCTCCACCGAGCGGGTCGTCCGGGCCGCCGAGGCGGTGGAGCGCGTCACGGGGACCGCGGACCTCGTCCCCGGGACCGCCCTCGCGGACGGCGCCACCCGCTCCGAGGTGCCCACCGACACGGGCTCCGCACGGATCACCGCTCCCGCCACCGCCGACGGGTCGGTGGAGTCCGTCCACGGCGAGGACACCGTCCGGTTCGGTCTGCCCGGCGGCGCGCACGCCGCCGCCGCGCGCAGCACCGGCGGGACCGTCGTGTACGCCGACGCCGAGGAGGGCTTCGACCTCGCGGTGCAGCCGAACCGGGACGGCGTGCGGGCCCTGATCACCCTGCGGGACGCACAGGCGCCCACCGAGTACCGCTTCCCGCTCGACCTGCCCGCCGACGCGGTGACCGAGCACCTGGAGGACGGCAGCGTCCTGGTCAGCCAGGGGGACGCGTACCTCGGCACCTTCGACGCGCCTTGGGCGAAGGACGCGATGGGCGAGACCGTGCCCACCGAGTACCGCGTCGAGGGCGGCGCGCTCGTCCAGACCGTGCGCCCCGGGCCGAACACCGCGTACCCCGTGGTCGCCGACCCCGCGTGGTTCATCCCGCTCGCCATCATCGCCGGGCGCCTCCTGCTCTCCACCGGCGTCAAGAGCATCTCCAAGCACGCCGCCCAGCGGATGGCCCAGCGGGGCATCAGCCAGGAGATGGTCGCGCGTACCGTGAAGAACGGCAAGAAGACCAAGGGCAAGTCGGCCGGTACCTGGAAGTACGTCAGCGGAAAGATCTGGGTCGTGGTCAACAAGGCCGGCAACGTCGTGTCCGTCGGCCGCAACTGACCCCGGCTCCCGTGGAACGGTACGGAAGGGAATCCATGCACATCGAGTACGACCGCGAGAACGACGTCGCGTACGTCTCCCTCGTCGCCCACATCGCCGACGGGGCCGCCGTCCGGCAGGTCACCGTCGAGACCCCCGGCGGGGGCGCGGACCTGAACCTCGACTTCGACGAGGAGGGGCTGCTGCTCGGCATCGAGGTCGTCGGCGCCCAGGCCGGGCTGCCGGAGGAGCTTCTCCTCCCGGCCCCGCACCCCGACCGGTAGCGGCGGGCGGACGGGTCAGCCCGGGAGGGACGTCCGGGCCGGGAACTCGGCCCGGACGAGGAAGCCGCCGCCGGGCAGCCGCGCCGAGGCGAACGAGCCGCCGAGGAGGTGCGCCCGCTCCCGCAGGCCGACCAGGCCCATCCCGCCGGCGGGCAGCCCCGGCGGGGCGGCCGCCTCGTCGGGGGCGGTGTTGCGGACCTCCACGCGCAGCCGCCCGGCGACCAGCCCCACCCACACCTCGGCACCGGCTCCGGGGGCGTGTTTGCGTACGTTGGTGAGCGCTTCCTGCACCGTGCGGTATACGGCGCGTTCGACGGCTTCGGGGAGCGGGCCGGGGAGATCCCCCAGGTGCAGCTCGACCGGCAGGGCGCTCTCCTCGACCAGCCTGCGCAGGTCGGCGATGCGGGGCTGCGGGGCGAGGTCCCGGGTGGTGTCGCCGTCCGCGCGCAACACCCCGACCAGGTGCTGGAGTTCGGTGAGGGTGTCCACCGACAGGTCGCGGATCGTGCCCGCCGCTTCCCGTACGGCGGGCGCGTCGGGCTCCGCGACCTGGATCACCCCCGCCTGGAGGCTGATGAGGCTGACCTTGTGGGCGACCACGTCGTGCATCTCCCGGGCCAGCCGGGCGCGTTCGGTGGCCAGGGTGTGGCGCTCCAGCAGCCGGTGTTCGCGCTCCCGGCTCTGCGTGATCTCGCGCAGCCTCTCCCGCCGCTGCCGGGCCGACCGGCCCAGCACGAAGGCTCCCGCGCCGAACGCACAGGAGTCGAGCGTGTCCAGCACGGTGTCGTGATCGAGGCGGAGCAGCGTGATGTCCCCGATCGGGACGGGGAGGAACTGCGCGAGCGCGACCAGTACCGCGCCGACGGCTCCGGGAACCGCGCTGCGGCGGTGGGCGGCCAGGAAGTACAGGGCGATGAGCGGGGCGAACGCCAGATGGCCGAGGTAGAGCCCGGGGATCCCCGCCGCCAGCGCCAATTCGGGCTGCCGCCGCCGCAGGACGAGCGCCCCGGCGGCGGCGAGGGCGCCCCACAGCACCGGTCCCGCCTGGACGGCGTTGACGACCAGCCCGTCCAGGGCTGCCACGCCCACCGGAAGGGCGGCCGACCCGATCCGCCGCAGGCTCCGTGCTCCGGAGGCGCTCATCGCTCCCGTACCGGCGGGTCGGCCAGCCCCGCGCGGTCGGCGACGACGGCGGCCTGGACCCGGTTGACGCCGCCCAGCTTCGCCAGCACCGAGCTGACGTGGTCCTTCACCGTGCCGTGGGCCAGGAACAGCCGCCCGGCGATGTCGCGGTTGGTCAGACCCCGGCGGACGAGGGCGAGCACCTGGCGTTCCCGTTCGGTCAGCGCCTCCACGCGGCGCGCCGCGTCGCGCGTGCTGGCGGACGCGCGGTAGCCGTCGACGACCGGGGCCATGGCCTCGGGGGCGAGAATCCGGCTGCCGCCGGCCAGTACCCGTACGGCGTGCCGCAGTTGCTCGGGGGACGAGTTCTTCATCAGGAACCCCGCCGCGCCGGCGGTCAGGGCGGCTTCCACGTACTCCCCCGCGTCGAACGTCGTCAGCATCGCGACCGCCGGGGCCGGCGTCAGGGCGGCGATCTGCCCCAGCACGGTCAGTCCGTCCACGTCGGGCATCCGGATGTCCAGCAGCAGCACGTCCGGCCGGTGGCGCGCGACCTCCGCCGCCGCTTCCGCCCCGCCGCAGTCCGCCACCACGGCGATGTCCCCCGCCGAGCCGAGGATCACCCGCAGACCCGACCGAACCAACAGCTCGTCATCCACGACGACGACTCGAATCACCTGTGCTCCCCCTTGCCCCCGTACTCCACGAGCCCGCAAAGGGTATGACAAACACAAAACCGCCCGCCCGTAGCACCATCGCTACGGGCGGGCGGACGCGGAAGGGCGCGCGTCAGTGGTTGCGCGGGAACCCGAGGTCCACGCCGGCCGGGGCGTCGGCCGGGTCGGGCCAGCGGGTGGTGACGACCTTGCCGCGGGTGTAGAAGTGCACGCCGTCGTTGCCGTAGATGTGGTGGTCGCCGAAGAGCGAGTCCTTCCAGCCACCGAAGGAGTGGTAGCCCACCGGGACCGGGATCGGGACGTTGACGCCGACCATGCCGGCCTCGACCTCCAGCTGGAAGCGGCGGGCCGCGCCGCCGTCGCGGGTGAAGATCGCGGTGCCGTTGCCGAACGGCGAGGCGTTCATGAGGGCGACGCCGTCCTCGTACGTGTCCACACGGAGCACGCACAGGACCGGGCCGAAGATCTCGTCCTTGTACGCGTCGGAGTCGGTGGAGACCTTGTCCAGGAGGGACAGGCCGATCCAGTGGCCGTCCTCGAAGCCCTCGACCGTGTGGCCCGTGCCGTCGAGGACGACCTCCGCGCCCTGGGCGGCCGCGCCCGTGACGTAGGAGGCGACCTTGTCGCGGTGGGCGGCGGTGATCAGGGGGCCCATCTCGGAGGCGGGGTCGTTGCCGGGGCCGATCGTGATCTTCTCGGCGCGCTCGCGGATCTTGGCGACCAGTTCGTCGCCGATCGCGCCGACCGCGACGACGGCGGAGATCGCCATGCAGCGCTCACCGGCGGAGCCGTACGCCGCCGAGACCGCCGCGTCGGCCGCCGCGTCCAGGTCGGCGTCCGGGAGGACGAGCATGTGGTTCTTCGCGCCGCCCAGCGCCTGGACCCGCTTGCCGTTGGCGGAGGCGGTGGCGTGGATGTAGCGGGCGATGGGGGTGGAGCCGACGAAGGACACGGCTGCCACGTCGGGGTGGTTCAGCAGGCCGTCCACCGCGATCTTGTCACCGTGCAGGACGTTGAGGACGCCGTCCGGAAGGCCCGCTTCCGACGCCAGCTCGGCCAGCAGGTTGGCGGCCGAGGGGTCCTTCTCGCTGGGCTTCAGCACGAACGTGTTGCCGCACGCGATGGCCAGCGGGAACATCCACATCGGCACCATGGCCGGGAAGTTGAACGGGGTGATGCCCGCGACCACGCCGAGCGACTGCCGGATCGAGGAGACGTCGACCCGGTTGGACACCTGGGTGGACAGCTCGCCCTTGAGCTGGGTGGTGATCCCGCACGCCAGCTCGACGATCTCCAGACCGCGGGCGACCTCGCCCAGCGCGTCCGAGTGCACCTTGCCGTGCTCGGCGGTGATCAGCGCGGCGATGTCGTCGCGGTGGGCGTCCAGGAGTGCGCGGTAGCGGAAGAGGACCGTGGTGCGCTGGGCGAGCGAGGACGTGCCCCACGTCGCGTACGCGGCCTTCGCCGCCGCCACGGCCGCGTCGACCTCCTCAACGGAGGCGAGCGCCACCTGCGTGGTGACGGCGCCGGTGGCCGGGTCGGTGACGGGACCGAACTGGCCCGACGTGCCCTCCACTGTCTTGCCGCCGATCCAGTGGTTGACGGTCTTCGTCATGACGTACTCCTTCAGGCTTCGGGCAGGCGCAGGTTCAGGCGTCCGGGCAGGGCTTCACAGGTGGCGGCGTCGGGCGGCGACCTGCCGGTCGTACTCCTCCCGGGCCTTCACCGCCGCCGGTCGGCTCGCGGTTTCGGCTACCGGAACATCCCACCACGCCTGCGCCGGAGGAGGGCCCGACACTGTGTCGGGCGTTTCGGTCTCGACGTAGACACAAGTGGGACCCTGCGCGTCCCGGGCCTCGGTGAGGGCTTTGCGCAGGTCGTCGACGGTGGTGGCGCGCAGCACCCGCATGCCGAGGGAGGCCGCGTTGGCGGCCAGGTCGACGGGGAGCGGCGGTCCGGTGAAGCCGCCGTCGGCGTCCCGGTGGCGGTAGGCGGTGCCGAAGCGTTCGGCGCCGACCGACTCGGAGAGGCCGCCGATCGAGGCGTACCCGTGGTTCTGGAGGATCAGCAGCTTCAGGGGAAGGTTCTCCTGGACGGCGGTGACGATCTCGGTGGGGTTCATCAGATACGTGCCGTCGCCGACGAGCGCCCAGACGGGGCGGTGCGGCCGGTCGGGGTGTCCGTGTGCGCCGGTCGCGAGCAGGACGCCGATCGCGGCCGGGATCTCGTAGCCCATGCAGGAGTAGCCGTACTCGACGTGGTACTGGTCGCGGGAGCGGGTGCGCCAGAGTTTGTGCAGGTCGCCGGGGAGGGAGCCCGCGGCGTTGATGAGGATGTCGTCCTCGGTGACCAGGGCGTCCAGGAGGCCGAGGACCTGGGTCTGGGTGGGGCGCGCGGTGGGGGCGGGGGCGGCGAAGGAGGCTTCGACCCGTTCCTCCCACACCTCCTTCGCGCCGGTGTACTCCGTCTCGTACGCCGGGTCGACCCGGTATCCGCGTCCGGCGAGAGCCGTCGTGAGCGCCTCAAGACCCGCGCGGGCGTCGGCGACCAGAGGGAGGGCGGCCAGCTTGTGGGCGTCGAACGCGGTGATGTTGAGGTGGAGGAAGCGGACCGCCGGACCGGCGAAGAGCGTGCCGGAGGCGGTGGTGAAGTCGGAGAAGCGGGTGCCGACGCCGATCACCAGGTCGGCGGTGCGGGCCAGCTCGTCGGCGGTGGCGGTGCCGGTGTGGCCGATGCCGCCGACGTCGGCCGGGTGGTCGTGGCGCAGTGCGCCCTTGCCCGCCTGGGTGGAGGCGACGGGGATGCGGGTCGCGGCGGTGAACGCGGCGAGCGTCTCCTCGGCCCCGCTGTGCCGGACCCCGCCGCCCGCGACGATCAGCGGGCGGCGGGCGGAGCGCACCGCCCGTACCGCCGCTTCCAGTTCGGCCGTGTCGGGCCCGGGCCGGCGGATGTGCCAGTCGCGCTCGGCGAAGAACTCCTCCGGCCAGTCGTACGCCTCCGCCTGCACGTCCTGCGGCAGCGCGAGCGTGACGGCCCCGGTCTCGGCGGGGTCGGCGAGGACCCGCATCGCCTGGAGGGCCGCCGGAATCAGCGCTTCCGGCCGGGTGATCCGGTCGAAGTAGCGCGAGACCGGGCGCAGACAGTCGTTGACGGAGACATCGCCCGCGTACGGCACTTCGAGCTGTTGCAGTACGGGGTCGGCGGGCCGGGTCGCGAAGGTGTCGCCGGGCAGGAGCAGGACGGGAAGGCGGTTGATGGTGGCGAGGGCGGCCCCGGTGACGAGGTTGGTGGCCCCGGGCCCGATGGACGTGGTCACCGCGTGCGCGGAGAGCCGCCCCGCCTGGCGGGCGTATCCGACGGCCGCGTGCACCATGGCCTGTTCGTTGCGGCCCTGGAGGTACGGCATCCGGTGCGCGAGTCCGGGGGTGTGCCCGTTTCCTTGGGTGGCCCCGTTTCCGTGGGTGGGCCCGGCGGGGCCACCGCTCGCCGCTTCCACGAGTGCCTGGCCGATGCCCGCGACGTTGCCGTGGCCGAAGATGCCCCAGGTGGCGCTGATGAGCCGCTGCCTGCGGCCGTCGCGCTCGGTGTACTGCCGGGCCAGGAAGGCGACCAGGGCCTGAGCGGTGGTCAGACGGCGGGTGGCACCGTGCGGGTTCCCGGGACTCGCCGGGCTCGCGGGACTCGTCGGGCTCAAGGCGTTACCTCCGGGCCGGGCGACGGATGCGCCGTGTAGAGCGGGAGTCTGGCGTCGATGGGCTCGCCTGGCCAGGTGTCGCGGATCCACCGGTGGTCGGGATGGTCGCGGATCAGCCAGGCGCGCTCCTCCCCCGGCCCGGCCATCACGTTCAGGTAGTACAGCGTCCGGCCGGGCGGGGCGATGGACGGGCCGTGCCAGCCGTCGGGGATCAGGACGGCGTCCCCGCTGCGCACTTCGGCCAGCACGTCCGTACCGCCGTCGCGCGACGGGGAGACCCGGTGGTAGCCGAGCCCGCCGTCCCGCACCTCGAAGTAGTAGATCTCCTCCAGCTCGCACTCCTCGCCCGGGACGTGCTCGTCGTGCTTGTGGGGCGGATAGGAGGACCAGTTGCCGCCGGGGGTGAGGACCTCGACGGCGATCAGCCGATCGCAGTCGAAGGTGTCGGCGGCGGCGAAGTTGTTCACCTGGCGCGAGCAGGTCCCGGAGCCGCGCAGCTCGACGGGTACCTCCGGCGCGGGGCCGTAGCGAGCGGGGAGTCGTCGCTCGCACTTCGCTCCTGCCAGGGCGAAGCGGCCACCTGCGCCGGAGGAGATCTGTGCGCGGGCGTCGCGCGGTACATAGGCGAAGTCGGAGACCCCGCTGAACACGCTCTGCCGGCCCAGCAGTTCAAAGGTCCCACCTGCTGTACGCACCGTACAGCCACCGGACAACGGCAGGATGATCCATTCAGTGTCCCCGGTGACGAGCTCATGAACACCGCCCGGCTCCAGCTCCAGCACCCGCAGGGCCGAACGGTCCCAGCCGGCCCGCTCCGGATCGATGTCGACGGCGTACGGCCCGCGCGCGGCGTCGCCGGCCGGCAGGTGGTAGCGGCGCTGGTCCTGGGGCTGCCCCTGGTCGGGGTGATGCGTCGTCATAGCCCCTCCCTACCCGTGCGGAGCAGCGATACGGCGGTGTCGACGGCGCTGGTCACGTCCCCGTCGACCGGGTAGAGCAGCGAGCGTCCCACGACCAGCCCCCGCACGGTGGGCAGCCGCAGCGCGTCGCGCCACTTCCCGTACACGGCGTCCTGGTCGTCGCCGACCTCGCCGCCGAGGAGGACGGCGGGGAGCGTGGAGGCCTCCATCGCCAGGCCCATGGCCTCGGGGTCGTCGGTGACGGGGACCTTCAGCCAGGTGTACGCGGAGGTCCCGGCGAGGCCCGACGCGATGGCGATGGAGGTCGCCACGGCGGCGGCGCCGAGATCGTTGCGGAGGCGGCCGTCGACGCGGCGGCAGAGGAACGGCTCGACGAAGACGGGCAGTCGGTGCGCGGCCATCGCGTCGATGGTCCGGGCGGCGGTGTGCAGGGTGTCCAGCGAACCGGGGTCGTCGTGGTCGATGCGCAGCAGCAGCTTCCCCGCGTCGAACCCGTGGCGGACCAGGTCGTCGGGGCGGTAGCCGGTGAACCGGTCGTCGAGCTCGAAGGCCGCGCCCGCGAGACCGCCCCGGTTCATCGAGCCCATCACGACCTTGTCCTCCAGGGCTCCGAGCAGGAGGAGGTCGTCGAGGACGTCGGCGGAGGCGAGCACGCCGTCGACCCCGGGGCGGGAGAGGGCGCGGCAGAGCCGCTCCAGCAGCTCGAAGCGGTTGGCCATGGCGAGGGACCGGTCCCCCACGGCGAGCGCGCCGCGCGCGGGATGGTCGGCCGCGATGATCATCAACCGGTCGCCGGGGTGCCGGATCAGCCGGCGCCGCTTCCGACGGGCGGCGGCCTCGGCAACGGCTTCGGGACGCTCGGCACGCAGCCGGACGAGTGCGGAGAGGGAGGGCGCGAGCGGCGTCATGAGCCCGCCCCGGTCCGGGGACCCGCGGGAGCGTCGGGGTCGGCCGTCACGGCGCCGGCCGCGAGGGCTCCCTCGACCTCGTCCGGGAACGGCATCGCGGAGGAGCAGGCGAGCCGGGAGGCGACGATCGCACCGGCCGCGTTCGCGTACCGCACGAGGCGGTCCAGCGGCCATCCGGCGAGCAGCCCGTGGCAGAGCGCGCCCCCGAACGCGTCCCCCGCGCCGAGGCCGTTGACCACCTCCACCGGCAGCGGCGGGCAGTCGGCGGTGGTGCCGTCGCGGTGCACGGCGAGCACGCCCTTCGGCCCCTGCTTGACGACGGCGAGCTCCACGCCGGCCGCGAGCAGGGCCCGGGCCGCGGCGTACGGTTCGCGTTCGCCGGTCGCGATCGCGCACTCGTCGACGTTGCCGACGGCGACCGTCGCATGGGCCAGCGCCTCCCGGTACCGCGCGGGCGCGACCGTGCTGTGGTCGCCGCCGTCCCAGAACATGGGCCGCCAGTCGAGGTCGAAGACCGTCGCCGTACGGTCCGTGCCCGCCGGACGGTCGGCCCGTGCCGCGCTCTCGCTGCGCGCCCGCAGGGCGGCCAGCGTGGCGGAGCGGCTCGGCTCGGCGCTGAGTCCGGTTCCCGTCATCCAGAAGATCCGGGCGTGGCGCACCGCGTCCAGGTCGAGGTCCGGCGCGTGGATCTCCAGGTCGGGGGCCTTGGGCTGCCGGTAGAAGTAGAGCGGGAAGTCGTCCGGCGGGAAGATCTCGCAGAAGGTGACCGGGGTCGGATACTCCGCGACGGCCGTCGCCCAGCGGGGGTCCACACCGAACCGTTGCAGTTCCTGGTGGAGATAGGCGCCGAAGGGGTCCTGCCCGGTCCGGGTGATGAGGGCCGTGCGCCGCCCCTGCCGGGCCGCCGCCACCGCGACGTTCGCCGGGGAGCCGCCGAGGAACTTGCCGAACGTCTCGACCCGGGCCAGCGGTACTCCGACCTCCAGCGGGTAGAGGTCCACCCCGATCCGCCCCATGGTGATCACGTCGTACGGCTCAGGCATGCGCATCCCTTCGAACCGCCGGTTCGCCCCGCCGGTGGCCGGCTGGTCCCAGGTCTAGCCCTCTCCCGGGAACCCTGTCAACATTTTGTCCGGACATTCGGACGAAGCCTTGACACTCTTCCGCACGGGCCACGAGGCTGGGCGTTATGACCCCCTCCGTCCGCTCCTCGGCCCGCATCCGCATCGGCTCGGCCCCCGACTCCTGGGGTGTGTGGTTCCCCGACGACCCGCAGCAGGTGCCCTGGCAACGCTTCCTCGACGAGGTGGCCGATGCCGGGTACGAGTGGATCGAGCTCGGCCCGTACGGCTATCTGCCCACCGACCCGGCCCGGTTGGCCGACGAGACCCGCGCCCGGGGGCTCACGGTCTCCGCCGGCACCGTTTTCACCGGATTGCACCACGGCCCGGACGTCTGGGACCGGACCTGGGCGCATGTCGCGGACATCGCCGCGCTGACCCGGGCCATGGGCGCCGAACACCTGGTCGTCATCCCCTCGTTCTGGCGCGACGACAAGACGGGCGAGGTGCTGGAGGACCGCACGCTCACCCCGGCGCAGTGGCGTGACCTGACCGCGCAGACGGAGCGGCTGGGCCGGGAGGTCCGGGAACGCTTCGGGCTGCGCATCGTCGTCCACCCGCACGCCGACACCCACATCGACACCGAGGAGAACGTCAACCGCTTCCTCGACGCCACCGATCCGGACCTCGTCTCGCTCTGCCTGGACACCGGGCACTACGCCTACTGCGGCGGCGACAGCGTCAAGCTCATCGAGACGTACGGGGAACGCGTCGGCTACCTCCATCTCAAGCAGGTCGACCCGGAGATCCTGGCGGCGGTGGTGGCGGACGAGGTGCCGTTCGGCCCGGCCGTGGCCCGGGGGGTGATGTGCGAGCCGCCCGGCGGGGTCCCCGCCCTGGAACCGGTCCTGGACGCGGCCCGCGCGCTGGACGTCGACCTGTTCGCGATCGTGGAGCAGGACATGTATCCGTGCCCGCCGGACAAGCCGTTCCCCATCGCGCGCCGCACCCGGGAGTTCCTCCGCTCCTGCGGAAGGCCCGGCTCGCCCCTCGGGTGACATTCCGCGACCGCCGGGCCGGAGCCCCGGGCCGGAGATCCCTTGGTCAGACTCCCGTGCGTCCGTCGACGCGTTCGCGGACGAGGTCGGCGTGGCCGCAGTGCCGTGCGTACTCGCCGATCATGTGGGTGTAGATCCAGCGCAGCGTGACCTGCCCGCCCATGAACGGGCTGGTGTCGCCGAGCGCCCGGGCCGCGCAGTTCTCCCGGGCCGCCGCCACCTCTCCCTCCCACCGCGCGAGCGCCTGCTCATGGGTGGCGTCCTCGGCGAGCTCCCACCCTCCTTCGCGGCCCTGGCTCCCGTCCCCGCCGCCGGCCGCAGCGGCGAAGAGCGGCGGCGCGTCCTCCTGCGCGAGCACCCGGCGGAACCAGTTCCGCTCGACCTCCGCCAGGTGCTGGAGCAGTCCGAGCAGCGTGATCGGCGAGGGCGCCGCGGACGCCTCGCGCAGGCCCTCCTCCGGCAGGTCGGCGCATTTCTGGGCGAGGGTGGCGCGGTAGAAGTCGAGCCAACTCTCCAAGGTGGTGCGTTCGTCGGCGTCCAGCGGGGGCATCGGGCGTTCGGCAGTGCTCATGTTCCTCATCGTGGCACCCGGGTCCGACAGCGACCGCGCCCCCGCCCCACCCGCCCCGGTCCGTCCCTTCTGCCACAGCGGTAACCGTTCGGGCACACATATCTCCGTTATGCGGTTTTCCTGTCACAGCGGGTCGACAGCCCCACCCCGCCTGCCGTTCGGGGCCGTTCAACCGAGCACAGGCTGAGTGATCGTCGGCTTGAGAAGTGCAGAGAGGTGTCACCGATGACGGACAGAACGCTCTGGTCCTACAAGGACATTGCCGCGCACATCCAGGTCCAGCCGGACACCGTCCGCTCCTATCGCAAGCACGGACTCCTGCCCCCGCCCGACGAGGTGAAGAACGGGAAACCCTATTGGTACGGAGACACCGTCCGCGCCTGGGTCGCCTCGCGCCCCCGCAACCGGGGCCGTTGACGCCCCGCCGGACACGCCCTAGTCCTGGTCGGCCGCCCTGCGGAAGAGGGCCGTCCAGAGGAACGACTCTCCGAAGAGCGGGGATTCGGGTGCCTCGTCGTTCATCCGGCGCAGCTCGATCTCCGTCAGTCCGGAGAAGACGCGGCGCAGCTCGTCGTCCGTGTAGGCGAGCCCGCCGTGCAAACCGCCCGTCAGGTAGAGCTCGGCGTCCGGCAGTTCCGAGCCCATTCCGCCCTCCCCGGCGGCGAAGCAGGTGAGCGCGAAGTGGCCGCCGGGTGCCAGGCAGCGCTCCAGGAGGTCGAGATAGCTGATCCGCCGGTGGGGCGGCAGGTGGTGGAAGCAGCCGGAGTCGTAGATCAGGTCGTAGGAGCCCGCCAGGGCGGCCCCCGCCGCCGTCAGGGCGAACGCGTCACCGTGGTGGAACCGGATGGAGCCGGCCCCTGCCTCCTCGGCCCGCTCCCGGGCCCAGGCCAGGGCTGCCGGAGAGAGGTCGACCGCGTCGACCTCGAAGCCGAGCGAGGCCAGGTGGAGCGCGTTGCGGCCGGGCCCACAGCCGAGTTCCAGCGCGCGCCCCGAGGCGATCCGCCCTTGGCGGAGATGGGCGTCGAGGTTCTCGTCGGGCTTCTCTGCGAAGAACGGCACCGCCCGTGAGCGGTCGGCGTAGAAGTCGTCCCACCAGGACGCCCCGCCGGCCGTCCACCGGTCCGCCTCCGGGGCGAACAGGCCGTCCATCAAAGCCAATACGTCATCGGTCGTACGAACGTTCCGGTCCATTCGGGGTCCCCTTTTCCGTTGAGGAAATTTTAGGCCGGATGAGCATGAAATCCCAGTTCAGCGGCGCTTTGCCGATGCCGCCGACCGGCCTGTGGAGCCATCCTGGCGGGTGGCGGGGCCGGGCCCCCGCCCGCCACCCGATCGGCGGCGGGCGGGCCCGTCCTGCCGCGTCCAGAGGGCATTCCCGGCTCCCCCGAGGACCCTTTCCGGGCGACTTTCCTCCGGGGGTCTCAGCGTCGCGCCGGTTCGCCGATATCCCTGCTCGCGCCCGCCGTTTCCTCGGTCTCCGCCGTGGGTTCCGGGTCCTCCGGGCCGCCCCGGCCGCCCGGGTCCGGCACAGCGGCGGGGGCGACGGCCGGGGCGGCCTCCCCTTCGCTGAGGCCGAACCTGCGGTGGAAGGCCCGCAGGGGTGCGGGGGCCCACCAAGTGGAGCGGCCCATCAGCTTCATCACCGCGGGGACCAGCAGACTGCGCACCACCATGGCGTCCATCAGGACGGCCAGCGCGATGCCGAGTCCCAGCATCTTGGTGTTGGTGACCCGTGAGGTGCCGATGGCCACCATCACGACCGCGAGGATGACCGCGGCCGCGGTGATCAGTCCCCCGGTGTGCCGGAGCCCGAAGGTGACGGAGTGCTCGTGGTCGCCGGTGCGGTCGTACTCCTCCTTGATCCTGGATATCAGGAAGACCCCGTAGTCCATGGAGAGCCCGAAGGCCACACAGAACATCAGGACGGGCAGCGTCGTCTCGATGTCGCCCGTGCTGGTGAAGGCGAGCAGCCCGGAGAGATTTCCGTCCTGGAAGACCCAGACCACCGCTCCGAACATCGCGGTCAGGCTGAGGGCGTTGAGGACGACCGCCTGGAGCGGGATGAGCACGCTGCCGGTGAGCAGGAAGACCAGGAGCAGGGTCACGACCACGATGATCGCCAGGGCCCAGGGCAGCCGGTCGGCTATGGCGTCCTTGGAGTCGACGAGGACGGCCGCCGTGCCCGTCACCGAGGTGTCGAGGGAGGGGGCGGAGGGCACGGCCCTCAGGTCCCGTACGAGCTGCTGGGTCTTCTCGCCGACGGCCTCACCCTCGGGCAGCACGCTGTAGTAGGCGACGGGACCCTCGACGACCGGGCCGTCGATGCGCAGGACGCCGGGGAGCTTCTCGATCCGGCTCTTCAGGTCCGCGTACTCGGCGGGGGAACCCTGCCCCTCGGCCAGCACCTCCAGGCCGCCGCCGGGGCTGCCGGGGAACCCGTCGCGGATGTGTTCCTGGACGACCCGGGACTCCGCGCCGGCCGGCAGCTGGCGGTCGTCCGCCGTGCCGAACTTGACGCCCAGGAAGGGCAGTCCGAGCAGCAGGAGCCCGACGGTGGTGACAATGGCGAAGACGGGCGCCCTGCGCATCACCAGCGCGGCCAGCCGCGCCCAGCCCCGGCCGGGAGCCGCGTCGGCACCGCCGCCGAGGGCCGCCCCGGTCGCGGCCTTCCTCCGGCGGCGGAGGAGCCGGCGCAGATCCAGTGAGTTGATCCGGGGGCCGAGCAGCACGAGTGCCGCGGGCAGCAGGATCAGTGCGGCAGCGGCGGCCAGGAGGACCACGGCGATCCCGGCGTAGGCGAAGGACCGCAGGAAGTACTGCGGGAAGACGAGCATGGCCGACAGGGACACCGCCACGGTCAGCGCGGAGAACAGCACCGTTCGCCCGGCGGTCCGGAGCGTCGTGCCCACCGCCGCCCGTGGGTCCGCCCCGCCGGCCAGCTCCTCGCGGAAGCGGCGGACGATGAACAGGGCGTAGTCGATGGCGAGTCCGAGGCCGAGCGCCGTGGTGAGGTTCATGGCGAAGACCGAGACGTCGGTGAACTCCGTCAGGCCTCGCAGCACGGCGTTGGTGCCGAGGATGGCGACGATGCCGACACCGAGCGGCAGCATCGCGGCGACGGCGCTGCCGAAGACCATGACCAGCAGGACGAGCGTCACCGGCAGGGCGATCAGCTCGGCCCGCAGCAGATCCTCCTGGATGATCGTCTGCATCTCGTGCTGCACGGCGACGGGTCCGCCGAGGGAGACCGTGACCGGCCCCCGCTCCCCCGCGAAGGCCGGGGCTATCCGGTCGAGGGTCTCGCCCGCCGTCGTCTCGTCGCCCCCGATCCGGGCGGCGATGATCGCCTCGCGACCTTCCTCGGAGCGCAGGGCGGGCGATTCGGACCCCCAGTAGGACCCGACGCCCGAGATGCCCGGCTCGGCCTCCAGCCGCTCGACGAGGCGGGCGGCTTCGGCGGCCACCGCCGGGTCGTCGACGGTCGCGGAGCCGCTGTCCACCAGAAGGAGCAGGTTGGGCTGGGAGGCGGGGAACTCCCGCGCCAGCACCTCGGTCGCGTAGGTCGACTCGGCATCGGGGGCCTGCCAGCCGCCGCTGCCCATCCGGTCCGCCACCCCGCTCCCGGCGAACACGGCGAGCGCGGTGATCACCAGCGCGGCCAGCAGGGCGAGCCGCGGCCGGGCGGTGACGAACCGGGTCCAGCCGCCTGCCGGCGGCGGCGCGGAACGGTTGACTTCGGACATGGTGCGGTGTCCCCTTCACCGAGACCCGGGCAGCACAGGGCAGCATGGGTCGGTCGTTGCCGTTTATCGTGGCAAACACGAGTAGTCGCTCGCGTTTCTCTAGAATGCGAGCGCCCACTCGCGTTTGTCAATCGCTTCATGAGAGCTGGGGATGGACCGTGCCGGAGGCCAAAGCCAACAAGGGCGCCGCGACGGACGGGGCGGATGACGGCTCCACCGCCGACGGAGCATCGGGCCCCGCGCGCCCGCGCCGCCGCCAGGCCCGCGGCGAAGCCCGTATCGCCCAACTGCTCCGGGCCGCCGCCGACGTCTTCTGCACCAGCGGCTACACCGCGTCCAGCACCAACGCCATCGCCCGCGAGGCAGGGGTATCCCCGGGCACGCTCTACCAGTTCTTCCCGAACAAGGAGGCCATCGCCGTCGAGCTCGGCGACCGGCTGCTGGACCGCTGGCGGGACACCTACGGCGCCGCCTTCGCCCAGAGCCATACGGAGCTGCCGCTCGACGGCATGCTGGACGCCGTCCTCGACCCCCTGATCGCCTTCAACTGCGAGAACCCGGCGTTCTCCGTCCTGATGCACGGCTCGGAGATCCCCGGTCAGATCACCGAGGCGCACGACACGCTGCATGCCACGATGCTCACGCGGGTCGAGTCGGTGCTCGCCGACTACCTCCCGGACGTGCCCGCCCCTCAGATCCACCGCATCGCCGAGATGGCCTTCATGGTCTTCAAGGCCGGGCTGGACCTGATCATGGCCCACGAGGGCGAGGAGCGTGCGGCCTACGTCCAGGAGCTGAAGACGATGATGTTCCGCTACCTGGACCCCCTGGTCGGCGACGACGCACTGGGCTCGGCACCGCAGGCGCCCATTGATACCCCCTAGGGGTATAGTATGGAAGAGGCGGGACGCCACGGAGCCCTCTGCGGTCCCACGCGCCCCACCGTGCCGCCGAAACGTGTTCGCGAAGAGGAGAACGTCATGCCCGCCGAGACCGAGACCGCCCAGTCCACCGGTTCCTGCTGCTCGCCCACCGGTTCCTGCCACGACGGCGCGGCCGACGCGCAGGTCGGGCAGACCGACGCGGTCACCACCGTGTACCAGGTCAAGGGCATGACCTGCGGCCACTGCGAGGGGGCCGTGTCGGAGGAGATCTCGGAGATCGCGGGCGTCACCTCGGTCGCCGCCGTCGCCGCCACCGGTCTGGTGACCGTCACGTCCAAGGCCCCGCTCGCCGAGGACGCCGTCCGCGCAGCCGTGGACGAGGCCGGTTACGAGCTCCTCGGCCCGGCCGCCTGAGCGCCGCCCCCACCGCACCACTCCGCTCACCAGCCGCACCACCCCGTTCGCCGTCGGGCCGGCCCCACCAGTCGATACTGGTGGAGTACGGCCCGATCTGCGTTTTCCAGGAGTTCCGGACATGGCCAGCACAGCAGCAGTCGATTCCCCGGCCGCCGACGCCTCCGAGGCCGAGCTCATGATCGGCGGGATGACGTGCGCCTCGTGCGCCGCCCGCGTCGAGAAGAAGCTCAACCGGATGGACGGCGTCACCGCCACTGTGAACTACGCGACCGAGAAGGCCCGCGTCACCTTCGGGGAGGGGCTGAAGCTGGGGGACCTCGTCGCCACGGTCGAGAAGACCGGCTACACGGCCCGCCCGGTCGCCCAGCCGGAACGGACGGGATCACCAGGACCCGCTGCCGACACGACGGCCCCGGCGCCGCCCCCGGCCGCCACCCCGGACACGTACACGTACGCCGACGAGGCCCGCCGCACGGAGACCACGGGACCGGGTAGCGACCCCTTCACCGACCCGGCCCCGGAGCCCACGCTCTCCCCCGGCCCCGGCTCCGCCGCGCGGGACGCCGAAGCGGAGCAGGAGGCCTCACTCGCCGCGCTCCGGCAGCGCCTCGTCGCCTGCGCCGTGCTCGCCGCCCCTGTCGTCCTGCTCGCCATGGTCCCGGCGCTCCAGTTCGACTACTGGCAGTGGCTGAGCCTCACCCTCGCCGCGCCTGTCGTCGTCTGGGGCGGCCTCCCCTTCCACCGCGCCGCCTGGACCAACGCGAAGCACGGGGCGGCCACGATGGACACGCTCGTCTCGCTCGGCACGCTCGCCGCGTTCGGCTGGTCGTTGTGGGCCCTGTTCCTCGGCGACGCGGGGATGCCCGGCATGCGCCACGGTTTCGACCTCACCGTCTCGCGCGCCGACGCCACCTCGACGATCTACCTGGAGGTGGCGGCCGGGGTCATCACGTTCATCCTGCTGGGCCGCTACCTGGAGGCCCGGGCGAAGCGGAAGTCCGGCGCGGCGCTGCGGGCGCTGATGCACCTGGGCGCGAAGGACGTCGCCGTGCTCAGGGCGGGCCGGGAGGTACGCGTCCCGGCGAGCGCTCTCGTCGTCGGGGACCGTTTCGTGGTGCGTCCCGGGGAGAAGATCGCGACGGACGGAACCGTCGTCGAGGGCTCGTCCGCCGTGGACGCCTCCATGCTCAC
>NZ_JBHXPF010000053.1:0-51111 GCF_042718715.1 Streptomyces sp. NPDC058576 | reverse complement strand
GCCCCGGGGTGGTCGCGGACCCGGCCCGGCCCGCCGGATCAGCGCTGGAGCTCCTCCAGCGTGGAATCCAGGTCGCCGGCGGAACGCGGGGCGCGGTTGTACGGCAGCTTCGAGAGGACCGCCGCCATGCCGCAGGTGTTGCTGAGCGCCGAATACACCAGGCCCGTGCCGACGCCCGCCGACAGCCAGCGCGCCGCCGGGAAACGGATACCGGCCACCAGTCCCGCCACCACCAGCGAACCCGCCGCGAGCCGCACCTGACGCTCCATGGGCCACGTGGTGCGCGCACCCTCGGGGCGGTCCAGGCCGCGGCCGTCGCCCTCCCAGGCCGACGTACCGCCGGTCAGCGTCACGGCCTCGATGTCCGCGCCCGCCAGGATCTCGCAGGCCCGCGTGGACCGGACCCCGGAAGCGCACACCACCAGCAGGGAACCGCGCGCGGAGGCGGACTTGAGCGCGGGCAGCGCGTCGGGGAGCTTGTCGAGCGGGATGTTCAGGGCGCCGGGGACATGCCCGGCGGCGTACTCTCCCGGAGCCCGTACGTCGATGACGGTGAACTCCTCCAGACGGGCTGCGGCCTGAGCGGGGGAGAGGGATGCGGGGCTGGTCACGAGCGGATGTCCTTTCGTTCGCCGGACTCCAGCCTCGCACGCCGGCCGCCGGAGCCGGGGGTAGCCTGCCCGTATGACGCCGCAGCGACTCGAACCGATGCCCGTCGACTGGCAGCGCGCCCTGGCCGTCGTCGCCCACCCCGACGACCTGGAGTACGGGGCGGCCGCCGCCGTGGCCGAGTGGACCGACGGCGGCCGCGAGGTCGTCTACCTCCTCGCCAGCCGCGGCGAGGCCGGGATCGACACCCTGCCGCCCGAGGAGTGCGCACCGGTGCGCGAGCGGGAGCAGCGGGCGAGCGCCGCCGTCGTCGGCGTGCGGACCGTGGAGTTCCTGGACCACCGCGACGGCGTCATCGAATACGGCACCGGGCTGCGCCGGGACATCGCCGCGGCCATCCGCCGGCACCGCCCCGAACTGGTGGTCACCCTCAACCACCGGGACACCTGGGGCGGGGCCGCCTGGAACACCCCCGACCACCGGGCGGTCGGGCGCGCCACGCTGGACGCGGTCGCCGACGCGGGCAACCGCTGGATCTTCCCCGAACTCACCGAGCGGGGACTCCAGCCGTGGGACGGGGTGCGCTGGACCGCCGTGGCGGGCAGCGACCGGCCCACCCACGCGGTCGACGCGACGGCCGGTCTCGAACGCTCGGTCCAGTCGCTGCTGGAGCACCGCACGTACATCGAGGCGCTGACCCAACAGGACCCGGAGCGGTACTGCCGGACTTTCCTGACGGGCATGGTGGAGGCCGCCGCCGAGCAGTTCGACGGCCGGCCGGCGGTCACCTTCGAGGTCCTCGCGCACTGAGCCAGGGGTTCCGGCCGCATTATTGACAAACCGGCTTGCCGATTCTGCAATGGCCGGATGAAGGAACACGACCGGGACGACCCGGAACTGGAGTCCGTCCTCTCCGGCGTCGGTCCCCGCTTGCGCCGGCTGCGCAAGGACCGCGGGGTCACCCTCGCCGCCCTCTCGGCCGCCACCGGCATCTCCGTCTCCACGCTCTCCCGGCTGGAGTCCGGCGGCCGTCGCCCCAGCCTCGAACTGATGCTGCCGATCGCCCGCGCCCACGAGGTGCCGCTCGACGACCTGGTGGGCGCCGCACCCGTCGGCGACCCCCGGGTGCGGGCCAAGCCGATCGTGCAGCACGGCCGGACCATGCTGCCGCTGACCGCCCGGCCGGGCGGCCTCCAGGCCTACAAGCTGATCCAGGAGCCGGGCGGCGGCGGCCCGCCGGAGCAGCGCACGCACGAGGGGTACGAGTGGCTGTTCGTGCTCTCCGGGAGGCTGCGGCTGCTGCTGGCCGAACACGATCTGGTGCTGGAGCCGGGGGAGGCCGCCGAGTTCGACACCCGGCTGCCGCACTGGTTCGGCCCGGCCGAGGACGAGACGGTGGAGTTCCTGAGCCTCTTCGGCCCGCAGGGCGAGCGCATGCACGTACGGGCGAAGCCCAAGCGCGCCTGAGGCTCCGCGGCGCCCCGGGGGCGGGTCAGGGGTGTTCCCAGATCGGCAAGCGACCGCTTAGTATGCGGCGCAGCAGTGGTAATGCCGACCGCTCCGGCGGTTGACGCCGACAGTGTTGTGGAGGCCCCTCATGCAGGCATGGCGAGTACACCGGAACGGCGAGCCGGGCGAGGTGATGCGGCTGGAGGAGACGGACCGGCCCACGCCCGGCGACGGGCAGGTGCTCGTCGAGGTCCGCGCGGCGAACGTCAACTTCCCCGACGCCCTGCTGTGCCGGGGCCAGTACCAGGTGCGGCCGCCGCTGCCGTTCACCCCGGGCGTCGAGGTGTGCGGCGTGACCGAGGACGGGCGGCGGGTCCTCGCCACCCCGGCCCTGCCCCACGGCGGCTTCGCCGACCACGTGGTCGCGGACGAGGCGGCCCTGCTGCCCGCCCCCGACGCCTTGGACGACGCCGAAGCGGCCGCTCTGCACATCGGCTACCAGACCGGCTGGTTCGGCCTGCACCGCCGCGCGAACCTCCAGCCCGGCGAGACCCTCCTCGTCCACGCGGCGGCCGGCGGCGTCGGCAGCGCGGCCGTCCAGCTCGGCAAGGCCGCGGGCGCCAAGGTCATCGGCGTCGTCGGCGGCCCGGAGAAGGCGGCCGTCGCCCGCGAGCTCGGCTGCGACCTGGTCATCGACCGGCGCACCGAGGACATCGTCGCCGCCGTGAAGGAAGCCACCGGCGGGCGCGGCGCGGACGTCGTCTACGACCCGGTCGGCGGCGATGCGTACGCCAAGTCCACCAAGTGCGTCGCCTTCGAGGGCCGCATCCTCGTCGTCGGCTTCGCCAGCGGCGTCATCCCCACCCCGGGCCTCAACCACGCCCTGGTGAAGAACTACTCCGTCGTCGGACTGCACTGGGGCCTCTACAACGCCAAGGACCCGGCCGCCGTCCGCGCCTGCCACGACGAGCTGACCAAGCTCGCCGACCAGGGCATCGTCAAACCCCTGGTCAGTGAGCGTGTCGCGATGGCCGGAGCGGCCGACGCCGTCCAGCGCGTCGCCGACGGCACCAGCACCGGCCGCATCGTCGTCCTGCCCGGAGGCGCCCGATGAGCCCCGCAGTCGACGCCGCCGAGGTCCGCCGCCGCACCCGCGAGCTGCTCGCCGCGCACCCGCCCGCCACCACCGACCGCACCGACTTCCTGAAGGCCCGTTTCGACGCCGGCCTCGCCTGGGTCCACTACCCGGCCGGCCTCGGCGGACTCGACGCGCCCCGCTCCCTCCAGCAGGTCGCCGACGCCGAACTCGCCGCCGCCGACGCGCCCGACAACGACCCGCGCCGTATCGGCATCGGCCTCGGCATGGCCGCCCCCACCATCCTCGGCTTCGGCACCGACGAGCAGAAGCACCGCTTCCTGCGCCCCCTGTGGGTCGGTGAGGAGGTCTGGTGCCAGCTCTTCAGCGAACCCGGCGCCGGGTCCGACCTCGCGGCGCTGGCCACCCGGGCCGTGAGGGACGAGAACGGTGACTGGATCGTCGACGGGCAGAAGGTCTGGACGTCCAGCGCCCACCTGGCCCGCTGGGCGATCCTCATCGCCCGCACCGACCCGGACCTCCCCAAGCACCGCGGCATCAGCTACTTCATCTGTGACATGACCGACCCCGGCGTCGAGGTCCGGCCGCTGCGCCAGATCACCGGCGAGGCCGAGTTCAACGAGGTCTTCCTCACCGGCGTACGCATCCCGGACAGCCACCGGCTCGGACCCGTCGGCGAGGGGTGGAAGGTCGCCCAGACGACCCTGATGAACGAGCGTGTCTCCATCGGCGGCTCCCGCATCCCCCGCGAGGGCGGCATGATCGGCCCGGTCTCGCAGACCTGGCGCGACCGCCCCGACCTGCGCACCCCCGACACCCACCAGCGCCTGCTGACCCTCTGGGTGGAGGCCGAGGTCGCCCGGCTCACCGGCGAGCGGCTGCGCCAGCAACTCGTCGCCGGACAGCCGGGCCCCGAGGGCTCGGGCATGAAGCTCGCCTTCGCCCGGCTCAACCAGGAGATCAGCGGCCTGGAGGTCGAACTGCTCGGCGACGAGGGGCTGTTGTACGGCGACTGGACCATGAGCCGCCCGGAACTGGTCGACTTCACCGGACGGGACGCCGGTTACCGCTATCTGCGCTCCAAGGGCAACTCCATCGAGGGCGGCACCAGCGAGGTCCTGCTGAACATCGTGGCCGAGCGCGTCCTCGGCCTGCCCGCCGAACCCCGCAACGACAAGGACGTCGCCTGGAAGGACCTGAGCCGATGACCCCGCCCGCCCAGCCCCCCGCCACCCCCGACCTGCTCTACACCCAGGACGAGGAGGACCTGCGTTCCGCCGTGCGCGCCCTCCTCGCCGACCGGGCCGACGCGCCGACGGTGATCGCGGCGACCGAGTCCGACACGCCGTACGACCCGCGGCTGTGGTCCTCGCTCGCCACCGGCATCGGCGCGGCCGGACTCCTCGTCCCCGAGAAGCTCGGCGGCCAGGGCGCGTCCCACCGCGAGGCCGCCGTGGTCCTGGAGGAGCTGGGCCGCAGCGTCGCCCCCGCCCCGTACCTGACCAGCTCCGTCGTGGCGACCGAGACCCTGCTCGCGCTGGGCGCGGAGGCCGGCCCGGCCGCCATGCTCCTGGGCGAACTGGCCTCGGGCGCCCGTACGGCCGTGCTCGCCGTGCCCTTCGCGACCCCGCCCGCCGGGGCGGACGCGGCCATCGCCGCGCCGGCCGGGACGGTACGCGGCGTCGCCGACGCGGCGGCCGCCGACGTGCTGCTGGTGCCGACCGCGGAGGGGCTGTACGCGGTCGAGGCATCGGACCCCGGGGTCGCCGTCCAGCCCCTCGTCCCGCTCGACCTGACCCGCCCGCTCGCCGCCGTCACCCTGGCGAGCGCGACCGGGACCCTGCTGGCCGACGCGGGCGCGAGCGCCGCCGCCGTACGGCGCGGACTGCTGGCCGGAGCCGGACTGCTCGCCTCCGAACAGCTCGGGATCGCCGAGTGGTGCCTGACCGAGACCGTCCGCCACACCCGCGAACGCCACCAGTTCAACCGGCCCGTGGGCTCCTTCCAATCGCTCAAGCACCGGATGGCGCAGCTCTGGCTGGAGGTCGTCTCCGCCCGCGCCGCCGCCCGCAACGCCGCCGACGCGCTGGCCACCGACAGCCCCGACGCCCCGCTCGCGGTCGCGGTGGCCCAGGCCTACTGCTCGGGCGTCGCGGTCCACGCCGCCGAGGAGTGCGTCCAGTTGCACGGCGGGATCGGCATGACCTGGGAACACCCCGCCCACCTGTACCTCAAGCGCGCCAAGGCCGACTCGATCGCGTACGGCACGGCGGGCGGCCACCGCCGGGCCGTGGCGGAACTTGCGGAGCTGCCGGCACCGTAGGCCTCCGCCCGGACCACATCCGGCCCCGGAAACCCTCTCGCGTCTGTCGCGGCGGGTTTCCGGGGCCGTCCGCGTGCCTTCAGGCGGGCTCCTCCGTCGCGTCCTCGGTCACCGGAGGGCGGGTGGCGCCGAGCCAGCGCTCACTGCGGGCGATGTGCGCCGCCGCCGCGCTCGCCGCGGCGGCCGGATCGCGGTTCGCCAGGGCGGCGACGATCGCCCGGTGGTCCTCGTCCCCCGCGCGCTTGAACTCCGGGCCCTCCGGCAGCGCGAACACGCGGTAGTGCCGGGACCGGGACCGGAAGACCGTCAGCAGCGCCTCCATCGAGGGGCTGCCGCCGATGCGGGCGATCTCCGCGTGGAACCGGTGGTCGTAGTCGGCGAACTCCGCCGGGTCCTCACTGGCCTCGATCGTCTCCAGCCAACCGTGGAGGGTGTCCAGCTCCTCGGGTGTGATCCGGGCGGCGGCCTGGGCCATCACGTGCGACTCCAGTACCCGCCTGATCTCGAAGAGCTCCAGCAGGCCGTCCAGGGGCAGCAGTTCGACGGTCAGGGACAGCCTCCCGAGCAGATCCTCGGGCCGCAGCGCGGAGACGTACGTCCCCGAGCCGTGCCGCGCCTCGGCCGCGCCCAGCGCCGCCAGCATCCGCACCGCCTCCCTCAGCGATCCCCGGGAGACTCCGAGCTCCTCGCAGAGGTCCGCTTCCGGTGGAAACCGCTGGCCGGCTCCGAGGCGGCCACTGGAGATCATGCGGCGCAGGCCGTGGAACGCCCTGTCGACTGCGGACATCGCTCTCTCTCTGTGTCGGCCCGGTGTCATGCCGAGCAGGCCGTCAGTTTAGGCGAGTCGTCGTATGTCATCGCAATGCAACAACAAGTCATTGGATAACTTGCGCCAAAGCCTTGCCCATCCGCCAGGGGGAGGGCAGTATTCCGGCCAAGTCATCACACCTCTTCCGTTCCATGTCTGATGTCCCACCGCCTCTGGGAGCCATGTGCGCACCATCGACCTCGCCCCCCGGCCGCTGGCCCTCCCCGACGGCCGTCCGGCCGTCGCCGCCTGGTCACTCGACCCGTCGGTCAAGCACCTGAACCACGGATCCTTCGGCGCCGTGCCGCTCGTCGCCCAGCGGGAACAGAACCGTCAGCGCCGGCTGATGGAGGCGTCACCCGTGCAGTGGTTTCCCGCGCTGCCGGGGAAGATCGCGGCCGCGCGGAGCGCGCTGGCCGGCTTCCTCGGGGTGGCGGCCGACGACCTCGCCCTCGTCCCCAATGCCAGCGCCGGCGCCAGCGTGGCCTACCACAGCCTCCCGGCACGCCCGGGTGGGGAGGTGCTGGTCACCGACCACGGCTACGGCGCGGTCACCATGGGGGCCGAACGCCTCGCCCGGCGGTGGGGCGGCACCGTGCGTACCGCCCACGTTCCGCTGGACGCCGACGAGGACACCGCTCACGCGTGCGTGAGCGCCGCGATCGGCGAGGCGACCGGCCTCGTCGTGATCGACCACATCACCTCGGCGACGGCCCGCTGGATGCCCGTCGGGCGCATCGCCGCCGAGGCGCGCCGCCGGGGCATCCCGGTCCTCGTGGACGGGGCCCATGTGCCCGGGCTCGCGGCCGACCCCCTCGCCGGAGTCGACTGCGACATCTGGGTCGGCAACCTGCACAAGTTCGGCTGCGCCCCGCGGGGGACGGCAGCGCTGGTCGCGCGTACCGCCCTGCGCGACAGCCTCTTCCCCCTCATCGACTCCTGGGGCGCCCGCGACCCCTTCCCCGACCGGTTCGACACCCAGGGCACCGTGGACGCCACCAGCTATCTCGCGGCCTCCACCGCGCTCGACTTCGTGGGCGGGACCTGGGGATGGGAGACCGCCCGCACCTACATGGACGAGCTGGCGGACTACGCGGAGCGGATCGTGGCCGAGGCGTTCTCCGAACTCACCGGCGAGGACTGCCGCGTGGACGTCGGCATGCCGGTCGGCGCCCTGCGGCTCGTACGCCTTCCCGCCCCGCTCGCCGCCACCCACGCCGAGGCCGATGCGCTGCGCGACCGGGTGGCGCGGGAGCTGGGCGTGGCGGCGGCGTTCACCAGCTTCGGCGGTGTCGGTTACCTGCGCCTGTCGACGCATGTGTACAACACGGCCGCCGACTTCGAGTACTTCGCCGAACGCTGCGTCCCCACACTCGGCGCCTGGTCCCGCAACGACTCCCACGGAGGACATCGATGAAACACAGGAACATGGTCGTCGCTCTGGGCCTGGCCCTCGGAATGACGGCGACCGGCTGCTCCGCCATGGGCGGCGGATCCGGCGACGGAACCGTCACCCTGAACATGGTCGAGAGCCTCACCAACCCCGCGCGCACGGAAGTGCTGCAGCAGCTCATCGGGGACTTCGAGAACCAGAACCCCAAGATCAAGGTGAATCTGGTGTCCCCGCCGACCGCGCAGGCGGACCAGAAGATCCAGCAGATGCTGCAGTCCGGCAGTGGAGTCGACACCGTCGAGGTCAGGGACATCACGGTCGGCCCCTGGTCGAACAACAAGTGGCTCCACGACATGGGTCCGGACCTGAAGGGCTGGTCCGGCTGGCAACAGCTCACCGAGAACGCCGTCGACGCCGCCAAGGACGAAGAAGGCCGAACGTACTTCGTGCCGTACGGCTTCTACGGGCTCAGCCTCTTCTACCGGAAGGACCTCATAGCCGAAGCCGGGTACGACAAGCCGCCCGCGACCTGGGACGAACTCCTCCAGCAGGCGAGCGCCGTCCAGGACCAGGGCAAGCGGCGCTACGGCTACGCCTTCCGCGGCGGGCCCAATGCCGTCAGCAACGTCACGGCGGTCATCGAGGCATACGTCGCCGACAGGATCGACCCCGCCGACGGCTACCGGCTGACCGACGGCAGCACGATCTTCTCCGCGCCGGAGGCGGCCGAGGCGCTCGCGACGTACATCGACCTCTTCAAGAAGGCCTCGCCACCGTCCTCGGTGGCCTGGGGCTATCCCGAAATGGTCGAGGGCTTCTCCAACGGATCCACGGCGTTCCTGCTCCAGGACCCCGAGGTGATCGCCACCTTGCGGAAGTCCAAGGCGATCACGGAGGAGCAGTGGACCACCGCCCCGCTGCTCGCGGGCCCGGGCGGGAAGGCCGTGCAGCCGCTGGCGACCGCCGGGTGGGGCGTGGCCAAGGGGAGCAAGCACAAGGCGGAGGCCGTGAAGCTGGTCGAGTTCCTGTCGCAGGGCGAGGCGTCCACCACGTTCGCCCAGGAGAACAGCCTCGTCCCGATCCTGAAGCGGGCGGCCGAGGACACCTTCTACAAGACAGGGCCCTGGGCCAGCTACGTCACGATGAACGAGAACCCGGAGCGGTATCTCACCGCCACCCAGCCCCGGGACGTGCCGTGGTTCACCGAGTGGACGCAGAAGGCCGACGCGGACGTCCAGCGCGTACTCCTCGGCAAGATGACGCAGAAACAACTCCTCGCCGACTGGGACGCGTACTGGACCGCCAAGCGCACGAGCGAGAAGAGCTGACATGCGCGCAGGTACGGCTCCACCCGCCCCGGAGAAGACCCGGCGACGCTCCGGGGGCCCGCACCCGGCGCGGCCGGCGGACGGCGGGCGGCGCAAGCGGGAATTCACCACGCGCAGAGGTCTGACCATCGCGGCGTTCATGGCGCCCGCGGTCGTCTTCGTCGCGTTCTTCACCTACTACCCGATGGTCGCCGGAAGCCAGATGGCCTTCCGGAACTGGAACCTCGCGGACCTGACGGACACATCCTTCGTCGGGTTCGGGAACTTCAAGGACATCTTCGGCGACCCGCTGTGGGGCACCGTACTGAGCAACACCGCCCTCTGGGTGGTCGCCTCGATCGTGCCCCAGCTGGTCATCGGCTTCGCGCTGGCGCTGTGGCTGCGACGCCGGTTCCGCTTCCGCGGCCTCTACCAGGCACTGATCTTCTTCCCCTGGGCGATATCCGGCTTCCTGATCGGCATCCTGTTCCGCTGGATGTTCAACAGTGAGTTCGGCGTCGTCAACGACCTGCTGATGAAGGCGTCCCTGATCGACGAGCCGGTGGCCTGGCTGGCCGACCCCAAGACAGCCATGGTCGCGATCATCGTCGCCAACATCTGGTACGGCGTGACCTTCTTCGCGATCATGATCCTCGCGGCGCTCCAGTCGATTCCCGACGAGATCTACGAAGCCGCCGCGCTCGACGGCGCCGGGAAGGTGCGCACCCTCTTCCGGATCACGATCCCCTACATCCGGGCCACGCTGGCCCTCACGGTGCTGCTGCGGGTCATCTGGATCTTCAACTTCCCGGACATCATCTTCGGCACCACGGGCGGCGGTCCGAACAACGAGACCCACATCGTCACCACCTGGATGATCACGATCATGCAGCAGGGCGACTACGGCAGGGCGTCCGCCCTCGGCCTGCTGATCGTCGCCGGGCTCCTGCTGTTCTCCGTCTTCTACCTCACGGCCACCAAAGAGAAGGGGGTGCGGCAGTGAACACCCGCGAGTCCCGGGCCGGCAGGGCCGCGAGGATCGGCTTCCTGACGCTCTGGCTGATCTTCACCGTCTTCCCGCTGTACTGGATCACCATCACGTCCTTCAAGCCCGCAGGCGCCATCTTCACCTTCCCCCTCGCGTACTGGCCCGAAGACTTCTCCCTGGAGAACTACTCCGGTCTGTTCGGTGCCTCCCAGTTCGGCACCTACCTCATGAACAGCCTGATCGTGTCGGCGGTGGCCGGGACCGTGGCGACCGTGATCTCGATGCTCTCGGCCTACGTACTCGCCCGGTTCGAGTTCCGGACCAAGACCGCGCTGCTGATGGCGGCCCTGGTCACCCAGATGATCCCCAGCTTCATCGCGCTGGGGCCGCTGTACCTGCTGATGACCGACCTGCGGCTCGTCGACAACCGACTCGGGCTCGTCCTCGTCTACATCGCGGTCTGCATCCCGTTCTGCACGGTCATGCTCCGCGGATTCTTCGCCAACATCCCGGACACCCTGGAGGAGGCGGCCATGATCGACGGCTGCTCACGGTTCGGCGCACTGTTCCGGGTGCTCCTGCCCGTGATGAAGCCGGGCATCGTGGCGGCCTTCATCTTCAACTTCGTCAACTGCTGGAACGAGCTGTTCCTGTCCGTCACGCTGATGAACAGCGACGACAACAAGACCGTGCCGACCGCTCTCAACGGCTTCATCTCCAGCTTCAACATCGACTGGGGTTCGATGTCCGCGGCGGCCGTCCTGACGATCCTCCCGACCATGGTGCTGTTCGCCTTCGCCAGCCGGCACATCGTGCAGGGCCTCACCGCGGGGGCGGTCAAGGGGTGACACCGACCGGGGGCGCCGCCGCCGCGATCACCGGTCGAAGACGGGCGACGACAGAGCGTGCTGTTTAATTGCGTATTGCTCGCAACTACAGTCGATCTTGAACAGGGAGTGCAGAGTATGACGGCCCGATCGATACGGGTGGCGGTCACCGCCACACTGGTGACCGCCCTCTCCCTGACCGCGGCAGCCTGCTCGAACCCGGACAGCGACAAAAGCGGATCCGGTTCGGGCTCCACCTCGGCCGTGGTCGGCATCGCCTACGAGCCCGACAGCCTCAGCCCGCTGCTCGGCTACGGCAAGGACGGCAACTCCAAGATCTTCGACGGGCTGCTCGCCCTGGACGCGGACATGAAGCTCCGTCCCGCCCTCGCCGCCGAACTTCCCGAGGTCAGCGCCGACGGACTGACGTACACGTACAAGCTGCGCCAGGGCGTGAAGTTCAGCGACGGCAAGGCGTTCGGCGCCAAGGACGTCGTCTTCACCTACCGCACCATCCTCGACGAGAAGACCAACAACCCCTCCCGCACCGAGCTGGACGCCGTCGAGGACGTCACGGCGAAGGGCGAGGACACGGTCGTCTTCACCCTCAAGTACCCCTACGCGCCGTTCGCCCAGCGCACCGTCCTGCCCATCGCCCCCGAGCACATCGCGGGCAAGCAGGACGTCAATACCGGGGCCTTCACCACCCGCCCCATCGGCACCGGGCCCTACGTCCTCAGCAAGTGGTCCAAGGGCGAGAAGCTCAGCTTCACCGCCAACCCCGACTACTGGGGCGGCGAGCCGGAGGTGAAGAAGTTCACCATGGCGATCATCAAGGACGACGACGTACGCGCCACCCGGCTGCGCTCCGGCGACCTCGACGGCGCGATCCTGCCGCCCAACCTCGCCAAGGGCTTCGCGGACGACGAACGCAAGAAGACGTACGCCGCGAACAGCTACGACTACCGCACGGTGACCCTCCCGACGCACAACAAGGTCGCCGGGGACACCGCCGTGCGCCGCGCCCTCGACGTCGCCGTCGACCGTGAGACCATGGTGAAGGCCATCCTCAACGGAGACGGCAAGCCCGCCTACGGCCCCGTCCCCACCGACAGCGAGTGGTTCACCCAGGGCACCGAGCGTCAGCACGACCTCGCCGCCGCCAAGAAGATCCTGGACGAGGCCGGCTGGAAGCCCGGCAAGGACGGCGTCCGGGTCAAGGACGGCGTCCGCGCCGCCTTCCCGCTCTGGTATCTGACCGGCGACAAGCTCCGCCAGGAGCACGCCCTCGCCTACGCCTCCGACGCCAAGAAGGCCGGCATCGCGATCACCGCCGAGGCCGGCACCTGGGAGGTCATCGAGCCCCGGATGAAGCAGGACGCCGTGCTCGCGGGCGGCGGCTCCCCGGCCGACCCGGACTTCGACCAGTACACCCTGCTGAAGTCCTCCCTCGCCGGCGACGGCTTCAACAACATGGCCTGGTACGACAACAAGGCCGTCGACGCCGCGATCGAGGCGGGCCGCAGGAGCGGGAAGAAGGCCGAGCGGAAGAAGGCGTACGACACCGTCCAGCGCGAGCTGGTGAAGAACCCGGGCTACACCTTCCTCACCCACATCGACCACCTCTACGTCGTCGACGACCGCTTCGGCCCCCTCACCACCCAGGTCGAGCCGCACGACCACGGGCTGGCCTCCGGCCCCTGGTGGAACGTCGAGAAGTGGTCCACCGAGGGCGCCGGGGACACGAAGAAGTGAGCCGACGCCTCCCCTGGGGGCCGATGGCGCGGATGGCGGGACGGCGGGCCCTGTTCGCCGTCCCCGTCCTCGGCGTCGTCACCTTCGGCGTGTTCGCCGTCGCCGCCGCGTCCCCCTTCGACCCCGTCAAGGCGTACGCGGGAACCGCCGGCCTCACCGCGTCGCAGGAGAACCTCGACCAGCTGCGGGCCAACCTCGGCGTCGACCAGCCGCTCGTCGCCCGCTGGTGGGACTGGCTGACCTCCGCCCTCCAGGGCGACTTCGGCGATTCCAGCGTGATGCGCCAGCCGGTCGCCGACGTCATCGCGGAGCGCATGGGCTGGTCCGTCCTGCTCGCCGCCACCGCCTTCCTCATCGCGATCCTCCTCGGCACCGGCCTCGGCGTCCTCGCCGCCCGCCGGCCCGGCGGCTGGCTCGACCGGTGCGTCAGCTCCGCCGCGTACACCCTGGAGGCCGCCCCCGCGTTCTGGCTCGGCCTCCTCGCCATCTGGTTCTTCGCCCTGAAGCTCGACGTCCTCCCGGCCGGCGGGCTCACCGACGCCGCCAGCGACGTCATCACCTTCGGCCAGGTCGCCTCGCACCTCGTGCTGCCCGCCGCGGTCCTCGGGATCTCCCAGCTGCCGTGGTTCTTCCTGTACGTACGCCAAGGGGTCGCCGACGCCCTCGCCGAGGACCCGGTCCGCGGCGCCCGTGCCCGGGGACTGAGCGAACGCACCGTGCTCCTCGGCCACGCCCTGCGCTCCGGGATGCTGCCGATGCTCACCCTGATCGGCTCCCGCGTCCCCGAACTCATCACCGGCGCCCTGCTCGTGGAGACGGTCTTCAGCTGGCCCGGCATCGCCGCCGCCACCGTCGAGGCCGCCACCTCCGTCGACTTCTCCCTGCTCGCCGCGCTCACGGTGCTCGCCACCGCCGCCGTCCTGCTCGGCAACCTGCTCTCCGACCTCCTCTACGGACTCGCCGACCCCCGGGTGGCCTTCGATGGCTGAGACCGCACTCGACCAGCCCGGCCGCACCACGCGCCGTGTCCGGGTCGTCACCTCGGCCGTGATCGTCGTCGCCGTCGCCCTGGCCGTCCTCGTCGTCCCGCCGCTGACCCAGCTCGACCAGCAGGCCGTCGACCTGGCCAACAAGCTCCACCCGCCGTCCTGGTCCCACCCCTTCGGCACCGACGACGTCGGCCGCGACCTCCTGCTGCGCTGCGTCTACGGCCTGCGCGTCTCCCTGCTCGTCGGCCTGGTCGCGGCCCTCACCGCCACCGTCATCGGCACCGCGATCGGGGCGCTCGCCGGGGCGTTCGGCGGCTGGACCGACCGGGTCGTGATGCGCGTCGTCGACGCCCTGTCCTCGATCCCGCATCTGCTGCTGGGCATCTTCATCGTCGCGATGTTCCGGCCCGGCGTCTGGCCGGTGATCATCTCGGTCGCCCTGACCCACTGGATCTCCACCGCCCGGATCGTCCGCTCCGAGGTCCTCTCCCTGCGCTCGCGCCCCTTCATCGACGCGGCCATCTCCGGCGGCGCCTCCCGCACCCGGGTCATCGCACGCCACCTGCTGCCCGGCGTGCTCCCGCAGGCCGGTCTGGCGGCCGTGCTGATGGTGCCGCACGCGATGTGGCACGAGTCGGCGCTGTCGTTCCTCGGGCTCGGGCTCCCGGCCCATCAGGCGAGCCTCGGCAACCTCGTCCAGTCCGCGCGCGGTTCGCTGCTCGCGGGGGACTGGTGGCCGACCCTCTTCCCCGGCCTCTTCCTGATCATCCCGACCCTCGCGCTGGCCGGTCTCGCCGGAGCCTGGCGCGACCGGATCAACCCGCGCCGGAAATCGGAGCTGATGCTGTGACCGCCGACCGAGCGACCGCCTCGTCGGGCCGTGACGTCCCCGTCCTCGACGTCCGGGACCTCTCCGTCCGCTTCCGGATGCGCGGCGGCCGGGACATCGCCGCCGTCACCGACGCCCGCTTCTCCGTCGCGCCCGGGGAGTGCCTGGCCCTGGTCGGCGAGAGCGGCTGCGGCAAGTCCGTGCTGGCCTCCGCCCTGCTCGGGCTGCTCCCCGCCAACGCCGCCACCACCGGCAGCGCCGTCCTCGGCGGGGACACGGACCTGCTCACCGCCGGCGAACGCACCCTCGCCCGCACCGTTCGGGGACGGCGCATCGGCCTCGTACCGCAGAGCCCCGCCGCCCACCTCACCCCCGTGCGCACGGTGCGCGCCCAACTGGAGGAGAGCCTGCGCGAGCTGACCGGGGTGCGGGGGAGCGCCCTGCCCGGGGCGGCCCTGGCCGCGGCCGCCCGCGCCTCGTTCCCCGCCGACCACCTCGACCGCTACCCGCACGAGCTCTCCGGCGGCCTCGCCCAGCGCGCCGCGACCGCCCTCGCCCTGATCGGCGACGCCCCGCTGCTGCTCGCCGACGAACCGACCACCGGGCTCGACCGGGACCTCGTCGAGCGGACGGTGGACGAACTGCGCCGCCACACCGACGAGGGCCGGGCGCTGCTGATCATCACCCACGATCTGGCCGCCGCCGAACGGATCGCGGACCGGGTCGCCGTGATGTACGCGGGACGGATCGTCGAGATCGCGGAGGCGGCCCTCTTCTTCGGCGAACCCGGCCCCCGACACCCGTACGCCAAGGGCCTCCTGGCGGCCCTGCCCGAGCGGGACTTCACCCCGATACCCGGGATGCCGCCGGAGCTGGGGGCACTGCCCGGGGGCTGCGCCTTCGCCGACCGCTGCGGGTACGCCGACGCCCGCTGCACCGGCGAACGCCCGGCCTTCACGGCGGGCCTGGCCTGCCACCACGCGCCGACCGGCCGGGCGCACCCCGCCAAGGAGGCCGCCGATGCTTGAGCTGACCCGGATCACCGCCGGCTACGACCGCCGCGACCCCGTCGTCCGCGAGGTGTCCCTCGACGTGGCGGCCGGCGAGGCGGTCGGGCTGCTGGGCCCCAGCGGCTGCGGCAAGTCCACCCTGGCCAAGGTCGCCGCCCTCCTGCACCGCCCGGACGCCGGAACCATGACCCTGGACGGCACGGTGATACGCGGCTGGCGGCACCGCGCCCCGCAGGAGCAGCGCACGGCGATCGGCGTCGTCTTCCAGCAGCCCCGGCTCTCCGCCGACCCCCGCCTCAGCCTGCGCGAGCTGATCGCGCAGCCGCTGCGGTCCACCGGCCGCCGCCGGGACGTCGCCGAGCGGGTGGCGGAACTCGCCGCGCTGGTCGGTCTCTCCGGCGAGCTGCTGGAGCGCCGCCCGCACGCGGTGAGCGACGGCCAGCTCCAGCGGGCCTGCCTGGCCCGGGCCCTGGTGCTGCGGCCCCGGCTGCTGATCTGCGACGAGATGACCGCGATGCTCGACGCGTCCACCACGGCCGCCCTGGTCGCCGTCGTCGAGCGCTACCGCGCCGACTCCTCGGCGGCCCTGCTGGCCGTCGGCCACGACCGGGTGCTGCTGGAGCGCTGGTGCGACCGTACGGTCCGCTGGGGCGAGTGCCACGCCGGGAAGGCACCGGCCGGGTAACGGTTCCCGGCCGGCGCCCAGCGCGACCCGGATTGCCGTCCTGCGGACAGACCGGGCCCTCAGAGCTGGTGGCGGACTCCGGCCTCCTGCTGGGCCTCGGTGAGCTGCTTGCGCAGGTCGCCCTCGATGGACTCACGGGCCTTCCCGCGGCGGAAGAGGGGGAGCACGGTGCGCTGTTTGCCGTCCTCGACGAGCAGGGCGAGCCCGCCGTAGAGAGCGAAGACGCCGATGCCGAGACCTGCCCAGCCCGCCGCGGTCTGGAAGACGTTCCCCAGGCCCGCCTCGTAGAGGCCGGTGAGGGCGAACCGCACCGCGGTGAGGGTGAGGAGGACGGCGAACAGGGGCTTGGACTGCACGGCCGCCCCGGCCAGAGCGAGCACGAACGGGACGAGTGCCAGGAGGAAGACGGCCTGGGCCACCACCGGCTCGCCGGGCGGGGAGTCCAGGGAGGTCACGCTCGTTCCGGCCCAGGCGGCGCCGAGCAGCAGCAGCGCCGTGCCGGCCCCGGCGTCACGGGCCAGGAAGGCGAAGACGCCCCCCACGAGTTGGAGCGGAACGACGAAGATGAGGACGAGGAGCAGGAGGATGCTGCTCTGCGCGGCCGGTACCCAGCCGAGTTGGAGGGAGGACAGCACCGTGCTGCCCATGCCGAGGGCGAAGAAGCCCAGCGGCAGCGGGCTGGCGATGGGGCGCAGCACGATCCGCGTCACGGCGTCGGTCGTCAGCGGTTCTGCAGGGCTGGTAGGGCTGGATTCCTGAGTCACCGCGCAAGCGTACGAGTTCCGGACCGGCCGGTGGCCACCGCCGGGGGCGGGGGCGCGTCCGGCCGTCCGGTACCCGGACCGTCAGGGGGACAGCGAGTCGACGACCACGGAGGCCGCTTCGGCGATCAGCCTGTCGTCCGGCTCGGCGTCCTTCGTGGCGCGGTGCGACAGGACGGCGATCACGATGGGGGCGGAGTCCGGCGGCCACACCACGGCGATGTCGTTGCGGGCCCCGTAGTAGCTCCCGGTTCCGGTCTTGTCGCCCACGACCCAGTTCTTGGGGACACCCGCCTTGATCACCGCGTCCCCGGTGGTGTTGGTCCGCAGCCACTTCGTCAGCTGCGCCCGCTCGGGCGCGGGCAGGGCCTTGCCCAGGACGAACGCCCGCAGGTCCTGGGCCAGCGCCCGAGGCGTGGACGTGTCCCTCTTCTCCCCGGGCACCCAGCGGCTCAGTTCCGGCTCCTCTCGGTCCATCCGCGTGACGTCGTCGCCCAGCTTCTCCAGCGCGGCGTCCAGGCCCCCGGGCCCGCCGACGTGGTCGAAGAGGAGGTTCGCCGCGGTGTTGTCGCTGTAGCGCACGGAGGCGTCGCACAGCTCCTTGAGCGTCATGCCGGTGTCCACGTGCTTCTCCGTCACCGGAGAGTTGGCGACCAGGTCCTCGCGGGTGTAGGTCACCCGCTTGTCGAGGCCGTCCATGGAGTAGGTGCTCAGGACGACCCCGGCCTGGAGCGCCTTGAAGGTCGAGTTGTAGGCGAACCGGGCCCGGTCGTTGTGGGTCACCTCGCGTCCGGTGCCGGTGTCGATCGCGTACACGCCCAGCCGGGCGTCGAATTTCCGCTCCAGCTTCTTGAAGTCGCCGGTGTACGGCTTCGCGGCGGCAGCGGAGGCCGACGTCGTGGCGACGGGCTTGGCGGACGTGGGCGGCGTGCCGGAGTCGCTCTGCCCGCAGGCCACCAGAGGTACGAGGGACAGTGCGGCGACCACACCGGCGACGGCGGTCCTGACGCGGGGGTGATGCATGGGCGAAACCTCCTGGCGCTCCGGTCCGGAGCGCATCGGGGACGGGGCCCCACGGATCCGTCCCGGTACCTGGTCGTGCGTGCCGAAGTCACCTTCGTCCCCTGTCGGCCATGCGGTCCAATACGTTCACGCGCGTTTCCATGCCGAAATCGCATAGGCTCCGGCGCGTGGATCTGGTCGGAGCATGTCGGGCGTTCGTCAGCGTCAGCGAGTACGGCGGCTTCACCGACGGGGCGGCCGCCGCGGGGATGTCCCAGTCGGTGGCGAGCCGCCGGGTCGCGGCACTGGAGGAGCGCTTCGGCGAGCAGCTGTTCGAGCGCACCTCCCGGCGGGCGGTGCTCACCCCCTTTGGGCGCGACATGCTGTCCTCCGCCAGGCAGCTCGTCCAGGCCGCCGACGTCCTGCTGGACGAGGCCGAAGCCGTCAAGCACAAGCCCTGGCGGCTGGCCGTCCCCGACACCTGCTCCGGCTCCGCCTTGGCGCGCCTGGTCGCCGAGGCACGGGGGCACGGCGTCCGGCTCGACCTCCGGACCGCCGGGCCGGCGCGGCGCAGGGAACTCCTCCACGCACACCAGGTGCGCGCCGCCCTGCTCGCCGTGCCTGCGGGGGAGGCGCCCTGGTCCGTGCCGCTGGGGCTGGCCGGGGCGCGGGACAGCGGGGTGCGACGGATCTACGTCGAGACCCTGCGGCTCGGCCGGGCCTCGTCCGGCCCGGCCCGCCGCGTCTGGATCCAGCCGGAGGACGACGTGCCGCACATCCGCGACCCGCTGACCCGGCTGCGGGACGCGGCGGGCCTGCGGCCCGCGCAGGTGCTCGCCGCGCCCGATCTGACGGCCGCCGCCGCCGAAGTCCTCTGCTCCGAAGACCTGTTGCTGTGCTCCCGGGCCCAGGCGGCGGAACTCGCCCTGGCCTGGCACCCCATCGGTGAGATGGAGCTGCGCCGGGGCTACGCTCTCACGGTCGTGGCGGACGGCAACCCCCTGCCCATGGAAGCGCGCCTGGGCGAGGCCATAGCCCGCTGCCTGGGCGACCCGGCCGGTACCGACGGAGGGAGGGCGGCATGAACACCGAGACGTTGCTGCGGGACGTGCGCGCCCGGCTGCACGACGGCGGCCTGCGCGCGTGCCTGCTGGTGCGGGACCTGGGCACGGGGGAGGAGCTCGGCATCGAGCCGGACACCGAGCTGCCGTCGGCCTCCCTGGTCAAGGTTCCGCTCGCGCTCGCCACGCTCGAACGCATCCGCCGCGGTGAGCTGGACGGCGCGACCCCGCTGGACGTGGCGCCCGGTCGCGTCTCCACGCCGGGCCCGACCGGCCTCAGCCGCTTCCGGCACCCCGCCCGGATCGCCGTCGACGACCTGCTCTACCTCAGCACCTGCCTGAGCGACGGGACGGCCGCCGACGCGCTGTTCTCCCTCACCCCGCCCGGCCTGGTCGCCGACCTCCTCCGGGAGGCCGACCTGCGCGGCATCACGGTCCGGCACCGCACGGAGGAGCTGTTCGACACGCCCGTCGAGCGGTTCGACGCCGACCAGGTGCACCTCGCCCACGCGCTGGCCATCGACGCGGGCACCAGCGGCCGCGGCCACCGGGTGCCGCAGCTCGACACGACCCGCGCCAACACCGGCAGCGCACGCTCCTTCGTCGACCTCCTCCACGCCGTGTGGACCCCGTCGAAGATCCACCCGGAGGTGGCCGAGCGGCTGCGCGACCTCCTGGCGCACAACGTGCTGCGCCATCGGCTGGCCCCGGACTTCAGCTCCGACGCGAGCCGATGGTCCTCCAAGACGGGCACCCTGCTCAATCTGCGGCATGAGGTCGGCGTCGTGGAGCATGCCGACGGACAGACCTTCGCCATCGCCGTCCTGACCGAGTCGCTGGTCCCGGCGGGCACCCAGCCGGGCGTCGACGCCCTGATGGCCGAGGCCGCCCGGAGCCTGCGCGATCACCTTCGGCAGTTCTAGGGCCTTTCGTTCGGATCAGGCCGGGCTCGCGGGGTCGATCCAAACGAAAGGCCCTCGGAGTCCGCTCCCCGTCGGGTCCGACCGGCCACCCGCCCCCGAGGTGGCCGAGGCGTGAAACATCGCCGAACAACTGTCAGGTACCTGACGGAAACGGCCGCCGCGCCCCCATACTCGTCGCGACCCCGTCCGCCGCTCAGGGAGTCCCCATGGCCCACCCCACCCGCCGCCGCGTGCTCACCGTCGCCCTCGCCACCGCCGCCGCGGGCGTCGCCGTCCCCACCGCGACGGCGGTCGCCGCACCCGCCCGGCCGCGCGGCCCGCGTCCGTTACGCCATGCCCACGCGCACAACGACTACCTCCACCCGCGCCCCCTGCACGACGCGCTCGCCCGCGGGTTCACCAGCGTCGAGGCGGACATCTTCCTCGTCGAGGGCGAACTGCTCGTCGCCCACGAGCCCGCCACCCTCGACCCCACCCGCACCCTCGCCTCGCTCTACCTCGACCCGCTCGCCGCCCTCGTCCGCGCGGGCCACGGCAGCGTCCACCCCCACCACCGGGCCCCACTGCAGCTCCTCATCGACATCAAGGCCGACGGCGTCGCCGCCTACGGCGAACTGGACCGGCAACTGCGCCGGCACCACCGCATGCTCACCCGCTACCAGCACGGCCGCGTCGTCCCCAAAGCCGTCACCGCCGTCATCTCGGGCGACCGCGCCGCCCGGGCCCCCATGGAGGCCCAGCGCACCCGCCTCGCCTTCTACGACGGCCGCCTCGACGACCTGGGCGCCGGGGCCCCGGCCTCCTTCGCCCCGCTCGTCAGCGCCAACTGGACCCAGACCTTCGGCTGGCTCGGCGCGGGTCCCTTCCTCCCGTCCGAGCGCGACCGGCTCCGCGCCCTGGTCGCCGCCGCCCACCGCGAAGGCCGCCGCATCCGCTTCTGGGCCACACCGGACCGGCCGGGCCCCGAACGCGAGGCCGTCTGGTCCGAACTGCTCGCCGCCGGGGTCGACCACCTCAACACCGACGATCTGGCGGGGCTCGAGAACTTCCTCCGCGCCCGGCGGGACACCGCTTCGACCCCGTAACGCGCGACCTGTCGGAAGTACCCGTTCGGCGGACACGCCAGTGCGCCGAACGGCCCCTCCGCTGCGCCACACTGGCGGCCGAAAGCCGCAAATCAGGCGCGGCGGAGGAGGTTGGTCATGGCCATTTCGATCTCACTGGTGCTGCTCCTGGTGATCCTCGCGGTGATCTTTCTGCGCAACGGCGGCCTGAAGATCTCGCACGCGCTGGTCTGCGCCCTGCTGGGCTTCTTCCTGGCCGGTACGAGCATGGCGCCGACCATCCACGACGGCGTCGGGGCCACCGCCGACCTGGTCAGCAGCCTGCACCCCTGACGGCTCCCGCCGCCGGCCCCGTACGAGGGGACCGTCCGCACCCGCACCGGGCATCCCGCACAATGGGCAGATGTCTTTTCCGCCCTCCGGCCGGCACTCGGGCGCCGCCCACCACGAGTACTGCAACACCGGCCTGTGCTGCCGGTGCCAGATGCGGACCTGGACCACGAAGGCGGGCAACGAGCGGCTCTGCGGGCCGTGCGCCGCCTGCTGCCACGAGTGCGGCCGGGCGCCGGCGCCCCATCTGGACGGGCTCGACGGCGGGCTGTGCGCCGAGTGCCGCGGACTGTGCGGCCGCTGCCACGCCCCGAAGCGCCCCGACGGATCCTGCGCCTGCGACCGCTGGCGGGAGAACGCCCGGAGCAACCCCCGCGGCTATGTCCTCCAGGCCCTGCCGCCCCAGCTCCTCCAGGCCCTCGGCGGCCGGGTGCCCAGCACCGTCCACGACCTCATCCACCAGGAGATCGCCGTCCGCAGCGCGGCCCAGCTCCGCGAGCGCATCGAACGGCGCTGGAACCTGCGCTGGGCCCACGCGCTGGGCGAGCTGGACGAGGACGGCCGTCGCCGGTGGAGCGCCCAGGACATCGCCGAGCAGCTCCTGCGGCCGGGCTCCTGCACCGACGCGCAGTGCGAGGACGGCTACCTCCTCACCACCGACGCCCCCTGCGCCCACTGCCGGCAGCCGCTGCACCGCTTCGTCACCTCGGTCGCCGACCACACGGCGACCACGGAGCACGCACGCTCCACGGCGGCCGGCATCCGCCGGGCGATGCAGGAGAACCGCTCCCGCCCGAAGCATCCGCCGCGCTGAGCGGAACCCGTCCGGCCGCGGCGTGTTGCGGCACATGGCGGTGCGCGGCGCGGTGTTGCGGCAGTATGTCGGGCCCGCGAAACCCTCCTCGTTTCCATGGACACTTCACGGCGCTCCTCCTAACGTCGGGCGGCGGCGCGACCCCCGTCCGCAACCGAGGAGCCCGATGCCCCCGCCGTACCGCAGAGCGCTCGCCCGTGCCCTGGCCCTGACGCTCGCCGTCGCCACCCTCACCCTCGCCGGGCCCACGTCCCCCGCCCAGGCCGACGACATCCCCAAGGCTCCCGGCCACCGCCTGGTCAAGGGGTACGAAGGCGCTCCCGCCACCGCGTCCCCGGTCCCCGGGCAGGCGCCCCCGCAACACCCCTACCTCGCCCCCAACGGGCGCAGCGGCATGCACGCGGACGCCGCGGGCAGCGGCACCCACCCCTACTCCGGGCCGCTCGGCCGGAGCCCCGAGGTGACCAGCGAGAAGATCGCGCCGGTCGGCGGCGAGTGCGCCACGGCGACCTTCGACGCGGCCGGCCGGCTGATCACGGTCTGCGGGACGTTCACCGGCTTCCTGCTCAAACTGCTCGACCCGCGCACCCTCGACACGCTCGCCGAGTACAAGCTGCCGCAGCGGTCCTCCACCGTCGAGGCGATCACCCGCCTCGACTTCTCCAAGATCTTCAAGGACACCTCGGGCGGCGCCTACTTCTACCTGGACGACCAGGACCGGGTCGTCCTCGCCGACTCCCGCCAGCACGTCCTGCGCATCGCCCACCGGCAGGACGCGGACGGCCGCTGGGAGTTCGTCGTCGAGGACGACTGGGACCTCACCGGTCATGTCCCGCACGACTGCGTGTCCTGGACCAACCTCTTCCCCAGCGGCACCTGCGACCCGGTGACCTCGGTGATGCCGGACTGGCAGGGCCGGATCTGGTGGGTCACCCGGCTCGGCCGGGTCGGCACGGTCGACCCGGACACCTCGGCCATCCGGTCCGTCCGGCTCGGCGGCGAGGAGATCCAGAACTCGTTCTCCGTGGACCGGGACGCGGTCTCCATCGTCTCCGACCACGCCCTCTACAGCTTCACGGCCGAGGCGGACGGCACCCCGCTCGTCCAGTGGCGGCAGACGTACGACCGGGGCACCGGCACCAAACCCGGCTCGGTCAACCAGGGCTCCGGCACCACCCCCGACCTGTTCGGCACCGACCAGGAGTACGTCGCGATCACCGACAACGCGGACGACCGGATGAACGTCCTCGTCTTCCGTCGCGGCGCGGACGTCCCCGCCGACCGCCGCCTGGTCTGCTCGGTCCCGGTCTTCGGCCACGGCCGCTCCACCACCGACAACTCCCTGATCAGCTGGGGCGACAGCCTCGTCGTCGAGAACAACTACGGCTACGAGAACCCCACGTCCCTGCTGCTCGGCCGCAGCGTCGTCGGCGGTGCCACCCGCATCGACGTGCGCCCCGACGGCAGCGGCTGCGACACCGTCTGGGAGAGCGCCGTCCGCTCACCCTCCACCGTGCCCAAGCTGTCCACGGCCAACGGACTCCTCTACTTCTACGAGAAGGAGCCCAACGCCCTGGGCATCGACGCCTGGTATCTGACCGCCGTCGACTTCCGTACCGGCGAACGCCGCTGGCGCACCCTCACCGGCACCGGACCCGCCTACGACAACAACTGGGCGCCCATCACCATCGGCCCCGACGGCACCGTGTACGCCGGCGTCTTCAACGGCATCGTCGCGGTGCGCGACACCGCCTGACGGGCGATACCGCCCGAAGGCCCGTGCGCTTCCTCATCCGTCCACCAGACGCGAACGGATGAGGAAGCGCACCCCTTCCGGAGCCTCCAGCGAGAATCCGCTGCCCCGGCCCTCCACCACGTCCACGATCAGCCGGGTGTGGGCCCACACCGCGTACTGGCTCCGCGACATCCAGAACGGCACGCTTTCGGACATTCCTTCGACGACGAGGTCCGCCAGCAGCACATCGGCGTCCCCGGTACGGAACTCACCGGCCGGATAGCACATCGGCGCGCTGCCGTCGCAGCAGCCGCCCGACTGATGGAACATCAACGGGCCGTGGTCCGCCCGCAGCCGCCGCAGCAGACCGGCCGCGGCGGGCGTCAGCCCGACGGTGGGCGATTTCGGGTCACACTCCATGGACCTGCCCCTTTCCGGCCGCGGCAACGCTGCGACAACCGGGCGCAAGTCAACTCGACCGGACGTTGCGACCGGGTTGCACGCCCTATGCTCGCGCCCATGGAGCAACGGGAAGTCGTGAAGCGCGTGATCGGGATCCTCACGGAGGCGCGCGAAATGCAGCGCCTGCTGGAGGCGGACCTCGAACGGGAAGACCTGGACGCGGGAGCGGGCGCCGTCACCGCCCTGCTGAACGAGACGATGCCCCACATCGCCATCCCCGACGACTTCTCCGTCGAGGAGGTGGTCACCGTCGTCGGGCGCGAGGTCGGCGGTGCGGTCGAACAGCTCGTGAGCGCCTTCACCCTCGCGTTCACGATGCTGGCCCAGGTCCATGACTCCGGGCAGACCGACGTGTCGTCGGCCGACGTCCTCCAGGACCTCGCGCTGCGGGTCGAGGGCGGCGGAACGGACGAGGACGAGGATCCACTGTCGTAACCTTCTGCCCGGCGGCCCCTGCGTTCTGCCGCGCGGGTATGCATAGTGGAGGGGACAAGCGCGTATCTCCCTCGCGGCATGGAGGCAGCTGTGGGAAAGAGCACCGACATAGCCCGCGCCAAGGCGCGGAGGCTCAAAGGCATGATCAAGGAATCGGACGGCATCGCCCTCGAGGACGAGCGGCTGAAGGCCGAGGGCAGGAAGGAACAGGCCGAGGCCCGCCGCGAGGAGGCCCTGGCCCGCGCAGCGCGGGGTGCCTCCCACCACTGAGAGAAGCGAGGCGCCCGTGCCGTCGCACACGGCGCGGGCGCCTTCGCGAGGCCGCACCTCGTCGCCAGCCGTCTCGGGGCCCGCGCACGGCGTCTCGCGGGGTTCACTGTCGCGCCCGGGCCGCCCTGCGGACCGTCTCGACGATCTCCCGGTCGAGGGCCGCTCTGACCAGTGCCGCGGCCAACGCGGCCCGGTCCCGGCCGCGCGCCACCTCGGACAGCCCGCCGGGGGAGGTGGGCAGGCCGAGGCGCTCGGCGCCCTGGAGGCCCTTCGCACCGACCCAGAACCCGGTCTCCGGCCAGAGATCCTGCACCTCGCGTACGAAGATGTCGGCCCCGGCGGGTCCGATTCCCCGGACCCGCCGGAGCCCCGCCCGCAACGCCTCTCTGTCGCCGTCCGCCTCCGCGCGCAGTCTGCGCAGGTCCCCCTTCCAGACGTCGAGGACGAGGCCGGCTCCCTCCCCGAGCTGGGTGGCGGTCCGCTCGTCGTAGCGGCGGTAGCCGCCCTCGCCCAACGCGTCCACGCGCTGCTGCCAGGTCGCGTCCGCCATCCGGCGCGGAGTACGCAGGCCGTGCGCGGACAACGCCCGGGCGGCGGCCACCGCTATCGAGGCGCGGATCCGGGCGCTCAGCAGATGGCTCAGCACCAGCAGCTGGTAGAGCGGCTGTGGAGTGTCGCGCAGCCGGATGCCCGCCTCCGCCGCATACGTGCGCCCGTACCCCTCCAGCAGCGCGTCGGTGATCCGGCGCGCCGACGCGGACACCCCGCCGCTCATCCGTAGCCGAAGATCCGGGCGAGGAAGAATCCGGCGACCAAAAGCGCTCCCAGCACGATCAGGGCGGTCCAGAGGCCAGGGTGTTCCCAGAGCCCTCCGTCCGCGCGTTCCTCATGGGCCTCGCCGATGGACCCCTCGGCCGGCGGTGTCTCTTCTGGGGGATTCCTTGGAACAGCCATGTCTCCAGGGTCCCCCCGACCGCGCCCGCGCGCACGCTGTCCCGGTTCGGCCCCGGGCGCAGGGCCGTACGGCGGAGCCCGGCCCGGGGGAGCGCTGCGGCGGGTGAAATCGGGGCACCGTCAAGGAATGCGCCGAGTCTCCGCCCCCGTCGTCAAGCTCGTGCAGCGCACCACCGAACCTGCCGGGGTGCAGACGCTGCGTTCGACGGCGGCCGCCGTCATCGCCTACTCCGTGGCCGTCTGGTTCCTGCCCGAACCGGCCCCGCTGACCGCACCCCTCACCGCTCTCCTGGTCGTCCAGGTGACCCTCTACGCGACCCTCACCACCGGCATCCGCAGGGTGAACTCGGTCGTCGTCGGCGTCCTCATCGCCATCGGCTTCAGCTCCCTGGTGGGACTCAGCTGGTGGAGCCTCGGCCTCACCATCTTCACCTCGCTGATAATCGGGCGGCTGGTGCGGGTCAACGAGTTCGTACCCGAGGTGGCGATCAGCGCGATGCTGGTCCTCGGCGTCTCCCAGGTCGCCGACACCGCCTGGGACCGGGTGTGGGAGACACTGATCGGCGCGGTCGTCGGGCTCCTGTTCAACCTGCTCCTCGCCCCGCCCGTCTGGGTCGCCTCAGCCGGCTCCTCCATCGAGTCGCTGGCCGCCCGGATGGGCACGATGCTGCGCAGCATGGGCGAGGAGGTCACGGGGAACAACCCGGTGTCCCGGGCCGCCGCCCGTCTCCACGAGGCCCGCAAGCTCGACCACGACATCGTCGAGGTCGACGCCTCCCTGCGACAGGCGGAGGAAAGTCTCACCCTCAACCCCAGGGTGAGACAGGGGCTGCTCCACCGGGTCGTCCTGCGCACCGGGCTCGACACGCTGGAGATCTGCGCCGTCGTCCTGCGCGTCCTGTCCCGCACCCTCACCGACCTGGCGAAGGCCCGGACCGAGGAATCCCTGTTCCCGGCCGATGTGGCGGAACTGCTCCAGGAACTCCTCGGCCACCTCGCCGAGGCGATCGAGAGCTTCGCCGTCCTGGTCACGACCCAGCTCGCCGCCGACGCGGAGGCGGCGGAGGACAGCCTCGCCGAGGCGCTCGCCCGCAGCCGCACCACCCGCGACCGGGTGGCCGACCTGCTGCTGGAGGACGTCCAGGAGCACCCGCGGCAGTGGCAGCTGCACGGCGCTCTGCTCGCCGAGATCGACCGGGTGCTGGCCGAACTCGACATCGAGGAACGCACCAACCGGCTCGGCGAGGAGCTGAACCGCCGCGCGGCCGAGGCGCACGCGCGTCACCCCCGGCTGCGCGCGCTCCTGCGGCGGCTGGGCCGACAGGCCGCGTGAGCGCCCCCACCCGAGCGGCACCCCGATTCACGCGTTCCGACCCCGACCGCGCGGGATGCGGAAGAGGCCGGTCGCTGGTTTTCTGGAGGTCCCTGCGTCCAAGGAGTGGTGATGAGCGGTTCGGACGAACCCGCCGACCTGGCTCGGCAGATGCGTGAGAAGGCCCAGCAGCTCGCCGAGGCCGCGGAGCGCGCGAGCGACCCGCACGAGCGCGAGCGGCTGGAGAAGAAGTCCCGGACGATCCGGGACCGGAGCGAGCAGCAGAGCGCCATGGAAGCCGGCGACATCTATCCCCAGAAGTAGTCCCGCCGACGCCCGCCTACCCGTGCGCCCGCCCGTTCCCGGAGGACATGCGGAACCTCCGGGGGCGGGCGGGCGCGCGTGGTGCCGTGTCAGAGGGGAGGGCGCCGGAGGGCAGGACTGGGCCGGGGAGGCCGGGGTCAGCCGGCCCACTCCAGGAGTCGTTCCGCGCTCCAGGTCGTCACCACCCGGTCCGCCGGCACCTCGCACTCCTCGGCGCGGGCGCACCCCGACCGCTGCCAGTCCAGCTGGCCCGGGGCGTGCGCGTCCGTGTCGATCGCGAACAGCGCCCCCGCCGCGACGGCCGCGCGCAGCAGCCGCCGGGGCGGATCCTGCCGCTCCGGACGGCAGTTGATCTCCACCGCCGTCCCGGCCTCGGCACAGGCCGCGAAGACCCGGTCCGCGTCGAACCGCGACTCCGGCCGGCCGCGCCCGGCCAGCAGGCGTCCCGTGCAGTGGCCGAGCACATCGGCCCGTGGATGGCGCACCGCCGCTTCCAGCCGACGTGTCATCGGGGCCGGGTCCATCCGCAGCTGGGAGTGGACGGAGACGACCACCAGGTCGAGCTGCTCCAGCAGCTCGTCCTCCTGGTCGAGCGAGCCGTCCGGGAGGATGTCGCACTCGATCCCCGTCAGCAGTCGGAACGGGGCCCACTCCTCGTTGAGCCGTTCCACCACCGCGAGCTGCTCCCGCAGCCGTTCCGGCGACAGCCCGCGCGCCACTGTCAGCCGGGGCGAGTGGTCGGTCAGGACGGCCCACGCGTGCCCCAGCTCCGCGGCGGTCCGGCCCATCTCCTCGATCGGGCTGCCCCCGTCCGACCAGTCCGAGTGGAGATGGCAATCGCCCATCAGCCGCGCGAAGAGGTCCTGGCCCCCCTCGGGGGCCGGCTCCGCAGCGGCTTCCCCCTCCAGCCGGTCCAGATACCCGGGCGTCTTTCCGGCCAGAGCCTCACGGATCACCTCGGCTGTACGCGGACCGATGCCGGGGACGCGCTCCAAGGATTGAGCGGCCACCCGCTCGGCCGCCTCCCCGGGGGCCATGGCGTCCACCGCCGCGGCGGCCGTACGGAAGGCCTTCACCCGGTACGTGGCGGCCTGCGAGCGTTCCAGCAGGAACGCGATCCGCCGCAGGGCGGTGACGGGATCCATCTCCACCTCCACCTGGAGCGTCTGCGGCCGGTACCGGTCCGCCGGGCTCGCCGCCCGCCCCACCAGCATGAGCGCACCCGGCCCCGCCCGCCTGCGCGCCCCGGCCACCGTTCTAGGACGCTGCCTCCGCGGACACCCACCGGCGGTCGGCCGTGTCGTAGTCGAACACGGGCCGCCCGGCCACCCCGCTCGTCCGGAACGGCCGCCCGCCGTCGTCGACGCGCACCGTGCCGGACCGGCCGCCGCTGCTCCAGCTCAGCTCCGCGAACCAGTCGCAGTCGCAGCCGACCGCGCGACCGGTGATCAGGAAGACCTCGGGATCGGTGACCGAGACGCGATACGGGAAGGACACCGCCTCGATCGGCTCGCCCGAGTCGTTGCCCGCGACCGAGCGGGCGACGGGACGGGGGACATCGAGATCCACGTCGAACATCCTCGGGGTGAGGGACCCGCCGCAGCCCGAACTCATCCGGTAGACCCGGCCCCGCGCCGACGTCCGGCGCTCGACCACCCGGATCCGCAGGGATTCCAGCACCACCGCCCGCTCGTCCCGGCCCTGCAACGTGATCCGGACACCGGTCTCGCCGGCGTGCACGGCGCCGAGCGCTCCGGCCCAGGGAGCCGCGTCGGCCTCCGCCGGGGGCGGCGGGACGGCGGCGGGCGCCCGGTCGACGAGGTAGGCGTGGTCGCAGCCGTTCTTCCAGACGTGGTCGTCACCGGTCCAGGTGAACGGCACCCGTCCGGTGTCCGGGACCGACGTGGGCCCGGAGGGCCGGGGGAGTGTCTCCTCGCGCGGCCCGACGCCGGGCGGCCCGCTCGGCCGCGGGCTGCCGGAGGGCGTTCCCCGCCGGGTTCCGCTGGGCGTGACCAGCGGCTTCCCGGGACTGAGGGAGCCGGAGGGAGAGGGCTCCGGGGCGTCGGCCGGATGCCCGCCCGGCTGTTGGGCCACCGACGGAAGCCGGTCCGCACCCGAGGGACCCGCCCCTCCGAGCGCCGCGACCAAGGCCAGGACGAGCAGCGCCGCGGCGAGAACGCCGAGCCCCTGCCCGTACCGGCGCGCCCGGCGCGACCGGAGCACCGGCCCCCACAAGGACCCGCTCCGCCGTGCGGCCGACTGCCCGGAGCCGGAGCCGGAGCCGGAGCCGGAGCCGGAGCCGGGGTCGGGCATGGGCACGGGCACAGCGTCAGTGGACGGCACCGGGTGAGATGCCTCCTCGCCGGCCTGCCCGGACACGGCCCCGTCCGCGCGCGGCCCGGCTTCCGCCTCCGCCTCCACCGACGGACCGGACCCGTCCTCCGCCACCCCCGCACACGCCGCCCCCTGCCGGTCGAGGCGTTCGCCGTCCGCCAGGAGCCACAGGCGGTGCAGTGCCTCCCGCTCCTCGGCCGGTGCGCCGCACAAGCGGGCCAGTCGCTCCACCGGGGCGAACTCCGCGGGCACCGTCCGCCCCGTGCAGTACCGGTGCAGCGTCGAGCCGCTGACCCCGATGCGGCGGGCCAGCGACGCGTACGTCCGGCCCGATCCCTCCCGCAGCGCGCTCAGCCGCTCCGCCAGCACCGCCCGTGCCGCCCCCTCGGCGTCACCCGACACGCTCGACCTCCCCCGCCGCTGTTCCAGGGCGTTCCAGCCCTCCGAGAACACCCACGTCACCGGGGGTGGGACGGTTCCAGCCCGGCGGGAAGCCGTGTCGCGCTTGTCCGGGTCCGGGGCGGCGGCCCAGGCTGGTGCCGATCCCGTACCGCCGGCGTACTGCCCCTCAGCGGGCCCCGTACGCCTCGGTGCGATGCCGTACGACCATCTGAGCGCACCACCGACGGCACCCGACCACGTCACCGACCGCACCATCCGAAACGGGGAAACCTCATCATGCGCACTCTCCGCACCGCCCTCCTGACCGTCATGGCCGCAGGCCTGGCCGTCACCGCCCTGGCCCAGGTGCCCGCCGCCGCGGCCCCTGCCCCCGCTCCCGCCCCGCCGAAGTTCCTGAGCGCGGGCCAGCTGCCCGCCTCCCTCACCCCCTGGACGGCCGGCCCGGTACGCCAGGGGGTGCCCGACGAGGGGTCCGTGTGCACCACCGGAATCGCCCCGGCGGCCGGCACCCGCCACCGGGACTTCCGCACCGAACTGGACACCAACGCCCGCCAGACCATCACGGTCGCCACCACCACCGCCCGGGCCAAGGCGCTCGCCGCCGAGCTGCGCAGCGCCCTGGAGACCTGCCTCGACCGGCTCAAGGAGCAGGACCCCGGCCTGGAAGGGGAGGCGTTCTACCAGGGCCGGATCAACGTGGAGGAGGGCGCGCACGTCTACAGCATCGACACGTCCTACCCGGAGATCGGCTCCACCGACATCGGGCTCCACTCGGTGGGCCGCGACGGCAGGACGGTGACCGTGGTCGAGTGGGGCCAGCTCGGCGAGCTCGACGGAGCACCGCTGGAGGGCTTCAAGAAGACGACCCGCACCGCAGTCACCAAGCTGCGCTGATCCCGCTTCCGCGACCGGCCGCCGCAGGGGAGCGGCCGGTCGCGGAGGTGCGCGGTACCCCGGATCGGGAGCATGCTGGCTGTGTGACCCGGCACGAGACGACCCGGTATCCCCCGCCCGCCGGAAACGGGGCCGCGGCCGGGGGACCCGACGGTGGCCGCGTGCCCGACGAACTGTCCCTCGTACTCGCCCAGGCACTCGTCAGCGCCGTCGAGTCGACCGACGGCTACGCGGGCGGGGTCTACCTGCGGAGCAGAACGCCCGGGCTGCTGCGGCTCGCGGTCCTCGCCGGGCTGCCGGGACCGCTGTTCCGGCCCTGGTGGCGAATGCATGTGAACCGGCCCTTCCCGGTGTCCGAGGCCTACCGCTCGGGGCGGCCCGTGCTGCTCCACGACGCGGAGGAGGCGATGCGCCGGTTCCCGCAGCTGATGGCCGGGCTGCCGTTCCCGTTCGGTTCGCTGTGGGTGCCGATCATCGGACCCCGGGGCAGCGTCGGCGTGCTGGCGGTCCTGCGGGCCTCCACGCCGGGGCAGCCGGTCGCCCCCGCCGACGGGGAACGGCTGCACAGCCTCGGCCAACGGCTCGGCGCCGCGCTCACCGACCTGGAGCGGCGGGGCGTCGACTGCGTATGGGAGACCGAGCCGGTCCCCGTGCAACTGCCCGCCGCCACCACGCCCCCGGTGCGGGTCGGCCGGTTCGACTGGGACCTGCACTCCGGGCAGGTCGCCGCCGACGACGAACTCTGCGCGATCCTCGGCTTCGAGCCCGCCGTCTTCCCGGGCACCGTCGACGCGCTCGCCGAACGGCTGGTCCCCGAGGACGTGTACGGGCTGTGGGCGCTGGCCCGGCGGACCGTGGAGTCCGCCGAACCGGTGGTCCGCCGGATGCGGCTGCGCGGTCCCGACGGCAGGTCCCACCTGCTGGAGCTCTCCGGCCGCTGGACGCACCCGGACGGCGCTGTGTCCGCCAGTCATCTGAGCGGCTTCCTGGTCGACCTCGGCGCGGGACCCGTCGTGCCGGAGGCCGCCGACCGGCTGCCCCGGGGCATCCTCTCCCTGGACCGGCTCGGGCGGATCACGTACGCGAACGGCCTCGCCGAGGAACTGCTCGGCCACTCCCGGCCGGAGCTGATCGGCCACGGGGTGTGGCAGGCCCTGCCGTGGTTCGGGCACGAGGCCTACGAGGACCACTACCGGGCCGCCCTGATGGCCGACGAGCCCGTCCACTTCCTCGCCCGCCGCCCGCCCTCGCGCTGGCTGTCGGTGTCGCTGTACCCGGGCCACGACGGGGTGAGCGTCGTCCTCCAGGCGACCGACCAGCCGGCCTACGCCCCCGGCTCCGTCACCTCGCCGGGGCTCGGCATCGGCTCGACCGCCGACCGTTCCTCCGCGCTGTACCGGCCGGTGGCCCTCGCCATCGCGCTGACCGAGGCGGTCACGGCCCGTCAGGTCTCCGCGGTGGTCACCGAGGAGCTGCTGCCCGCGTTCGGCGGCCGCCAGCTCGCCATCTACCTGCTGAACGAGCGCCATCTCCATCTGGCCTGGGAGACGGGATTCCCCAAGGGCTTCCTCGACCGCTTCGACGGGGTCGGGCTCGACGTCAGCATCCCCGGGGTGGAGACCCTGACCACGGGCCGCCCGATCTTCTTCGAGTCCATGCAGCGCCTGGCCGAGGCCTACCCGGGCATCCCGATCGACGCGGACGTCGGGGCGCGGGCGTTCCTGCCGCTGATCGCCTCGGGCCGGCCCGTCGGCTCCTGCATCCTCGGCTTCGACCGGCCCCGCGGCTTCAGCCCGGAGGAGCGCACGGTCCTGACGGCACTGGCCGGGCTCATCGCCCAGGCCCTGCAACGCGCCCAGCGCTACGACAGCGAGTCGGCCCTCGCCCGCGGACTCCAGGACGCCCTGCTCCCGCACCGGCTGCCCGAAGTGGACGGGGTGGACACCCTGGGGCGCTACCTCTCCGGCACCCAGGGCATGGACGTGGGCGGCGACTGGTACGACGTCATCGAGACCGGTCACGAACTCGCCCTGATCATCGGCGACGTTCAGGGACACGGGGTGTCCGCCGCCGCGACCATGGGCCAACTGCGCAGTGCGGTACGAGCGTTCGCGCTGAGCAACCATGATCCGCAGGAGGTGATGAGCGGGACGAACCGACTGCTCATCGACCTGGACCCGGGACAGTTCGCGAGCTGCTGCTACATCGCCCTCGACCCGGCCACCGGCGTGGCCCGTGCCGTACGGGCAGGGCATCCGCAGCCCGTGCTGCGGCGGCCCGACGGCCGGACGGAAGTGCTGGACCTGCCCGGCGGCATCGTGCTCGGGATCGACGGGGACGCGGCCTACCCGGTCACCGAGATGCGGCTCGAACCGGGCGCGATGCTCGCGCTGTTCACGGACGGGCTGATCGAGCGCCCCGGGACGGACATCGACGAGGGGATCGAGCGGCTGCGGGCGACCGTCGAGCGCATCGGCGCGGTCCCCCTGGCCGACACCGCCGACCAGGTCATCGGCGAGGCGAGAGCGGCCACCGACCGCCCCGACGACATCGCGATCCTGCTGGCCGCCCGCTGGGCCGACGCCCCGGAGGTCCGTCGGCCCCGGACGGTGCGGGAGCCCGGGCCCGACCTGTGGCGCACGTTCAGGAGGCCGGACCCGGGGCGTCCTGCGGCGGATACCTAGGTCCGGCCTCCTGGAAGGCGTTCTGTCGGTCAGGCGTCGGCGGGCAGCTCGGCCGGCACGAAGGCGCCGGAGGCCCCCAGCATGCCCTCGCGGTCCACGACCTTGATCCGCTCGCGGCCCTGGGCCGCACCGAGCGCCTGCTCGTGGGCGTCCAGCTGGTGCCAGCCCTCCCAGGTCGTGTAGCGGACGCCCCGGCCTTCCAGGAAGGCCTCGACGGCCTCCGGGGCGGGCGTGGCCGGCTCGGGCAGACGGCCGGCGGCACGGTCCTCCAGGAGGCAGGCGACCGTCTCGTTGGCGTCGCCCTTGGTGTGCCCGATCAGACCGATCGGACCGCGCTTGATCCAGCCCGTGACGTAGACGGAGCTCATGTGCTCCTCACCGGCGATGACACGTCCCGCCTCGTGCGGGACGGTGCCGGAGGTCACGTCGAAGGGGAGCTTGGGCAGCTCCTCCGAGTAGTAGCCGACGGCACGGTAGACGCTCTGGATGTCCCAGTCGGTGAACTGACCGGTGCCCCGGACGTTGCCGGTGCCGTCCAGCTCGGTGCGCTCGGTGCGCAGCGCCACGACCTTGCCGTCCTCGCCGAGGATCTCGACCGGGGACTCGAAGAAGTGCAGGAACAGCTTGTGCGGGCGGTCGCCGACATCGCGGATCGCCCAGTTCTCCAGGGTCTGCGCGACCATGTTGGCCTGCTTGTTCTCCCGGCGGGTCGCGATGGAGCCCTCGTCGTACTCGATGTCCTCGGGGTTGACGATGACCTCGATGTTGGGGGAGTGGTCCAGCTCCCGCAGCTCCATGGGGCTGAACTTGGCCTGCGCCGGGCCACGCCGCCCGAACACATGCACCTCCAGCGCCTTGTTCTGCTGGAGGCCCTGGTACACGTTGTCCGGGATCTCGGTGGGCAGCAGCTCGTCGGCCGTCTTGGCCAGGATGCGGGCCACGTCCAGGGCCACGTTCCCGACGCCGAGCACGGCGACCTTCTCCGCGGTGAGCGGCCAGGTGCGGGGCACCTCGGGGTGCCCGTCGTACCAGGAGACGAACTCGGCCGCGCCGTAGGAGCCGTCCAGCTCGATGCCGGGGGTGTCGAGCGCGCGGTCGGCCTCGGCGCCGGTGGAGAAGATCACCGCGTCGTAGAACGACCGCAGGTCGTCCAGGCCGATGTCGTGCGGGTAGCTCACGTTGCCGAAGAGCCGGATCTGGGGCTTGTCCAGCACCTGGTGCAGGGCCTTGACGATGCCCTTGATCCGCGGGTGGTCGGGGGCCACGCCGTAACGGATCAGGCCGAAGGGCGCGGGCATGCGCTCGAAGAGGTCGATGGAGACCCCCGGGTCCTGGCAGACCTCGGATTTGAGCAGCGCGTCCGCAGCGTAGATACCGGCGGGGCCGGCTCCGACAATGGCGACGCGGACGGGGCGTGTCATGGCGTGGTGATCCTTCGGGGCGGGCGAACGCGGGCAGGTACAGCGTACGTCGGAGGTAAGGGTTGGCTTACTAGTCTCCACCCCACACCGTAAGCGATCGCCGCGCGGGACCCTCGACCGCCCCTGCGCAGGGTGACCGATTAGTCCGCTTTATTATGCCTATATGGTCGATTTGTTTCTTTTGCGCTTCTCATCCATAAACAGTCCCGATGGTGTTGTTGAGGCATTTGCCTGGGCCCGTTTTCACCATCGCGCCGAGGGAGTGGTGAGCGTCACGTCCGCGAGGGCGGACGCGGAAGCGGAGGCATCGGTTCCCTTCTGTGCGAAGAAAGTTGACGCCGTGACGGCGTCGCCCGATCCGGGAATTCCGTTATTCGATCATGTGCGGAAAAGGGAATCCGGAATGCGGGGCTTGTTCCGTCCGATGTTTCTCGCCTACGGTCACCGTCAATCCGGATGGAACGCCGAATCCTGCCGCCGTCCGGGAATCCGAAACCCACTCACGTACGGCAGGAGCGGGGGACCCAGGTAAGCCGCCGATCCGTAACCGGAACGGCTTGGGGTGAAGTCGCACGACCGTGCGGCCAGACATCTCCCGTCTGAACCCGACAGCTCACCTCGCAGGCGCCGGAGAGGAAATCCCCCATGCCCGCACAGGGTAAGCACCGCCGTCCCAAGTCCACCTCGCTGAGCCGCGGCCTCGCCGCCGTGACCACCGGTGGGGCCGTACTCGCCCTCCCGGTGATCGGCGCCACCAGCGCCTTCGCGGCCCCCGCGCCCGCCGCCGCGCCGCAGGCCGTGGCTCCCGCCTCGGTGTCGCCGCAGGCGAATTCCGCCGCGAAGGCCGCCCCCGCCCAGCATTCCGTGGTGGCCGGCGAAACTCTTTCCAAGATCGCCCGCGAGCATTCCGTCAGCGGCGGCTGGGAGAAGCTGTACGAAGGCAACCGGAAGATCGTCGGAGGGAATCCCGACCTTATTCACCCCGGTATCAAGCTGGTTCTCGGAGCCAAGGCCGCCGCCCCGTCGGACGACAAGGCCGCCAAGGCCTCCCCGTCCGCCGCACGTGGCGCGTCGGCGGACCGGGCCGACCGTTCGGAGCGCATCGAGGCCGCCCCGGTGGCCAAGGCCGCGCCGGCCGCCGAGAAGGAGGCCGTGACCTACACGAACGACCTCGACGGCTGGATCAAGGAGTCCCTGGCGGTCATGGCCGAGCAGGGCATCCCCGGCACCTACGAGGGCATCCACCGCAACATCATGCGCGAGTCCTCGGGCAACCCGGCCGCCATCAACAACTGGGACTCCAACGCCGTCAAGGGCACCCCGTCCAAGGGCCTGCTCCAGGTCATCGACCCGACCTTCCAGGCCTACCACGTGCCCGGCACCTCGACCGACAGCTACGACCCGGTCGCCAACATCACGGCCGCCTGCAACTACGCCGCGGACCGGTACGGCTCGATCGACAACGTCTTCGGCGCCTACTGATCCTCGCGCGACCGAACACCAGGAGCCCCGGACCGCACGGTCCGGGGCTCCCGTGTCGTCCCGGGGTGTCGCCGGGAAGTTACCCCCAAGTTTCTCGTGACTTGCCACGCATTCGGCAGTAGAACCTGTTGCACTCTGTCGAGAGTGAGGAACGTCACATGCGCGAAAATGCCATGCAGGACAGCGAGACCAAGGGTGTCTCGCGTCGAAGATTCATCACTGGAACAGGTTCTCTTCTGGGCGCCGCGGCGATGGCCGGGCACACCACGCCGGCGTGGGCGCGTGTCCGTGCGGCGGCAGCGCCGATCGGATCCGGGGCCCGGGTGCCTGTCCTGGTCGTCGGCACCGGATACGGCGGCTCCGTGGCCGCTCTCCGGCTCGCCCAGGCCGGAACGGACGTCCACATGATCGAGATGGGCATGGCCTGGGACACCCCCGGCGCGGACGGCAAGATCTTCGCCAACACCACCAGGCCGGACGACCGCTCCTTCTGGCTGCGCACCCGGACCAAGCAGCCGCTGAGCAACTTCCTCGGCTTCCCCATCGACAAGAACGTCAACCGCTACACCGGCATCCTCGACGCCGAGGAGTTCGGCGGCATCACGGTCTACCAGGGCCGGGGCGTCGGCGGTGGCTCCCTGGTCAACGGCGGCATGGCCGTCACCCCGCGCCGGGAGAACTTCGGCGCCATCCTCCCGACGGTCAACGCCGCGGAGATGTACGCCACCTACTACCCGCGCGCCAACAGCGGACTGGGCGTCACCACCATCGACCCCGCCTGGTTCGACAGCGTCGACTGCTACCAGTACGCCAGGGTCGGCCGGAAACACGCCCAGCGCTCCGGCTTCCCCTTCCTCTTCGTGCCCGCCGTCTACGACTGGGACTACATGAAGCAGGAGGCGGCCGGAACCGTCCCCAGGTCAGCCCTGGACGCCGAGATCCTCTACGGCAACAACCACGGCAAGAAGTCGCTCCAGAAGACCTACATCGACCGGATCAGAGCCACCGGCCGGGTCACCATCTCCCCGCTGCACAAGGTCACCACGGTCACCCCGGCTCCCGGCGGCGGCTACACCGTGCTCATCGACCAGCTGGACACCGGCGGCCGGACCACCGCCACCAAGACCGTCACCGCGGACAAGGTGTTCTTCGCCGCGGGCAGCGTGGGCACCAGCAAGCTCCTCGTCGGCCTCAAGGCCACCGGCGCGCTGCCCCTCCTCAACGACGAGATCGGCCAGGGCTGGGGCGACAACGGCAACGTCATGTGCGGCCGGGCCAACCACCTCTGGGACCCGACGGGAAAGGTGCAGTCCTCCATCCCCACCGGCGGCATCGACAACTGGGACGCCGGGGGAGCGTTCGCCGAAGTCGCACCGCTGCCCACCGGGATCGAGACGTGGGCCTCGTTCTACCTCTCCATCACCAAGAACCCCCACCGCGCCCGGTTCACCTGGAACGCGGCGGCGGGGAAGGCGGAGCTGAACTGGCAGACGGCGTGGAAGCAGCCGTCCATCGACGCCGCGAAGACCATCTTCGACAAGATCAACCGGAAGGAGGGGACGATCTACCGCACGGACCTCTTCGGCGTCCACAAGATCTGGGGCGACCACCTCACCTACCACCCGCTGGGCGGTGCGGTCCTGGACAAGGCCACCGACAACTACGGCCGGCTGCACGGCTACCCGGGCCTGTACGTCATCGACGGGGCGCTGATCCCCGGGAACACCAGCGTGAACCCGTTCGTCACCATCACCGCGCTCGCCGAGCGCAACATCGAACGGATCATCGCGACCGATCTGTAGGCGGCTCTTCGGCATACGGAGAGCCCGGGGCCGGGAGTGCCAACCCGGCGGCCCCGGACTCCGTCAGTGACCGGGCAGAACGCACACCGCGTCGATACCCAGCACATGGTTGAGCCGTCCGAACGCCAGCCACGAGCCGATGCTCATCGTCAGCTCCACGATCTCCGCCTGGCTGTAGTGCGCGGTCATCCGCTGCCAGAAGGCGTCGTCCAGACCGTGATGGTCGAGCGTGTACCGCTCGGCGTACTCCGCCGCGAGCCTGGTCCGCTCGTCGAAGGCGTCGGTCGTACGCCACTCGGTCACCGCCCCGGCGAACTCCTCCTCGACCTTCGCCCCGTCCCGCTCGGTCCGCCAGTCCAGGCAGAACAGACACCCGTTGATCTGCGCGACGCGCAGCCGGGCCGCCTCGAACTCCCGCAGCCCCAGCGTCGTGTGCTCGTAGACGGACATCGAGAACGTGGCGGCGGCCACGCCGATGCCGGGGACCATCTCCCCCCACACGTAACCGATGGGCTCCTGGCCCTCCGGAATGTCGATGATCATGCCGGTCTCCTTCCCAGCCTGCCGACCGCAGGCCGCAGCGGAACGTCGAGTGCGTCGTACAGGCCCGGCTTCGCGTCCACCAGCCAGTCGATCGCCGAGACGAGCCGCCCGACCGCGGTGGCGTTCCCGCCCGCCGACCGGTTCTCGCCCTCGTCCAGGGCCTCGACCGTCACCTCGATACGGGGCCGGCCCTCGATGACGACCCGGTGCGCGCCCACCCCGTCGGGCGGGGACGGCCAGTCCGGGGCGCACGAGGCGTGGATCCGGGTGATGTGCTCGATGACGATCCGGGGCTCGCCGTCCACGATGCCCTGCACCTCGAAGCGCACGGCGCCCTGGGTGCCCTCGGCGAACGTGCCCATCGTGCGGGTGCGGACCTCGCGCTCCAGCGCCCGGCGGTCCAGCGTCTCGCGGATCTCGTCGAGCTCGACGCCCAGCGCCCGCGCCATGAGACGTATCTGACCGCCCCACACCATCGTCGGGACACTCTCCGCCAGCATCAGCGGCTGGTAGTCCATCGGGTGCCCCATCCCGATCAGATGGCGCACCGAATCCTCCTGCTCGTACGTGGAGTAGTCGAAGATCTCCTGGCAGCGGATGACGTCCACCTCGGTGCCGAGACCACTGACGAGCAGCGGCAGGACGTCGTTTCCCCAGCCGGGGTCGACGCCGGAGACGAAGAGGGAGCCGCCGCCCTCGGCGACGGCGGCCACGATCGGGTCCCGCAGCTCGGGCGGGGCGTTGCGCTGGTCGTAGAGCGGATAGAGGGAGGGCGTGACGACCACCGCGCCGGCCCGGATCGCCCGGCCGATGTCGGCCAGCGCGTCATCGGGACGGATGTCGCCGGACGCCGCGTAGAACACCGCCCGGGGGCGGGCGGAGAGGACGGCGGCGATGTCGTCGGTGGCCGCGACCCCGAGCGTGCGCCCGAGACCGCCGAGTTCGCCGGCGTCGCGGCCGACCTTGGCGGGATCGTGCACGAGGACGGCGGCGAGTGTCAGTGCCGGATGGGCCGCGACGGCGCGGATCGCCGCGCGGCCGACGTTGCCGGTACCCCAGACAACCGTAGGAATCATGCGCGGAGGGTAGCCCCGGCGCCTTGCACTTCCCAGAGCCGTGACACCACCAGATCCGCCGGTACAAAGGGGTGTTCCCGGGCCGACGGTCATCGGTCGGCCCGGGAACCGTGCAGGGGGTTCAGCGCTTCGCGCGTGCTCCGTTCGGGGTGCCGGAGACGGTGAACTGCGAGCCGGGCTCGATCAGCACATGGCCGTCGCGCGAGTCGGTGATCGTCACGTCGGTGAGCGTCGCGTTGCCGCGGGCGCCGCCCATCGCGAGGATGCCCGATCCGTTGTTGGACTTGTCGATCCGCACGTTCTGGATCTTGACGTCCGGCATCAGGCCGCCGCCCGTCTTGAACTGGATGCCGTCGTAGGTGGAGTCCACGATGTCCGTGTCGCGGATCGTGACCCCGGGGATCGGCAGGTTCTGCGGGAAGAGGGTGATCGCACCGAACTCCTGGTCCTCGTTCCAGAAGGCTCCGCCGGTGCGGTACAGGCCGTTGTTGGCGATCAGCGTCTGCCCGGAGAAGGGCAGCGGGTCGTGGTCGGTCGCCAGCATGATGGCCGGGTAGTTCATGGTGTCGGAGATCAGGTTGTTCTCGATCTTGTTGCCGTAACCGCCGTAGATCGCGATGCCGTTGGCGCGCCAGGGGAGCTGGATGGTGTTGTTGCGGAAGCTGTTGTCGTGGCCGATGTCGACGGACTGGTCCTTGACGTACTTGCTGGACCAGACGGCGAGCGCGTCGTCGCCGGTGTTGCGGAACGAGGAGTTGTAGACCGTGGAGTTGCGGGTGCCGTTGGCGAAGTTGATGCCGTCCGCGTACGTGTTGCGGATCCGCATGCCGGTGAACTCGACGCCGTCACCCGGGTTCCACAGCGCCTGGATGTTGTCGAAGTCGCGGCCCGCCCAGACGCCCACGTTGGCGTGCTCGATCCAGACGTTGCTGATCTTCGTGTCCTTGCCGAACCGGCCGTTCAGCGCGACGCCGCCCTCGTGGTTGCCGTCGCCGCCGCGGATGGTGCCGGAGCCGAAGATGGCGATGTCGGAGATTTGCGTGTTCTCGTCGATATCGAAACCGAAGTTGCCCTCGTGCGGGTGGTTGATCCCGCCCGCCTCGTGCGGCGGGGTCAGCGTGTAGAGCTGGGAGTGCCACATGCCCGCGCCACGGATCGTCACGTCCCGGATGCCGACCTGGTTCCACTGGCCCCGGTCGAGCGGGTCGTCGGTGAGGATCTTCTGTTCCTGGCGCCACTGGCCCGCCGGAATCCACACACAGTCGATCTCGCCGTTCTGGTTCGCCGTCACCGCGCGCTGGATCGCGGCCGTGTCGTCGAGCCCGTCGTTCGCCACCGCGCCGTACGTCGTGATGGACACGCAGCCCGACGGCTGTGACGAGGGTGCGGCCACCTGTTCCAGGTCGATCAGGTCGATGACGTAGAAGGAGGCGTTGTCGCTCGCATCCCGCTGGAGACGGAACTTGGTTCCCACCGGGTAGGTCTGGGTGAGCAGGGCGTGGGACTCGTCGAACAGGCGCCGCGCGTCGCCGCCGGGCGTGTTGGTGAGCCCTTCGGGGCTGTCGGTGTTCCCGTACAGCCAGCTGTGCTTCGAGGAGAGGTCGAGCTTGCGGACGAACTGGCCGTCGGCGTACAGGCTGATGGTCGCCTCACGGCCGCCGCCACCCGGCGCGTCCGGGATGGAGTTGCGCACGACGATCGAGTTCGCCGGGGCGGTCGAGGTGAACTCGACGTACTGGCCTGTGGAGTTGAGCCGCACCGACTCGCGGCCGGAGGACTCGGTGGCGAAGTTGGTGTGCCCGAAGGTGCGTTCGGCGTCGGACTGCAGCAACGTGCCCTGGTAGTTCGCCTTCTCCGCCTCCAGCTCGGTGTACGGTACGGCGGCGCCGCGTCCGACCACGATGGACCGGGCGAAGGTGTTGTTGGTCTCGCTGGTCTCCGCGACCAGGTTCGTGGCATCGGCCGTGGCGGTCAGGGTCGCGCCCCCGCTCGCCGCCGTCCAGCTCCCGCCGACCGTGACGTTCGCGGTCGCGCCCGCCGCGATGGCCGGGGTGGTGCCGTTGAGCGTGGTGGAACCGACGGTCAGCCGGGTGACCGTGCCCGCGCTCACCGCGCTGGTGCCACGGTTGTGCACCGCCACGGTGAAGGTGACCGCCGCGCCGACCGCCGGGTTGGCCGGGGTGGAGGAGATGGAGCGGACCTGCAGGTCCGGGCCGGGGCTCTGACCGACCACCAGCGGGGAGTCGGTGGTGCGGCTGTTGTTGGTGTTGTCCGACTCGACGACCGTGTCGGTCGGGTCCACCAGCGCCGAGACCGGGTACGACCCCTGCGCCCGCTTGCCGGCCTTGACCGAGATGGGGGCCGAGGCCCCCGCGGCCAGCGGGCCGACCGGCGCGCTGCCCACGACCACGCCGCCCAGGCTGACGTTGACGGTGGTCGCGGGGGAGGCGGCCGAGCCGGCGTTGCGGACGGTCCCCCCGACGGTGATGTCGTCCGTCTCGGACGGTGACGCCGGGCTCCAGGACAGGGCGCTCACGGTCAGGTCCGGGTTGGGCGCGGCCGTGCCGAGCACCTGGATCTCGGCGACCTGGGCGCCGGGCGCCTCGGTGTTGGAGAAGAACTTCAGCTGGAGGTCGGCGACCCGGCCGGTGACGGGGATGGTCACGGTGTTCCGGTTGGAGCCGGGGTTGAACACGTATCCGGCGCGGGCCCGCAGCGAGGAGAACACGGTGGCGTCCTGCTTCCGGCCGAGCACCTGGATGTCCTGCGTCCGCGTCGCCCAGACCGGGTCCGGGTTGAGCTTGAGGACGACGGACTGGATGTCCGCGTCCGCCCCGAGCTTCACCGTCAGGTCGGCGGGGTGACCGTTGGACTCCCAGTAGCTGTCGACTTTGCCGTCGTTGGCGTTGGCGGCCGGGTAACCGCCGTGCGACCCGCTGGCGGTGACGGTCTTGCCCCGGGCCAGATCGGTGGGCTCAGCCGCGTTCGCGGCGACGGGCAGGAGTCCGACCGAGACCATCCCGGCTATCAGGAGCCCGGAGATCGACCGCCCGGTACGTCGCTTCCATCTCATGGTGTCCTCTGCTTCCACGATATTTGAGGCTTCAAGTCAATCTTTTGCAGTGAGAGGTTCATAGATTTCTGCTCTGTTTCGGATTTGTCAACGGTCCTCGCATGGTCATGTCATGCGGGTGCATTGTTTGACGTTGCGTCAGATACGGTGCGAGAAGGTGCCGTTCAGGAGGCGGAGGTGCCCAGGGCCAGCAGCAGCGCCAGATCCACCGCTGCCACGGCCACCGCTCCGGCCAGTGCGGCCTTGCGCCACCGGCGGCCGAGCGCCGGGCCCGCGAGCGACGCCGTACCGGCCAGGACGAGCGCCGCCGCACCCCCGCCGTCCACCGGTCCGGGCGGCCCGAGGGCCAGCACCGCCGTCGCGCCGAGGAGCGGCAGCGGCAGCAGCAGCCGGGTCCCCGTGTCGCCCAGCCGGTGCGGGAGGCCCCGGATTCCGGCCGCCCGGTCCACCGCGATGTCCGGGAGCGTGTCGGCCAGATGCGCCGCCAATCCGAGCAGGGCCCCGGCCGCCACCGTCCACCACCGGGGCGCCGGCCCGCCGGGCAGGGAGAGGGTGACGGCGGCGGGCAGGGCGCCGAATCCGGCCACGTACGGCAGCCAGGACAGGACGGTCGCCTTGAGCCGCAGGTTGTAGAGCCAGGCGGCCGCGACCGCGGCGAGGTGCACCGTACCCGCGAGGACACCGCAGGCCAGCGAGAGCGGTACGCACACGGCGAGCGCGATCCCGGCCGCCGCCCACACCGCACCCGCCCCGACCGTGCCGTCGGCCGCGGGCTTCCCCCGGCGGCCGGCCCGCGCGTCACGCCGCGCGTCGTACGCGTCGTTGCACCAGCCCACCGAGAGCTGCCCGGCCAGCACCGCCGCCGTGACCAGCGCGGAGCGGGGGCCGCCGAGTCCGGAGCCGAGGGCGAGGGCGCAGGCGAGCGCGGTCACCGCGAGCGCCGGCCCCGGGTGGCACGCGAGCGCGAGCCCCACGACCCGGCCCCGTCGCCCGGCGCCGACGGGATCGGCGCCGACGGGATCCGCGCAGGCCGGAACCGGACCGCCCGTTTCCGGTGCGTCCGGATCCGCGTCGGCCCGACGCGCATCCTCCGGGCTCACCCTGTCCGTGGCGTCCATCGGGCGATCGTAGAGGCCTGTCGCCCCGTCAATGCGGCGACCGGGCGGGTCTTTTGCGGCGTTCCACCACGCCGTGTGGGCAGGATGGGGGCATGACGCCACCGAAGCAGGAGGCAGGATGACCCGCATCGCCGCGGTTCACGGGGCACTGCCGCCCCACCGCCACACCCAGCGTGAAGTCACCGACATGGTGGCCCGCACCTGCCTGCCGCCCGGCGCCGACCGCCGGGTCCTGGAACGGCTCCACGAGAACGCCCGAGTCCGCAGCAGGCACACCGTGCTGCCCCTGGACGGCTACCGCGACCTCGACGGCTTCGGCGCCTCCAACGACGTGTTCATCCGGTCCGCCGTCGACCTCGGCGCCCAGGCCGTACGCGGTGCTCTGCGGGCGGCAGGGCTGCGGCCCTCCGATGTGGACCTGCTGATGTTCACCTCCGTCACCGGGGTCGCCGCCCCCTCGATCGACGCCCGGCTCGTGACCCGGCTGGGGATGCGGTCGGACGTGAAGCGGCTGCCCGTCTTCGGCCTCGGCTGCGTCGCCGGAGCTGCCGGGACGGCCCGGCTGCACGACTACCTCCTCGGCCGCCCCGACGACGTGGCCGTGCTCCTGTCGATCGAGCTCTGCTCCCTCACCTTCCAGCGCCACGACGCCTCGCCCGCCAACCTGGTGGCGACCGCGCTGTTCGGCGACGGAGCGGCCGCCGTGGTCGCCCTCGGCGGCCGCCGGGCCGTCGCCGGGCCCGAGATCGTGGCCACCCGCAGCCGGATGTACCCGGACACCGAGCACGTCATGGGCTGGGACATCGGCTCCACCGGGTTCCGCGTCGTCCTCGATCCGGCCGTGCCCGACGTCGTACGCCAGTACCTCGCCGACGACGTACGGGAGTTCCTCGACGAACACGGCCTCAAACCGAAGGACATCGCCCACTGGGTCTGCCACCCGGGCGGCCCCAAGGTCCTGGAGACCGTGTCCGAGGTCCTGGACCTGCGCGAGGGCGCCCTCGACGTCACCTGGCGCTCGCTGGCCGACGTCGGCAACCTCTCCTCGTCCTCTGTCCTGCACGTCCTGCGCGACACCATCGAACAGCGCCGGCCGGAGCCGGGCACCCCCGGGCTGCTGCTGGCCATGGGACCGGGATTCTGCTGCGAACTGGTGCTGCTGCGCTGGTAGGAAGGAACGGCTCATGACCTGGTACACCGTCCTCGTGCTCGCCGTCGCGGCCGAACGCCTCGCCGAACTCGTCGTAGCCCGCCGCAACACCCGCTGGAGCCTCGCCCGGGGCGGCGTCGAATCGGGCCGCGGACACTATCCGGCGATGGTCGCCCTGCACACCGCCCTCCTGGCCGGCTGCCTGGCGGAGGCCGGATTCACCGACCGTCCCTTCCAGCCGGTCCTCGGCTGGGCGATGGTCGCCGTCGTCGTGGCCGCGCAAGCGCTGCGCTGGTGGTGCATCCGCGCCCTCGGCCCCCGCTGGAACACCCGCGTCATCGTCGTCCCCGGCCTGCCCCGGGTCACCGGCGGCCCCTACCGGTGGACGGGGCACCCCAACTACGTCGCCGTCGCCGCCGAAGGCCTCGCGCTGCCCCTGGTCCACGGGGCGTGGGTGACCGCGCTGGTCTTCACCGTCCTCAACGCCGCGCTCATGGTCGTACGGATCCGGTGCGAGGACGGGGCGCTGGCCCGTCTCCCGGCCGCGGACGCACGGGCGTGATCGACGTCCTGGTCGCGGGCGGCGGACCGGCCGGACTGGCCGCCGCGATCCGCGCCGCGTCGGCGGGCCTGGAAGCGGTGGTGGTCGAGCCGCGCACCGCCCCCGTCGACAAGGCGTGCGGCGAGGGCATCATGCCCGGGGGCGTCGCCGCCCTGCGCGACCTCGGCGTCCGGGTGAGCGGCCACGAGCTGCGGGGCATCCGCTACACCGACGGGCGGCGCAGCGCGGAGGCAGCCTTCCGGGGCGGCCCCGGCGCGGGCGTCCGGCGCACCGAACTCCACACCGCCCTGCACGAGCGGGCCGCCGCCCTCGGCGTACGCGTCGTCGCCGCCAAGGTGGGGGAGATCCGGCAGGACGAGCGCACCGTCACCGCCGCCGGACTCACCGGGCGCTGGCTCATCGCCGCCGACGGGCTCCACTCGCCGCTGCGCCGCGCCCTGGGCCTCGACCACCCGGTCCCCGGCCCCGGACGCTACGGGCTGCGCCGCCACTACCCGATGGCCCCCTGGACGGACCATGTCGAGGTGCACTGGTCCCGGCACGGCGAGGCGTACGTGACCCCGGTCGGCGAGCGCCTGGTGGGGGTGGCCGTCCTGAGCCGCGACCGCCGCCCCTACGACCGCCATCTGGCCGCCTTCCCCGCCCTCGCCGCCCGGCTCGCGGACGGCCCCGGGGCCACCCCCGTACGCGGGGCCGGTCCGCTGCGGCAGCGGGCGCTGGGCCGACGGGCCGGGCGGGTCCTGCTGGTCGGCGACGCCGCGGGCTACGTGGACGCCCTCACCGGGGAGGGCATCGCCCTCGCCGTCGCCACCGCGACGGCCGCGGTCGACTGCCTGACCGCCGGGCGGCCCGAGGACTACCCCCGCCGCTGGGCACGGGCCACCCGACGCTACCGCCTGCTCACCGCGGCCCTGCTGGGCGCCGCCGGCCACCCGTCCTCGGGGCGGCTGATCGTCGCCGCGGCCCACCGGGCGCCCGCCGTCTTCCGCACAGCCGTCCACGCGCTGAGTTGAGCCGGGAGGCCCGGGCCGGCCTCTGACGGCTCGATTGGCGAGGCCCCCGGTTCCGGCATAACGTCGGTCGGGTGATCGTCCGCGTTCACCCGACCGACGCGGAGACCGGCTGCTCCCACGGGGCTCACTGCCCTCGGCACGAGAGACGACCGCACTATGACGGGCTCCCACGCGAACCCCGCAGACACGGCAAAGACCTCTGACCGGCACCGGGGCGGACTGGCACTGCTGGTCATCGCTTCCTGCCAGCTGATGGTGGTCCTCGACATCACCATCGTCAACATCGCGCTTCCGGACATCCAGAAGTCCCTGGGCTTCTCCACCGAGAACCTGTCCTGGGTCGTCAACGCCTACACGCTGACGTTCGGCGGACTGCTGCTGCTCGGCGGGCGGCTCGGTGACATCCTCGGCCGCCGCCGCGTCTTCATCTTCGGTGTCCTGCTCTTCGTCTTCGCCTCGCTGCTCGGCGGACTCTCCCAGGAGTCCTGGCAGTTGCTGGCCGCCCGTTCGCTGCAAGGCGTCGGCGGCGCCATCGCCTCGCCCACCGCCCTTTCCCTGATCACCACCACCTTCCGCGAGGGACCCGAACGCAACCGCGCGTTCGGGGTGTTCGCCGGCGTCTCGGCGGGCGGCAGCGCGATCGGTCTGCTGGCGGGCGGCATGCTCGTGGAGTGGCTCGACTGGCGCTGGGTGCTGTTCGTCAACGTCCCCATCGGCCTGCTCATCGCGTTCGCCACCCCCCGCTACATCGCCGAGTCCGAGCGCCATCCCGGCCACTTCGACATCGCGGGCGCCCTGAGTTCCACGGTGGGCATGGTGCTGCTGGTGTACGGCTTCATCCGCGCGTCCGAGGACGGCTGGACCGACTCCCTCACGCTCGGCTCGTTCGCCGCCGCCGTCGTCCTCCTGGCGGTGTTCATCGCCATCGAACGCCGCTCCCGGCAGCCCATCACCCCGCTGTGGATGTTCCGCGACCGCAATCGCGCCGGAAGCTACGCCATGATGCTCAGCCTCTCGGCGGCGCTGTTCGGGATGTTCTTCTTCCTGACCCTGTTCGTGCAGGACGTGCTCGACTTCAGCCCGTTGCGGGCCGGTCTCGCCTTCCTGCCGGTGAGCGCCATCATCGCCGTCGGCGCGGGCCTGGCCTCCCAGTTGCTCCCCCGGTACGGTCCCAAACCCTTCATGGTGGTGGGCGCGGTCCTGGCCGCGCTCGGGCTCGGCTGGCTCACGCTGACCGATATCCATTCCACCTACCTCGGCTCCATCCTGGGACCGATGCTCGTCTTCGGCCTCGGCATGGGCATGCAGTTCGTCTCGCTGACCCTGATGGCGGTGTCGGGCGTCGCCCCGAAGGAGGCGGGCGCCGCCTCCGGCATCCTCAACGCCACCCAGCAGGTCGGCGGCTCGCTGGGGCTGTCGATCCTGGTCACGACGTTCGGCACGGCCAGTCGCAACGAGGCGACCGAGCAGATGTCGAGCTTCCGCCAGGAGGCCACGCGCGCCCAGCAGCTGGAGGCGCAGAGGACCGGCGAGCTGCCACCGCCCTGGGGCGACGAGATCCTCACCTCGGGCGTCTCCAGCGCCTTCGTCGTCGCGGCCTGCTTCGCCGTGGTGGCCGCCCTGGTCGCCCTGTTCATCATCCAGGTCCGGCCGGCCGACCTGGCCCGCCTCCAGGGCGGCGCTACGCCGCTCGCCGGGGAGGGGACGGGCGAGGACGAGGCGGCCGAGCCACCGCCCGCCCCCGGGACACCCCAGCCCGGCCCGGACGAACCACGGCCCGACCCGGGCACCGACCCACCCACGAAAGGGCGCTGACCCATGGACTGGACCCTCGAAGTGATCGTGCTGCCCGTGACCGACGTCGACCGGGCCCGGGACTTCTACCGGGACAAGCTCGGCTTCGCCGTCGACATCGACGCCGAGGTGATGCCGGGCGCCCGTGTCGTCCAGCTGACGCCGCCGGGATCCGGCTGTTCGATCGCCCTCACCGACGGTCTGCCCAACCCGACCGGAACCCCGCAGCCGGGCACGTACCACGGCCTTCAGCTCTGTGTCACCGACATCGCCGCCGCGCACGCCGAACTCGTCGGCCGGGGCGTCGAGGTCTCCGCGCCGCAGAGGTACGGGGACGAGGACGGCGCGACCTTCATGTACCTCACCGACCCGGACGGCAACGGCTGGGCGGTCCAGGAGTACCGCCGCCGGGAGACCGAACCCCTGCACCGGCTGCTCGCCGACCGCGCAGCGGGGAAGGCGGGGGACACGGGGGACACGGTGGGGTGAACCGGATGCGGAGGTGGATCGCGCCGCGTCCGGTCCACCAGAATGCTCCCGTATCGAGTGCAGAGATCCATCAGCGCAAGGGAGCGGCATCCACATGGGCGGCAACGCAGAGATGGTGGCCTTCGTCCGGGCGCGGCTCGCCGACGAGGAACACGTCGCCATGGCCGCCGGCGGGGACCGATGGCGGTGCCCGGCCGATGTGCCGGGAGAGGTCCACGACCGCACGGGCGGGGTGGCGTTCACGGTGCGCGGCCGGGGCTTCGACCAGCACATCGCCCTCCAGAATCCCGCGCGGACCCTGGAGCGCATCGAAACGAGCCGCGTGATGCTCGGCGAGTACGTCGAGGTGGCCGACCTGGACACCGACCGCCCGGCCGAGGACTACCGCTCCGGCCGTGCGGTGGGCCTGGGCTTCGCCGTACGGCAACTCGCCGCCGAGTACGCGGGCCACCCCGACTACCAGGCGCGCTGGCTGCCCAGATTCATCCAGTGACGGGGGGTGCGGTACGCGTCGGGAACCCGTAACTTACTCTCAAGTAAGTACCGGCCCCGGCATGTCCCGTCGTCGAAGGAGAAGCATGTCCCGCCAGACGCGTTCCGCCGTCCTGCTCGCCGGGCTGATGGGCGGAGCGGGAGTGCTCCATTTCGCCGTCCCCCGGGCCTTCGACTCCACCGTGCCGCGGATCCTGCCCGGAAAGCCCCGCACCTGGACGTACGCCAGCGGAGTGGTCGAACTCGCCCTGGCCGCGGGCCTCGCCCACCCCCGGACGCGCCCGGCCGCCGCCCGGGCGACCGCGGGTTTCTTCGTCGGTGTGTTTCCGGCCAATGTGCAGATGGCCGTCGACTGGCGTCACCGGCCCCGGCCGCAGCGGTTCGCGGCCCTGGCGCGGCTGCCCCTCCAGGTGCCGCTGGTCCTGTGGGCACGGGGTGTCGCCCGGGGTGCCGACGGGCCCTGAACGGACCGTGATCGGTGTGGTTCGAGCCGGTGACCGTGAAGGTGATCCACAGCAAAATGGCGTTGCTCTCTGGTGAGGAGTGATCCCGCCGTGTAGCGTCGCCGGAAGATGTCGTGGTTCGCAGTACCTGCCCGCGCCTGGCGCGGGCGTTTTGCTGTGCAGTGCCTGAGAACCAGGGCGATCACCTCCGGGTCCGCGCGGTGCGGATCCGTTTACTGCTGAGAGGTACAGGCATGGCCAGCGGAACCGTCAAGTGGTTCAACTCGGAAAAGGGCTTCGGCTTCATCGCGCAGGACGGCGGCGGCCCCGACGTCTTCGCGCACTACTCCAACATCAACTCCTCCGGCTTCCGTGAGCTCCAGGAAGGCCAGGCGGTGACCTTCGACATCACCCAGGGCCAGAAGGGCCCGCAGGCGGAGAACATCACCACCGCCTGATCCGGGTTGACCGACCCTGGAGCCCCGGAGCGCATCGCGCTCCGGGGCTCCAGGGCTGTGCGGGCCGTGATCCGACCGGGTGGCCGCGTTACGGGATTGGGGTGCCGCGGTGCGGGTACGCGGTGGCTCTCGAACCCAACGCCCCTGGAGCCTCCGGGAGCGAGAACGGAGGTCGGACTCATGCTGAAGGCCATCGCGGACGTACTCCGCTCCATCGGCGGAGCCATCGCCACCGTGGTCACGTTGCCCTTCCGGGCGCTGGCCCGGCTGTTCGGGGGCGCGTCGAGCTCCGCGCGCGGACACCACTGAACGCACGACATGCCGGTGCCCCGGCCCTTCGAAGGGCCGGGGCACCGGCATGTCGTG
>NZ_JBHXPF010000052.1:9506-51996 GCF_042718715.1 Streptomyces sp. NPDC058576 | reverse complement strand
GCTGTCTTGCGTTTCCGACTCTATCAGACGCTTTCCAGTGTCTGACTCCCGGTCGAAGCGGGCCGTGCAGTTTCGCTTTCCAGGTTCTTCGCTTTTGCGTTTTCCCTTTCCGGCGGTTCCAACTTTACCAGACTCTTTTCGTTCCGTTTCCGGTCCGAATGTGATTTCCGGTGGCCTGTGGAGCGGCCTTGCCTTTCGGCGGATCCGACATTATCAGAGATTCTGAGTCGGAATTCCCGCCCCGTTGAGGTGCTGCCGACGCACAGATGCGCGCGGTGCTTCCCGTTCAGGCGGAGCCGTAAACGTACTGGAGCGGGGCTCCCCGATGCAAATCGGGGGCCCCGCTCCAGGTCAGGCGGTCGTGAGGGGTCAGACCTCGACGACGACCGGAAGGATCATCGGGCGCCGGCGGTAGGTGTCGGACACCCACTTGCCGACCGTCCGGCGGACCATCTGCTGGAGCTGGTGGGGCTCCATCACGCCGTCCTGCGCCGACTTGTCCAGGGCTTCCTGGATCTTCGGAGTCACGCCGACGAAGGCGTTGTCGTCGATGCCGGAGCCCCGGGCCTGGATGTGGGGGCCGCCCACGATCTTGCCGGAGGAGCTGTCGACCACGATGAACACCGAGATGATGCCCTCGTCGCCGAGGATGCGGCGGTCCTTGAGGGAGGTCTCGGTGACGTCCCCGACGGAGAGTCCGTCGACGTAGACGTAACCGGCCTGGACCTTGCCGACGATCTTGGCCTTGCCGTCGATGAGGTCGACGACCACGCCGTCCTCGGCGATGACGATGTGGTCCTTCGGCACGCCCGTGAGCGCGCCCAGCTCGGCGTTGGCCCGCAGGTGGCGCCATTCGCCGTGGACCGGCATCAGGTTCTTCGGCTTGCAGATGTTGTAGAAGTACAGCAGCTCGCCGGCCGAGGCGTGGCCCGAGACGTGGACCTTGGCGTTGCCCTTGTGGACGACGTTGGCGCCCCAGCGGGTCAGGCCGTTGATCACGCGGTAGACCGCGTTCTCGTTGCCCGGGATCAGGGACGACGCGAGGATCACCGTGTCGCCCGGGACGATCCGGATCTGGTGGTCGCGGTTGGCCATCCGGGAGAGGGCCGCCATCGGCTCGCCCTGCGAACCCGTGCAGACGAGTACGACCTCGTCGTCCGGGAGGTCGTCGAGGGTCTTGACGTCGACGACCAGTCCGGCGGGAACCTTCAGGTAGCCCAGGTCGCGGGCGATGCCCATGTTGCGGACCATCGAGCGGCCGACGAAGGCGACCCTGCGGCCGTACTCGTGGGCGGCGTCCAGGATCTGCTGGATGCGGTGCACATGGCTGGCGAAGCTCGCCACGATGATGCGCTTCTGGGCGTTCGCGAACACCGTGCGCAGGACGTTGGAGATGTCCCGCTCCGGCGGCACGAAGCCGGGGACCTCGGCGTTGGTGGAGTCGGAGAGGAGGAGGTCGATGCCCTCCTCGCTCAGCCGCGCGAAGGCGTGCAGGTCGGTGAGACGGCCGTCCAGCGGAAGCTGGTCCATCTTGAAGTCACCGGTGGCCACGGCCATGCCCGCGGGGGTGCGGATGGCGACGGCGAGGGCGTCCGGGATGGAGTGGTTGACCGCGATGAACTCGCAGTCGAAGACGCCGATGCGCTCCCGCTGTCCCTCCTGCACCTCAAGGGTGTAGGGGCGGATGCGGTGCTCCTGGAGCTTCGCCTCGATGAGCGCGAGGGTCAGCTTCGAGCCGATGAGGGGGATGTCCGGCTTCAGGCGCAGCAGGTAGGGGACGCCACCGATGTGGTCCTCGTGGCCGTGCGTGAGGACGATGCCCTCGATGTCGTCCAGGCGGTCCCGGATCGTCGTGAAGTCCGGCAGGATCAGGTCGATGCCCGGCTGCTCCTCCTCGGGGAAGAGGACGCCGCAGTCGACGATGAGCAGGCGGCCGCCGTACTCGAAGACCGTCATGTTGCGGCCGATCTCGCCCAGGCCGCCGAGCGGGGTGACCCGCAGGGCGCCCTTCGGGAGCTTCGGCGGGGTACCGAGTTCAGGGTGCGGATGACTCAAAAGACTCTCCTTACCACGCACGCCACGTACCGCTGAGGCACGTGGCGCGCATGTCATTCGTGCACTTGCTGTTGTCTTGGGGTGGTGCTCGATGCGAGTCGCCTCGCGTATTCAGTTGTGAAGTCTGTGATTAGAGCTGTACCCCGCCGGCGGCGAGATCGATCTTGAGCTGGGCCGTCTCCTGGACGCTGAGCTCCACCAGGGGCAGGCGCAGCGGTCCGGCCGGGAGGCCCTGGAGGGTCAGAGCGGCCTTCGTGGTGATGACGCCCTGGGTGCGGAACATGCCGGTGAAGACCGGGAGCAGCTTCTGGTGGATCTCGGTGGCCTTCTGGACATCGCCGCTCAGGTGCGCCTCGATCAGGGCCCGCAGGTCGGGGGTGACCACGTGGCCGACGACGGAGACGAAGCCGACGGCGCCGACCGAGAGAAGCGGCAGGTTGAGCATGTCGTCGCCGGAGTACCAGGCGAGGCCGGATTCGGCGATGGCCCAGCTGGCGCGGCCCAGGTCGCCCTTGGCGTCCTTGTTCGCGACGATCCGCGGGTGGTCGGCCAGCCGGACGAGGGTCTCGGTGTCGATCGGCACCCCGCTGCGGCCGGGGATGTCGTACAGCATCACGGGCAGGCCGGTGGAGTCGGCGATGGCCGTGAAGTGCCGGAGCAGGCCCTCCTGCGGCGGCTTGTTGTAGTACGGCGTCACGGCGAGCAGCCCGTGGGCGCCGGTGCGCTCGGCCGTCCGGGCGAGCTCGACGCTGTGGCGGGTGTCGTTGGTGCCGATGCCGGCGACGACATGTGCTCGGTCGCCGACGGCTTCGAGCACCGCCCGTACGAGCTGGTCCTTCTCCGTGTCACTGGTGGTCGGGGACTCACCGGTGGTGCCGTTGACGATCAGGCCGTCATTGCCTGCGTCCACCAGGTGGGCGGCGAGCCGCTGGGCGCCGTCGAGGTCGAGAGCGCCGTCCGCCGTGAAGGGCGTGACCATAGCGGTGAGGACCCGCCCGAAGGGGGTCTGCGGAGTGGAGATCGGAGCCATGGGTAACACGCTACTCGCTGCTCAGCGCGCGGGGTCCCCTCGGGGGGACGAGGAAGAGGAGCCCGGCACTGCCTGCTCGGGGGTTCAAGCAGTGCCGGGTCCGTTTGATCAGCCTAGATGAACTTCTCGAAACGCCGCAATACGGACACCGCCTACGGGGCTACCCGTCCATTTTTGTTGAAGGCCGCATGAGTGAGCGGCATGAGCTGCTGCCAGTGGGCTTCCATCTGCTCGCCGACCATCTCGATCTCGCGCTGCGGGAAGGACGGGACCGTCGCCAGCTCGTGCTGGGTGCGCAGCCCGAGGAAGTGCATCAGCGAGCGCGCGTTGCAGGTGGCGTACATCGAGGAGAAGAGGCCGACAGGGAGGACCGCGCGGGCGACCTCGCGGGCCACGCCCTTCGCCAGCATCTCCTGGTACGCCTCGTAGGAGGCCCGGTAGGACTCCTCCATGGCGCGGGTCGTGACGTCGTACTGCTCCTCGGTGCCCTCGACGAACACGTACTTGCCGGGGCGGCCCTGCTGGACCAGCTTGCGGGAGGTTCCGGGGACGTAGAAGACCGGCTCCAGCTCCCTGTAGCGGCCCGATTCCTCGTTGTAGGACCAGCCGACGCGGTGCCGCATGAACTCGCGGAAGACGAAGATCGGGGCGCTGATGAAGAACGTCATCGAGTTGTGCTCGAACGGGCTGCCGTGCCGGTCCCGCATGAGGTAGTTGATGAGCCCCTTGGAGCGCTCGGGGTCCTTGGTGACCTCTTCGAGCGACTGCTCGCCGGCGGTGGAGACCCGGGCGGCGAACAGCACGTCCGCGTCGCGCGCGTCGCTCTTCACCAGCTCGACGGTGACGTCACTGCGGAAGTGGGGCTTTGCGGGTTCGGGGGTGTCGGTCACCGACGGGGGTCCTTCCAGGGGCGGCGCGGGGAGAACCCGAGGCTTCGCTCGGGCGGCGACCACTTTACGGGTCCCTTGCTTGCGTGCACGCACCCCTTGCTCGCATGCATGCACGCGGCGGCCCCGGGCAGCCGTTCGTGGAGTTCCCCCAACAAGTACGGCGATTCGGGCACCGATTCGGGCTGTCGTACGTCTGACTCAATAGCAGCACCTGTCACGCAGATCAAGGAGAGTTTCCTCATGTTCCGCCGGCGTGAAGCCGTCCCGTTCTCGTTCGTCGCGGAGTCCGACCGGTTCCGCAGTAATGTCACTCCCCCTCCCATCACCCGCGCCTCCGTTCCCGAACTGCTGGGGCGGTCGCTCGTCGGGCTGACCGTGGTCGCCGGTCTCGCGGGCTCGCTGCTGCTCGGTCTGCCGGCGCTCGACACCGGACAGCCCGCGGAGCACGGCAAGCAGTCCAACGCCTCGCAGGGCCGCTGACTCGTACGGACCCCCTGGGGTGGTCGGGTCGGGGGCGGTCTCGGTAGCCTCACCGGGCACAGCAATCGAGCGTGCTTGTGAGTGAGGATGAGTCGTGCCCCTGCCCTTTCTGACGGCCGACCGCGCATTCGACGCGAGCGCGGAGGACGTCGCGCTGCCGTTCGACGACCACGACAGCTGGCGGCGGCCCTACCGCCCCGGTCCGTGGCGGGTCGCGGCGGCGGCCACCCTGTTGTTGCTGGCCTCGTTCGTTCTGCTCGCGGCCATGATCACCGGTGTGGCCGGAGCGCCTTCGGGCGCCATCGTGTGTCTGGTGCTGGCCGGTGCGGTGATCGCCGCCGCCCTGCGGTTGCTGCGGGCCGGCGCGTGGGTCAGCCGCCACGGTGTGCGGCGCGTCGGCTTCTTCTGGACCACCACGGTGGCGTGGAGCGGGACGTCGGCGGTTCGTACGGTCCAGCAGCCCGTGAAGTGGATGGGCTTCCCCCGTACGGTCCAGGGCCAGGCGCTCGTCGTGGTCCGGCAAAGCGGTGAGACGCTGCCGCCGCTGGCCACCGACCACAACGCGGACTTCCTCGGGCGCGAGGAGGCGTTCGAGCGGGCCACGGATGCGGTGGAGGCGTGGGCGGACGAGTACCGCCAGGTGTGAGCCGTTACCTGTACGTGGATGAGCCCGGGGCCCCTGTGGGTCCCGGGCTCATCTGCGTACGGCGTGAAAGATGTCCTCAAGCGCCGGACGGGCTGGACTGGTGTCCTCAAGCGCCGGACGGGCTGGAGGGGGCGTTCGGCGGGGACGAGGGTGCGGGCGCGCTGGATCGGTGCAGTGCGATCGCCCTCTGCATGGCCTTGCGGGCCCTCGGGGTGTCCCTCGCGTCCTGGTAGGCGACCGCCAGCCGGAACCAGGTCCGCCAGTCGTCCGGAGCGTCCTCGGTCTCCTCACGGCGCTTGGTGAAGACCGCGTCGGCGGCGTCCCGGTCGATGCGCCCGGACGGCGTGCGGGCCAGGTCGTCGACCGGCAGGCCGCCCTCGGCGTCCAGCTCGGCGGCGAGCACGTTGGCGCGGCGGACGAACTGGGTGTTCTTCCAGAGGAACCAGACGCCGATCACCGGCAGGATCAGCACGGCGACGCCGAACGTGACCGTGAGCAGCGTGCCGTGCCGGATGAGCATCAGACCGCGGCCGCCGACCAGGACGAAGTAGAAGACCAGGACGGCTGCCGTGATGAAGTAGGTGATCTTTGCGCGCATGGTGGGCTCAGTCAGTTCAGGTCGAGGAAGTGTTCCAGGCCGAACGTGAGGCCGGGAGTGGTCACCACGCGGCGGACGCCGAGCAGGATGCCCGGCATGAAACTGCTGTGGTGGAGGGAGTCGTGGCGGATGGTGAGGGTCTCGCCCTCGCCGCCGAGCAGCACTTCCTGGTGGGCCAGCAGGCCGCGGAGGCGGATCGCGTGGACCGGGACGCCGTCGACGTCCGCGCCGCGTGCGCCGTCCAGGGCGGTGGTGGTGGCGTCCGGCTGGGGTGCGCTGCCGGCCTTGGCGCGGGCGGCCGCGATGAGCTGCGCGGTGCGGGTGGCGGTGCCGGAGGGGGCGTCGACCTTGTTGGGGTGGTGCAGTTCGACGACCTCGACGGACTCGAAGTAGCGGGCGGCCTGCTCCGCGAACTTCATGGTCAGGACCGCGCCGATGGAGAAGTTCGGGGCGATGAGGACGCCGGTCTCCGGGGAGTTGTCCAGCCAGGTGGTCAGCTGCGCGAGCCGTTCGTCGGTCCAGCCGGTGGTGCCGACGACGGCGTGGATGCCGTGCCGGACGCAGAAGTCGAGGTTGCCCATCACCGACGCGGGGGTGGTGAGCTCGACGACGGCCTGGGCGCCCGCGTCGGCGAGGGTCTCCAGCTTGTCGCCCCGGCCCAGCGCCGCCACCAGCTCCAGGTCGTCGGCGGCCTCGATCGCCCGGACGGCCTCGGAGCCGATGCGGCCCCTCGCACCGAGAACGGCTACGCGCAGCTTGCTCATCTTGATTCCTTAAGGGATTAAGGGCTTAGGAGACCGCTTCTTCCAGGCGGTCCGCCTGCTTGTCCTTGAGCGGGCCGATGACCGAGAGCGAGGGGCGGTGGGTGAGGAGCTCGCCCGCCACCTCCCGTACGTCGTCGGGGGTGACCTCCGCGATGCGCGCGAGCATGTCGTCGACCGACATCTGCTCGCCCCAGCACAGCTCGCTCTTGCCGATACGGTTCATCAGCGCGCCGGTGTCCTCCAGGCCGAGCACGGTGGACCCGGAGAGCTGCCCGATGGCGCGGGTGATCTCGTCGTCGTCCAGGCCGTGGGTGGCGACCCGGTCCAGTTCGTCGCGGCAGATCTTCAGGACGTCGTGGACCTGGCTGGGCCGGCAGCCCGCGTAGACGCCGAAGAGGCCGCAGTCGGCGAAGCCCGAGGTGTACGAGTACACGCTGTAGGCCAGGCCGCGCTTCTCCCGTACCTCCTGGAAGAGGCGGGAACTCATGCCGCCGCCGAGGGCGGTGTTCAGGACGCCGAGGGCCCAGCGGCGGTCGTCGGTGCGGGCGAGGCCGGGCATGCCGAGGACCACGTGGGCCTGCTCGGTCTTGCGGTTCAGCAGCTCGACCTGGCCGGCGGTGCGCAGGGTGCGGGAGCCCTCGCGGGGCGCCACGGGAACGGCGTCGTGGCGGGCGAGAGCGCCGGCGCGGTCGAAGGCCTTGCGGACCTGGCGTACGACCGTGGCGTGGTCGACGTTGCCCGCGGCGGCGACGACGAGGTGCGTGGGGTCGTAGTGCTTCTTGTAGAAGCGGGCGATCTGGCCGCGGTTCAGCGCGTTGATCGTGTCGACGGTGCCGAGGACCGGGCGGCCGAGGGGGGTGTCGCCGAGCATGGTGTGCGCGAACAGGTCGTGCACGCAGTCGCCCGGGTCGTCCTCGGTCATCGCGATCTCTTCGAGGATGACGCCGCGCTCGGCGTCGACGTCCTCGGGGGCGATCAGCGAGCCGGTCAGCATGTCGCAGACGACGTCGATGGCCAGCGGCAGGTCGGTGTCCAGGACCCGCGCGTAGTAGCAGGTGTACTCCTTCGCCGTGAAGGCGTTCATCTCTCCGCCGACCGCGTCGATCGCGGAGGAGATGTCGAGGGCGGAGCGCTTGGCGGTGCCCTTGAAGAGGAGGTGTTCGAGGTAGTGGGTCGCGCCGTTCAGGGTGGGCGTCTCGTCGCGGGAACCGACGTTGGCCCAGATGCCGAAGGTGGCGGACCGGACGGAGGGCAGGGTCTCGGTGACGATCCGCAGACCGCCGGGGAGGACGGTCCGGCGGACCGTGCCGATGCCGTTGCTGCCCTGGAGAAGCGTTTGGGTACGGGCGACGGCCCGCGCCTTGGAGGAGGCGCGGGCCGTCGTCGCGGAACTACGGGACGTCACTTGTCGGTGTCGTCCTTCTTCTCGTCCTCTTCGCCCTCGATGACGGGGATGAGGGAGAGCTTGCCGCGGGAGTCGATCTCGGCGATCTCGACCTGGACCTTGGCGCCGACGCCGAGCACGTCCTCGACGTTCTCCACGCGCTTGCCACCGGCGAGCTTGCGGATCTGCGAGATGTGCAGCAGGCCGTCCTTGCCCGGCATGAGCGAGACGAACGCACCGAAGGTGGTGGTCTTGACGACCGTACCCAGGTAGCGCTCGCCGACCTCCGGCATGGTCGGGTTGGCGATCGCGTTGATCGTGGCGCGGGCGGCCTCGGCCTGCGAGCCCTGCTGGGCACCGATGTAGATGGTGCCGTCGTCCTCGATCGTGATGTCGGCGCCGGTGTCCTCCTGGATCTGGTTGATCATCTTGCCCTTGGGGCCGATGACCTCACCGATCTTGTCCACCGGGATCTTGACGGTGATGATCCGGGGGGCGTTCGGGGACATCTCGTCCGGGACGTCGATGGCCTCGTTCATGACGTCCAGGATGTGCAGACGCGCGTCACGGGCCTGCTTCAGCGCGGCGGCCAGGACCGAGGCGGGGATGCCGTCGAGCTTGGTGTCGAGCTGGAGCGCGGTCACGAACTGCTTGGTGCCGGCGACCTTGAAGTCCATGTCGCCGAAGGCGTCCTCCGCACCGAGGATGTCGGTGAGGGCGACGTAGTGGGTCTTGCCGTCGATCTCCTGCGAGATCAGGCCCATGGCGATGCCGGCGACGGCGGCCTTGAGGGGCACACCGGCGTTCAGCAGCGACATGGTGGAGGCGCAGACCGAGCCCATGGACGTCGAGCCGTTGGAGCCCAGCGCCTCGGAGACCTGGCGGATCGCGTAGGGGAACTCCTCGCGCGTCGGGAGGACCGGCACGATGGCGCGCTCGGCGAGCGCGCCGTGGCCGATCTCGCGGCGCTTGGGCGAGCCCACGCGGCCGGTCTCGCCGACGGAGTACGGCGGGAAGTTGTAGTTGTGCATGTAGCGCTTGCGGGTCACCGGGGAAAGGGTGTCCAGCTGCTGCTCCATCCGGAGCATGTTGAGGGTGGTGACGCCCAGGATCTGGGTCTCGCCACGCTCGAACAGCGCCGAGCCGTGCACGCGCGGGATGGCCTCGACCTCGGCGGCGAGCGTACGGATGTCCGTGACGCCACGGCCGTCGATGCGGACCTTGTCCTTGATGACGCGCTCGCGGACCAGCTTCTTGGTCAGCGAGCGGTACGCGGCGGAGATCTCCTTCTCGCGGCCCTCGAAGGCCGGGAGAAGCTTCTCGGCGGCGATCTCCTTGACGCGGTCCAGCTCGGCCTCGCGGTCCTGCTTGCCGGCGATGGTGAGCGCCTGCGTCAGCTCGGAGGTGACGGCGGTCGCGAGCGCCTCGAAGACGTCGTCCTGGTAGTCCAGGAAGACCGGGAACTCGCCGACCGGCTTGGCGGCCTTGGAGGCGAGGTCCGACTGGGCCTTGCAGAGCGCCTTGATGAAGGGCTTCGCGGCGTCCAGACCGGCGGCGACGATCTCCTCGGTGGGAGCCTCGGCGCCGTCCTTGACGAGCTGGATGGTCTTCTCGGTGGCCTCGGCCTCGACCATCATGATCGCGACGTCGCCGTCCTCCAGGACGCGACCGGCGACGACCATGTCGAAGACGGCGTCCTCGAGCTCGGTGTGCGTCGGGAACGCGACCCACTGGCCCTTGATCAGGGCGACGCGGGTGGCGCCGATCGGGCCGGAGAAGGGCAGGCCCGCCAGGATGGTGGAGCAGGAGGCGGCGTTGATCGCGACCACGTCGTACAGGTGGTCGGGGTTGAGCGCCATGATCGTCTCGACGATCTGGATCTCGTTGCGCAGGCCCTTCTTGAAGGAGGGGCGCAGCGGGCGGTCGATGAGGCGGCAGGTGAGGATCGCGTCCTCGGAGGGCCGGCCCTCGCGGCGGAAGAAGGAGCCGGGGATCTTGCCGGCCGCGTACTGCCGCTCCTCGACGTCCACCGTGAGGGGGAAGAAGTCGAGGTTGTCCTTGGGCCGCTTGGAAGCGGTGGTGGCCGACAGCACCATGGTGTCGTCGTCCAGGTACGCGACGGCGGAGCCGGCGGCCTGCTTGGCCAGGCGGCCCGTCTCGAAGCGGATGGTGCGGGTGCCGAAGGTTCCGTTGTCGATAACGGCCTCGGCGTAGTGGGTCTCGTTCTCCACTAGTGATTTCTCCATACTCGTCGTCTTTCGTCCTCTCGCCCGTGTGGCGGGGGACGGTGCGGGAGAGGCGCACTGTGGATGCGGGCCGGTCTTCGATCGAAGCTCCCGGGCATGTTCCCGGGGGCCACTACCGAGGACCGGCGGCGGCGTCGTCGCGCCTCTCCCTCGTTCCTGCGGGTCGCGCGTGTTCGTCGCGCGGGTGTTGCGGGTCGTGCGGGTGTCGCTGGACCCAGGTTACTGAGCTTGACACCGGTCGTGCACGTACGGCAAAGGGAGCGGTCCCCTCAAACGCGGGAACCGCTCCCTCTCCACAGCGTCCTTACTTGGCGCCGCCGGCCGCGCCACGGCGGATGCCGAGGCGGTCGACGAGCGCACGGAAGCGCTGGATGTCCTTCTTGGCCAGGTACTGCAGGAGGCGGCGACGCTGGCCGACCAGGATCAGCAGACCACGACGGGAGTGGTGGTCGTGCTTGTGCGTCTTGAGGTGCTCCGTCAGGTCCGAGATCCGGCGGGAGAGCATGGCGACCTGGACCTCGGGGGATCCGGTGTCACCCTCCTTCTGGGCGAACTCGGACATGATCTGCTTCTTCGTAGCGGCGTCGAGCGGCACGCGTACTCCTCTTGGTGTTCGAAGCGCCCACGAGTGCCCCTGGTCTTGATCTCAGGGGAGCTTCCGTGACTCGGAGGCGAAGGTCCGATGAGCGCAGCCCCCAGGATGATCCGAGGACGCGTACACAAACGGCCACTGGTGAGAGTACCAGCCATTCAGGTCACGGCCCGCCGCCGGCGGGGCGCCCCCGCCCCGGTCAGCTGGTGAGGGCCCGGGCCCGGACGAAGACGTCGAGGACCGCCAGGCAGAGCGGGACCAGCGAGAGCAGCACCGCGCTCTCGGTCAGGTCGAGGAGGCGGCCCCAGAACGGCGAGAGCCCCTTGCGCGGGATGACCAGGCCGATCGCGGTGAGCAGGGCGGCTCCGGCGGCGACGGCGGCGGAGAGCCAGATCGTACGGATGTCCAGAGCGCCGCGGTCGCCGTAGCGGACCAGCTCGTACAGGAGGTCCGTCGGCGGGTTCAGGGAGAGGCCGAGGACGAGGAGCCCGATGGCCCCGATGCCGGCCACCAGGACGCAGGCGACCTGGGAGGTGTAGCGGAAGAGGCGGGCGCGCAGCAGCATCGCGAGGCCCGCGGCCAGGGCGAGGATCTGGCCCCAGATGTTGTCGGAGAAGCCGAGGACGGCGGCCGAGCCGACGACCACGGCCGCGCAGCCGCCGACGAGGCCGAGGAGCATCTCGTGGCCGCGGCGGGCCTGGGCGGCGATGCGGTCGGCGTCGACGGGCTCCGGGTCGCCTTCGGGAGTGTCCGGGTCCGTGTCGTCGTAGCCGCCCGGGGCGGTGCGCGGCGAGGCGTAGCCGATGGGCAGGCGCGCGAAGCGTGCGGAGAGGCCGGGCAGGAAGGCGACCAGGCCGAGAGCGACCGGGGCGCAGACGGCGGCGGTCTCGGTGGCGGATGCCTCGGTGAGGATCGCGACGAAGGTGGCCAGCATGCCGACGGTGGCCAGGAAGGTCGACGCGACGAAGGGCGCGTCGCCGCTGGGGGTCAGGGCGACCAGGACCACCGAAGCGACCAGCACGGCGACGCAGCCGAGCAGGAACTGCAGCCGGCCCGGTCCCTGGCCGGCGTCCGGGCCGATGATGCCGGAGCCGGCGATGAGGACGAGCGGGAGGGCGCCGAGGCCGAGGGCGACGGCGGTGGAGCGGTCGCCGTAGACCCGGGCGCGCACTCCGGCGAAGGCGGTGAGGAGCAGTCCGGCGGATCCCGCGATGATGCCGGGCAGGCTGTGCATGTCGTGGCGCACCGGGTCGGCGAACCAGATCACGAAGGCCATGAGGACGAGCAGCAGGACGCCGCCGACCAGGCCCGCGCCGCGCAGGAGTTCGTCGCTCCACAGGTGGCGGTCGCGGGTGACGGCGGAGGCGACGGCGTCGGAGACGTCGTCGAAGACCGCGGGCGGCAGCGACTGGCCGAAGGGGCGCAGGCTGAGGATCTCGCCGTCGAGGACCTGCTGGACGCCGAGGGTGCGGGCGCCGTCGAGAACCGTTCCGTCACGGCGGACGAGGTGGTAGCCGGTGGGTGTTCCGGCGGCCTGGGTCTGGCCCGTGAGACGCAGGATCTCGGGGTAGACGTCGGCGACGGCGATGTCCTCGGGCAGGGCGACGTCGATCCGGCTGTCGGGTGCCACGACGGTGACGCGGCAAAAGCCCGTCGCTGCGGTCGTACTCACGTGTCTGGTCCCCCTGATTCGCGGTTGCGCACGGTGCGCGCGCCACCCTACCGGGAGGGGGCCGGGTGGCCTGCAAGTAGGATCGCCGTCGCGCGGACGGAAGTTGTGCGCGCACGCAGCCACGGGGGCGTCGGTGCGGATCAAGACCGGCTTTCCGCCCGTCCGTATCGAGGGATTGATGTTCCGGTGAGCCAGATCGTCGTGAAACGACCTCCGCGGTCCCTGCCGCCGGAAGTACCGGCGGACGAGTTGACGTTGGAGCCGCCTCCGGAGCTGCCGCGCGGGCAGCAGGAGGGCATGCTGATGCAGATCCTTCCGGTGCTCGGCATGGGTTCGTCGGTGGTTTTCTTCTTCTCGCCGCAGGCTCCTCCGTTCATGCGGATCATGGGCGTTCTGATGCTCGTCTCGACGGTCGGCATGGTGGTTGCCCAGCTTGTCCGGTATCGCCGCGGTACGCAGGGGGAAATGGCAGATGTCCGCCGTGACTACCTCAAGTACCTGGCGCAGACGCGGCGCACGGTCCGGCGCACGGCGCGCAAGCAGCGCGATGTGCAGTTGTATCTGCATCCGTCGCCGGAGCAGTTGTGGTCGGTGGTGGCGGAGGGCTCCCGGCTGTGGGAGCGGCGCGTGGGTGACAAGGACTTCGCGCAGGTGCGGATCGGTCTCGGCGCGCAGCAGCTGTCGACGCCGCTGGTCGCTCCGGACACCGCGCCGGTGGACGAGCTGGAGCCGATGTGCGCCGGTGCGATGCAGAGGTTCCTGGCGGTGCACGGTTCGCTGGACGGGCTGCCGATGGCGGTCTCGATGCGGGCCTTCTACCACGTGACAGTCTCCGGTCATCCGGAGGCGGCGCAGTCCACGGCGCGTTCGATGGTGGCCCAGCTGGTGACGCTGCACTCCCCCGAGGACCTGATGGTCGCGGTGGTGGCGGCCCCGAACGCGGTGGAGCGCTGGGACTGGACGAAGTGGCTGCCGCACGCGCAGGTGCCGGGCGAGATCGACGGGGCCGGTACGAAGCGGCTGTTCGGCGACGACCTCGGCGAGCTGGAGCAGCTGATGGCGAGCCGTCTGGAGGGCCGGCCGCGGTTCGGGCGGGAGAGTCAGCCGGTGCTGGACCAGCCGCACATCGTGGTGGTCCTGGACGGCGGGATGGTGCCGCCGGACTCGCTGTTCGCGGCGGCGGAGGGGCTGCAGGGCGTGACCATCGTCGAGGTGGTCTCCGGGGATCTGGACGAGCAGCGCGGCGGTCTGTCGGTGGTGGTGCGGCCGGGGCTGCTGCGGCTGGAGTCGGGTGCGGGTCTGGCGTACGAGGGAGTGCCGGACACGATGTCGCTGCCGGCCGCCGAGGGGCTGGCGAGGCAGTTGGCGCCGCTGCGGACGGGCGGGGGCGACGACGACGAACCGCTGCTGGCGAACCTGGACTTCACGGATCTGCTGAATCTGGGGGACGCCGGTTCGGTCGATGTGGCGCGTACCTGGCGGCCCCGGTCGGTGTCGGAGCGGCTGCGGGTGCCGATCGGGATCGGCGAGGGCGGTGCGCCGGTGATGCTGGACCTCAAGGAGGCCGCGCAGGAGGGCATGGGGCCGCACGGGCTGTGTGTCGGCGCGACGGGTTCCGGCAAGTCGGAGCTGCTGCGGACGCTGGTGCTGGGTCTTGCGGTGACGCACTCGTCGGAGACGCTGAACTTCGTGCTCGCGGACTTCAAGGGTGGCGCGACGTTCGCCGGGATGTCGCAGATGCCGCACGTGGCGGCGGTCATCACGAACCTGGCGGACGACCTGACGCTGGTGGACCGGATGGGCGACGCGATCCGCGGTGAGCTGCAGCGGCGGCAGGAGCTGCTGCGGTCGGCGGGCAACTACGCCAACATCCACGACTACGAGAAGGCGCGGGCCGCGGGCGCGGCGCTGGAGCCGCTGGCCTCGCTGGTGCTGGTGATCGACGAGTTCTCCGAACTCCTCACCGCCAAGCCGGACTTCATCGACATGTTCATCCAGATCGGCCGGATCGGGCGTTCGCTGGGTGTGCATCTGCTGCTGGCCTCGCAGCGTCTCGAGGAGGGCAAGCTGCGCGGTCTGGACACCTATCTGTCGTACCGGATCGGTCTGCGGACCTTCTCGGCGTCGGAGTCGCGTACGGCGCTGGGTGTGCCGGACGCGTACCACCTGCCGTCGGTGCCGGGCTCCGGCTATCTCAAGTTCGGTACGGACGAGATGACCCGCTTCAAGGCGGCGTACGTGTCGGGGACGTACCGCACGGGCGGCGCGGATCTGTCGGTGGGGCAGTTGTCGGTCGACCGGCGGCCCGCGGTGTTCTCGGCCGCGCCGGTCCCGGTGGTGTACCGGACGCCGGATCCCGAGCTGCTGGCCGCGGAGGCGGCGCGGGCGCGGGCGGAGGACGACGCGCTGGCGGACACGGTGCTCGATGTGATCGTGCGGCGGCTGGAGGGCCAGGGGGTGCCGGCGCATCAGGTGTGGCTGCCGCCGCTGGACCGGGCGCCGACCCTGGACCAGTTGCTGCCGGGGCTCGCGCCGACGACGGACCGCGGGTTCACCTCGACCGAGTACACGCGTCCGGGCGGGCTGATCGTGCCGCTGGGGCTGATCGACAAGCCGTTCGAGCAACGGCGTGAGCTGCTGTACCGGGACTTCTCCGGTGCGGCCGGCCACCTGCTGATCGTGGGCGGTCCGCAGTCCGGCAAGTCGACGCTGGCGCGTGCGCTGATCTCGTCGTTCGCGCTCACGCACACCCCGGACGAGGTGCAGTTCTACGGGCTGGACTTCGGTGGTGGCGGCATGGTCTCGCTGGAGGGGCTGCCGCATGTCGGCGGAATGGCCTCGCGACTGGATCCCGAGCGGGTGCGCCGTACGGTCGCCGAGGTCTCGGGGATCCTGAACCGGCGCGAGGAGTTCTTCCGCGCCAACTCCATCGACTCCATGAACACCTATCGGCGCAGGCGTGCCCGGGGTGAGCTGCCCGGCGAGGCGTGGGGCGACATGTTCCTGGTCATCGACGGCTGGAGCGCGTTCCGGACCGAGTACGAGATGCTGGAGGAGGTCGTCACCGACCTCGCCTCGCGCGGCCTCGGGTACGGCATCCACCTGGTCGCCACGGCGGCCCGGTACATGGAGATGCGCGCGGCGCTGAAGGACCAGATGCTGGGCCGGCTCGAACTGCGACTCGGCGACACGATGGACTCCGAGTTCGACCGCAAGGTCGCGGCGAACGTCCCCGCGGGGGTGCCGGGCCGCGGTCAGGTGCCGGAGAAGCTGCACTTCATGGGTGCGCTGCCGCGTATCGACTCGGTCAGCGACCCGGCGGACCTGTCGGAGGGCACGGAGGCGTTCGTCGCCACGGTGCAGGCCAACTGGTCGGGCCGGTCGGCACCCGCCGTACGGCTGCTGCCGCGCAGGCTGGACGCGGATCAGCTGCCCAAGGGGTTCGAGTTCCCGGAGCGGGGCATCGCGATCGGCATCGACGAGACGGCGCTGGAGCCGGTGTTCGTCGACTTCGAGACGGATCCGTTCTTCCTGATCTTCGGCGACAGCGAGTCGGGGAAGACGAACCTGCTGCGGCTGATCGCCAAGCAGATCGCGGAGCGCTACTCCTCCGACGAGGCGAAGCTGGTCGTCGGCGACTACCGCCGGGCGTTGCTGGGCGCGCTGCCGGAGGAGTACGTACTGGAGTACGCGCCGATGGCGAGCTCGATGCAGATGCACATGGAGGCGCTGGCGGGGGTGTTCTCCCGGCGGCAGCCGCCGGCGGACGTGACGCCGCAGCAGCTGCGCGACCGCAGCTGGTGGACGGGTCCGCAGATCTTCATCATCGTGGACGACTACGACCTGGTGGCGACGAACGCGGGCAACCCGCTGGCGGCACTCGCGGAGTACCTGCCGTTCGCCCGGGACACCGGGGTGCGGTTCATCATCGCGCGCAGCTCCGCGGGTGCGTCGCGAGCGATGTACGAGGGGTTCATGCAGCGCATCAAGGAGCTGGGTGCGCAGGGTGTGGTGCTGTCCGGCGACCCGAGCGAGGGCGAGCTCATCGGCCCGGTCCGCGGCCACGCGATGCCGCCGGGGCGCGGCTACTTCGCCTCGCGGCGGCGCGGGGCGCCGATGGTGCAGATCGGACGGCTTCCGGAACAGCGCTGAGAGAACGCGAGCGGGCACGCTCGTACGGGTGATCAGTGCCGTGTCCGTGGACCGGCGGAGTCACGGGCCCGGTCATCGGGCCCGTGGCCGAACCCCGGACCGCTTCCCGGCGCACGGGGATAATCTTCAACGGGGCGACGAGCAAGCTCCCGCAGCGCGAGAGAGAGGCAACTGATGGGCACCCAGCAGGAGAAGGACGAGCTGTACGCACTCGACATCTCGGGGGTGGAGTGGCTCAGCGCCCCGGGGACGGAGGAGGCGGAGGAGCGGGTGGAGATCGCTCATCTGCCGGGTGGAGCCGTGGCGATGCGTTCCTCGCTGGATCCGGGCACCGTGCTGCGCTACACGGAGGCCGAGTGGACCGCCTTCGTGCTGGGGGCGCGGGACGGCGAGTTCGACCTGAAGTAGCGTTGCGGCACGCGAGAGGGGCACGCTCACGGTGGAGCGTGCCCCTCTCGGCCGTCCGCACGCGGTGGTGCGGAGGGTGGTTCAGAACGCCTCGGTGAACAGGCGCGAGGACTTGACGTCCGTGGAGCGGTAGCTGTCCTTGCCGTTCTCGATGATCTTCGCGACCACCTCGAGGCGCGCGTGCATGTCGTCGGCACGCTTCTTGTACTTGCCCTGGAGGACGACGTACTCGGCGTGCGCCTCACCGTCCCAGGTGCCGGTGACGACCTTGAGGGCGGCGTCCATCTCGTTCAGGTCGTGGGTAATGTTCTTCGAGACCTGGCGGATGCGGTTCGCCATCTCCTGGACGCTTGAGTAACTGACCTTGGTGTTGCTCGGATCCCCGGCCATCGGTGTTCTCCCGTGTGTGCGGTGGTGTGAGTGTGGTGGGACGGCTCAGATGCCGTTGAGCGCGGAGCTGTTCTTGGCCTTGTTGAACGCCGCGTAGACCTCTTCGTCATTGGCGTTGCTGAGGTTCTTGGTCTCGCCCACGGCGTCCATGAGCACCTGGAGAAGGCGCCGGATGACGTCGTGGTCCTCGTTGACCTTGATCTGCGCGGACGTGAATCCCGCGGCTCCGACACCCGTCCAGCCCGCGCCGGCGGTGGCGAGGATGTCGGCGAGTTCCCGGGACTGCCGGGACACGGCGTTGGCCGTCTCGATGATCTTGTTCTTCGCTTCGATGATCTTGTCGTCGGCCAGTCCGAAGTTGGCCGAGGGGTTGGGCGTACTCATCCGAGGTCCTCTCTCTCACGTTCCGGTCCTGCCCGCGCGACGCGGACAGGCTCTCTGTCCCCCGTGTGATCCGGATCAGGAGGTGGGGATCAGGCAGGTCCCTGAGGTGCGTGGTGGTGTTCCCACACCCCGGACGTCGGACTCAACCACTTCTCGTTCCCCCGTCACACACGTGAAGTCTGCTACTACCCTAGCCACTTCGTCAGCTGACCCCAACTGCGGTTTATCGGGAGAGAGCTACCTCACCCGGCGAACCTCTCCACGCAAACCACGTCGTCGCCGGACATCGCGGACGACGGTCGCGGTGCCCGCCACGACGGAGACGAGTACGGCGGCGAGGGCGAGCGCGTAGGTGGCGTAGCGCTCGCTGCGCTCCTGCGACGTCTCGGACATGGCCAGGTGGGCGGGCTCGGGGGCGGGGGGCTTCGGCATGGGCGGATCGGGCTTCGGTGCGGGCTGCGGGACGTCGTCCTTGTCGCCCGCGAGGGCGCGCACGGGGTCGACGACGCCCCATCCGACGAATGCGTCATGGCCGGTGATGGAGCGTTCGGCGGTCTGCTCGATCCGCGCGATGATCTCGGCGGGCTTCCAGGTCGGGTACTTGGCGACGAGGAGGGCGGCCACTCCGGCGACGTACGGGGCGGAGAAGCTGGTGCCGTTGTCGCTGCACTGTCCGAAGCCCGGCACGGTGGAGATGATGTCGACGCCCGGTGCGGCGACTCCGACGAACTCGCCGGCCTGCGAGAAGGCGGCCCGCTCGTTGTTGCGGTCGGAGGAGGCGACGGCGAGGACTCCGTCGAAGGCCGCCGGATAGGTCTTCTTCTGCCGGCCGTCCACGCCGTCGTTGCCCGCGGACGCGACGACCACGATGTCCGCCTGGATCGCCCGTGCCACGGCCCTGCCGAGCGGCGAGTCGGCGGTCAGCGGTTTGGTGGTGTCCTGCGAGATGTTGATGACGTCGGCCTTCTTGGCGATCGCGTGGTCGATCGCCGTGGCCATGGTGGTGTCCTTGCCGCTGTTCTTCTCGTCGTTCTGCCGGATCGGGATGATGGTGGCCTCAGGAGCCAGGCCGACGAATCCGGTGCCTTTGGCGGGCCGTGCGGCGATGATGCCGGCGACCTTCGTGCCGTGGCCGATCGCGTCGCCGGTGCCGTCCCGCTTGCCGCCCTTGAGGAGGTTGCGTCCGGCACTCGTGTCGACCGCCGGTTTGAGCTGCGGGTTGACGTTGTCGACGCCGGTGTCGATGACCGCGACCCGGACGCCCTTGCCCTTGGTGTCCTGCCACAGCTCGTCGAGCAGGACGCGCTGGAGCGACCAGGGCCGTCCCTCGAACTGCTTCTTCATCGGAAAGGAGCACTCGCCGCTGCCGTCGATCCCGAGGCCCCCGGCACCGGTGTCTTCGGCGGCGTAGGCGGCGTGCGGCGCGGCCAGGACCGCCAGGGCGGCGGCCGCCACCATGGGCAGCCGTGCGGTCATCCGGTCCAACATCTTTTCCTATCCCCCGAGTTGTACGTTTCCACGCGTCCGGCTCGTCGGCCGGTCAGGAGCCCTGCGGCTGGCGGGCGCTGTTGGTGTCGAGTCGCGGACCCTTGGACAGCCAGTCCGACCACTCGATCGGGACGAGCGGCGGTGTCACCTTCTCGTAGCCGAGGCGGATCTGGGCCTGGCTGGGCTCGGGCCGGCCGTCCTGGGTCTGCTGGCCTCCGGCGCCGATGTCGGAGCGCTCGGCGTCGCTGTCGCCGTTGGCCTGCACGGCGTACCGCAGTCCGGTGTCGGTGACCAGGAACAGCGAGCCGTCCGGCCGGGTCTGGCCGGTCCGCGTCTGCGTGTAGAGGAGACCGCTGCCCGGAGTGACGTAGGTGCTGGTGCCGCCGGCGTTGATGTCGGCCGGATAGGCGGTGCCGGCCCACGTGGTCAGCGTGGTGCGACCACGTTCGTCGACCTTGGTGAGCACATTGCAGACGGTGTCCCGACTGCCCTCGCCACCGGCCGAGTTGACCTGCTTCGCCTTCCGCTCCGGCCAGCGCTCGCCCTGTCCGGCGAACGTCGAGCCGTCCGGGACGAAGTCCTGGAGGCCGACCGCGCGGGCCTCGCTGTTGAGGTTCAGCTGGGCGGTCTGCGGCGAGTTGATGAGCAGCCAGGCGGTGAACTCGGAGATCGGCTGGACCTTGCCCGCCAGGACCACGTAGTGCTGAGTGCCTTCTCCGGTTCGGGTCTTGAGCACCATGCCGATCTTGTTCTCCTCGGCGGAGAGCTGTCCTTGGACGCCGGCCGGCTCACCGATGGCACCGGGAATCTGCGGGAAGGCCAGCGGACTGCCTTCGTGGAGGGTCGCGAGCCAGTCGTCGGTGACGGGTTGCGGCGTGCGGCTGCCGACGAGCGCGTTGGTGAGGATGCCGTTGCCGTCGGCGGTCTCGTTCACCAGGTACTTGGTGCCGGTCGCGTCGACGAGATAGCGGGCCTTGCCCTTCTGGCCCTGGACGTAGAGCACCTGACCGCCGCTGAGCTGCTTCTTGCCCTCGGTGAGCTTGTCGTCGCGGCCCGCGAAGACGAAGGCCGCCTTCTGCACGGTGTTGCCCTTGCCACCCGGCTGTACGCAGACGGCCCAGCGCTTGGCGGTGCCCGCGTCGGACGACTCCGGCAGCCGGTCCGGCGCGTACGGAATGCCGAGGATCGGGCCGCGCGGCGGCTTGCCGGCGTCCAGGATGTTGTCGGCGACCTGGATGACGCCGAACTCCTGCGGAGTGAGCAGGAGCCGGGCCGAGGCGAGGTTGAGGACGGGGTGGAGGAGGTTCTTGCGGTCCTTGCCCTTGCCGGTCGGAAGCACCACGTAACGCGTGGTGGACTTCTTGCCGACGATCACCTTGGAGCCGGCCTTGTCCCAGTCCTTGGGGGCGGTGGGCTTGAACATGCCCCAGGCGCCGAATCCCGCCAGCACGAGCGCACCGACGATCAGGCTGGGAACGACGGCGCGCAGCGGCCGCGGAGCGCCTTCCTCGGTACCGGTGGCCGACGGTTGGAGGAATGAGGCGACCGTGCGCTTCTTCGCAAAGGTGTACGCGTTGAGCTCGTCCCGCCGTGATGCCATGAGTCTGTCTGTCTCCCGTGTCTCCCCGCGCGGCCGGGAAGCGGGCGATGCCGTCGCTCCCGTGCCGGACCCCGGATGCCGGATCCTGCTGCCGGACCGGCCCCTACTATGCCTGCTGACGCCGGGCCCCGGTGGGCCGGGTAGGGTGATCCAGCCCCCAAGCCCCCGGCGGGGCAGGGGCGATCGGGTTGACTTGGGGCCTTACGAACGGGGGAATGCCGGAATGATGGCTTCCGCAACGCGGACACGTCAGGCCGGGCACAGGGCCTCTCCGGAGGCCCGGGGAGCAGGGGGGCAGCCGGCCGGACGCCGGGGTTCCCGCTCCGCCGCCCGGGGCTCGTCGGGCACTCCAGCCGGGACCGGCGGAGGGGCCGCCCCACGGCTGAGCGGACGTGTCGGACAGTTCGGCCTGTTCCGATTGCAACAGCTCGTACTCATCGAAATCGCCGTCGGCCTGCTGCTCACCGCCTGGGTGATCGATCCGCTGATGCTCGCCCCGGCCGGGGTGATCGCGGCGGTGCTGGTGCTGCTGGCCGTCGTCCGCAGGCACCGCCGGTCGCTGCCGGAGTGGCTGAGTACGGTCATCGCGCTGCGGGCCCGGACCCGACGGGCGGCCGCGTTGACGCTGCCGCCGGACACCGAGCCGGGGCTCGCGCCGGCCGTCGAGTGCGATCCGGCGCTGCGCACGCGTTCCTTCAGCGACGGTGACCGTCGGCCGGTCGGGATCATCGGCGACGGCACGTTCGTCACGACGGTCGTCCAGGTCGAGTCGGACGCCACCGCTCTGCGGCCCGACCGCTCGGCCCATCCGCTGCCGTTGACCCTGATCCGGGACGTGCTGGAGGTCGACGGCATCCGGCTGGAGTCCGCGCAGGTCGTCCAGCACACCCAGCCCGCTCCCGCACCGCACCTCCCGCCGCAGTCCGTGGCGGCGCGCAACTACGTGCCGTTGCAGGCCCAGACCGGTTCCCCGGCGCTGCGGATCACCTGGATCGCCCTGAAGGTCGACCCGGAGCTGTGCCCGGAGGCCGTGGAGGCACGCGGCGGCGGCATCGTCGGCGCCCAGAAGTGCGCGGTTCGGGTGGCGGACCAGCTGGCGAGCCGGCTCACCGGCGCGGGATTCCGGGCGACGGTGCTCACCGAGCAGGAGCTGACGTCCGCCATCGCCACATCGGCGTGCGTCAGCCCGATGGCGATGACGCACGCCAGCCGCGCCGAGACGCCCGGCCGCCGGACCGAGGAGACGGCGCGCACCTGGCGCTGCGACGACCGGCGGCACACCACCTACTGGGTGGCGCGCTGGCCGCAGTTGGGCGGCGGCGGTGCGTCGATGCCGCAGCTCGTGGCGCTGCTCACCTCGCTCCCGGCGCTGGCCACCACCTTCAGCCTGACGCTCGCGCAGGGCGACCGCTCCGAGGTCTCGGTCACCGGCCACGTCCGGATCACCGGCCGCAGTGACGAAGAACTCGTCGCCGCACGGCATGAGTTGGAACGCACCGCACGCGGTGTGAAGACGGCCCTGGTGCGACTGGACCGCGAGCAGCTGCCCGGCGTCCTCGCCACGCTGCCGCTGGGCGGAACCCGCTGATGCCGAGGGCGAGGAAGACCGAGAAGAAGGCGAAGAGGCACGCGGTCATGGTCACCGGGACGTACGGGAGCAGGTACTGATGTCCACTCCGACGAGGCCCGCCCAGGCGGGCAGCCGCGCCCGGCGCGGTTTCGGGCTGATCGGTCCCCGCCGCGGCCGCCACGCGGTCTCCCTCGACGAGCTGGCCTCGCTGGGACTGCCGATCGGCGACGACGGCACGGTGATCGGGGTCGACGCCGAGGGCCGTCCCGCGGTCCTCGGCATCAACCGGCCCACCCCGTACGAGGTGACCCTGATCGGCGGCGTCTGGACCGCGCAGGTCCTGGCGCTGCGCGCCGCCGCGACCGGGGCCCGGATCGCGGTGGAGACGGGCCGGGCCCAGGCCTGGACCTCGCTCGCGCAGGCGGCGGGCGGCGGGCAGCCGTGCGTCTCGCTGCACGACGTCGGCCGGGTGCCGCCGCAGGGTGCTTCCGCCGGTTCGCCGGTGGTCGTGATCCGCGACTGCGGGATGCGGCCGCCGCGCGGCCGGGTGGTGTCGGGGCCGTGGCAGTCCGTCGTGACGCTGCTCCCCTATCTCAGCCCGGTGGCTCCGCGACTGATGAAGAAGTCGGCGCTGGTCGGCGTCCAGCGGGTCTCTCCGGACGAGGCGGCGCAGATCGGCCGCATCATGAACCTCTCGCCCGCCGAGGCCCAGGCGCTGTCCACCTTGGCCGACGGCGTCACCCTGTGGTGCGCGGACCGGGACCGCCAGTTCGTGATGACCCAGGCCACGGACGCCGAATCCGGGCTGCTGGGCGCCGCGCGCCGGATGGACTGAGCGGGCGCGGGCCTGCGCTCCGGCCTGGCGGCGCTCGCCCCTGTCACGGTCGACTTGTGCGGGTCCTGTGGGGAACTTTGCACACGCGTGCCGCTCTTGGCCCGTTCTCGTACCGTTCCCTGTCCGCTCCTGGTCGGCCCGGTGACGTAACGGACCGGTTGAGCGATGCAGAACGCCCTGCCTGAGTTCACCGGATGGCGATTAGGGTGGGTGGGGCGCGGCAGAGGAAACCTGCGAGCAGGTGATGCGCGTCGCAAGGGGGAGAGCCGGGCGGACCGGTACATCGGGAACGGTCGCCCCCACCCACCACGGCACAAGGGTGCTCGACCACATCAGGAGGCAAAGTGAACGGCGATCGGGACGAGATCCGCGACGGATGGGACCTGCCCGTCGACGAGTCGTCCGACGCGGATCCCGCCGAGATGACGGGTGAGTTCACCATCGACTACACCCCTCCCGCCTGGTACACACAGAACGCGGCGGGGGACTCGTCGGGGGGAGCGGGCTCGCACCTGGCGCCCCCTCCGCCGCCGGTCGGGGCGCCCGTGGCCGCGCCGGACCTGTCGGCGGCGCCCGGCGGCTTCGATCCCAACTGGGCGCCGGCGCCGGCCGAGCCGGTCGCCCCCGCGGTTCCGGAGGCCCCGGTCTCCCCCGCCGCACCGCAGACTCCGCACGCACAGACCCCGCACGCACAGGCTCCGGCCGCGCCGACTCCGGCCGCCCCCACCGCTTCGGCCGCCGAGACCGAGGATGCCCGTCCGTTCGGCGGCGGTGATGTGGAGAGCGGCGCGACGATGCGGTTCTCGCCCGCCGCGCTGAAGCGGGAGATCGCGGAGCGCGAGGCGGAAGCCGCGGCCGGTGCCGGGCCCGCCGCCCAGGCCGGTTCCGAGTCCGGTTCCGGGGGTGCCGCGGACGGTGCGGCCGACGCCGGGGCGAAGGACAAGAGGAAGGCCGACGCCGGTACGGACTCCGAGGACGCGTCCCCGTCCGGTACGTCCTCCGCGTCGGCCGCCGCCCTTCCCTCGCTCGGCGACACCGGCTCCGCGGCCGCCTCCCGTACGGAGGTGAGCGCCGCGGGTTCCGAGGACAGCGACGCGGCAGGAGCGAGCACCGACGAGGACCCGGGGCCCGCTGACGCAGCCGCCGCCGATGCCGAGGCCCATCCGGGCGCGGGCGCGCAGGACGCCGTGCCGCAGGACGCGGGTCCCCAGGACGTGCCGCCGCCCGCCGCCGACGCCCCGCAGGCCGCCGCCGCACCGGTGCCGTGGTCGCCGCCCGCGCAGGGCGGCGCGCTGCCGCCCCTGCCGCCCGCCTTCCAGCCGGCCGCTCCGGCGCCCTCCGCGCCGCAGCCCGCGGCGCAGTGGCCCGGTGCCGCCCCGGCGAACGAGGCGCCCGGAGGCTACGGCTTCCCGCAGGCGGCCCAGGCGCCCCACGCCCCTCAGGCACCGCAGGCACCGCAGGCACCTCAGGCACCGCACCAGCAGCAGCCGTTCCCCGGTCAGCCCGGTCACCCGGGCCCCGGCCCGAGCGCGCCCCTGCCGCCGCAGGCCCACCCCCAGGCCCCCCAGGGCGCGGGCGGTTACGGCTTCCCGCCGCAGGACGGTTACGGCTTCCCGCCGCAAGGCGGTTACGGCTTCCCGCAGACCGGTCAGCCGGGCCAGCAGGGTCAGCACGGGCAGGCGCCCCAGCAGCAGGGGCACCCCGGGCAGGCGCCCCACGCGCCGCAGCCGCACGCGCCGTTCCCTGCCCAGGGCACCCCGAATCTCCCCGCGCCCGTCGCCCCGCAGCAGCCGGAGGCGTACGGGCAGCAGCCCCCGGCACAGGGCCAGCCCCAGGGCCAGATGCATCAGCAGCAGCCCGTCGACCCGCGTACGGGCGCCGCCTGGCCCACCCCGGTCGCGCACGACCAGCGCGAGCGGTCGGTGCCCGGCGCCCCGCTCGGGTACACCGCGGCCGTCGAGCTCTCCTCCGACCGGCTGGTGCGGGGCAAGCAGAAGGCCAAGAGCAGCCGTCATCCCTCCGCCGCCTCCCGGTTCAAGCTGGGCGGCAAGAAGGAGGAGGCCGAGCGGCTGCGCAAGCTGGAGCTGATCCGCACCCCGGTGCTGTCCTGCTACCGGATCGCCGTCATCAGCCTCAAGGGCGGCGTGGGCAAGACCACCACGACCACCGCCCTCGGTTCGACGCTGGCCACCGAGCGGCAGGACAAGATCCTCGCCATCGACGCCAACCCGGACGCGGGCACGCTGGGCCGACGGGTGCGCCGCGAGACCGGGGCGACCATCCGCGACCTGGTCCAGGCGATCCCGTACCTCAACTCGTACATGGACATCCGTCGGTTCACCTCGCAGGCGTCCTCCGGTCTGGAGATCATCGCCAACGACGTGGACCCCGCCGTCTCGACGACGTTCAACGACGAGGACTACCGGCGGGCGATCGAGGTGCTCGGCAAGCAGTACCCGATCATCCTCACCGACTCGGGCACCGGCCTGCTCTACAGCGCGATGCGCGGGGTGCTGGACCTCGCCGACCAGCTGATCATCATCTCGACGCCCTCGGTCGACGGCGCGTCCAGCGCCTCCACGACGCTGGACTGGCTCTCGGCGCACGGCTACGCCGACCTGGTGCAGCGTTCGCTCACCGTCATCTCCGGTGTCCGCGAGACCGGCAAGATGATCAAGGTGGACGACATCGTCCAGCACTTCGAGACGCGCTGCCGCGGCGTCGTCGTCGTGCCGTTCGACGAGCACCTGGCGGCGGGCGCCGAGGTCGACCTCGACATGATGCGGCCCAAGACCCGCGAGGCGTACTTCCACCTCTCGGCGCTGGTGGCCGAGGACTTCTCGCGGGCCCAGCAGCAGCAGGGACTGTGGACGGGGGACGGCCAGAACCCGCCGCCGCAGTACGCCCCGCCGCTGCCCGGCCAGCAGGGCTACCCGGGACCGGGCCAGCAGGTACCGGGCCAGCCGATGCCGGGCCAGCCCCTGCCGGGACAGCAGGGCGGCCCCGGCCAGCAGGCCCCCGGTCACCCCGGCCAGCAGATCCCCGGGCAGCAGCCGTACGCGCCGCAACAGCCCGGCCCCGGCCGGCCCTACCCGCAGCAGGCCCCGCAGCAGCAGCACCCCGGGCAGCCGCACCAGACGCAGCAGCCGTACGCGGGACAGCAGCCCTACGGCGGACAGCCGCCGTACGGGGGATATCAGACGGCCGGTCAGCCGGGGGCGCCCCAGGCCCCCTATCCGCCGCAGGCGGCCCCGGGCGGACCGCAGCACGGCTGGCAGCAGTCGCCTCCCCCGCAGCCCGGGCCGGGTACGCCCGGGGCCGGCGTGCCGCAGCAGGCGCAGCCGGAGCAGCAGGGCGGCCAGGCCAACCCGGCAGGCCAGCCCGATCTGCAGGGGCCGGTGCCGCCCGCCGGCTGGCAGCAGTCGCCTCCGCAGCCGCCGCCGGCGCCCCGGCAGTAGGACCGGCCGCAGGGCCGCCGACACGGCGGAAGTGGTTTAGACCAATGAGGGCTCGCATCGCTCACGCGGTGCGAGCCCTTCCGCATTCCCGCAGCCCACACACGGTTTGACACACCGTTGACGAGGCTCGACCACCGCTGATAAACCTTCGCTTCACCAACTGGCGAACCAGAGATCTGCCCGCCTTCTTCAGCGAGTGATGACGCGAGGTCCCCGTCCATGGTCACAAGAGTTCCCCACCACTCCTTCCGGCCACGCCGACGCCTGCGCCTCCTGCTGGCTTCCGGCGCGGCCGCCCTGGCGCTCACCGCCGGTTCCGTGGTGCCCGGCAATCTGCTCGCCCCCGCGCCCTCCGAGGCCCGCGCCGACGACGGGAAGACGACGCTCACGGTCGCCGTCGCGCAGAGCGTCGACTCCCTCAGCCCGTTCCTGGCGCAGCGGCTGGTCAGCACGAGCATCCACCGGCTGATGTACGACTACCTCACCAACTACGACGCCAAGGACAACAAGGCGATCCCGGGCCTGGCCACGAAGTGGGAGCCCTCGGCCGACAAGCTGACGTGGACCTACACGATCCGCCCGGACTCGAAGTGGTCCGACGGGCAGCAGGCCACCGCCGAGGACGCCGCCTGGACGTTCAACAAGATGATGACCGACGAGGGCGCCGCGACCTCCAACGGCAGCTTCGTCGGCAACTTCGAGGAGGTGACCGCGCCCAGCAAGGAGCAGCTGGTCATCAAGTTGAAGGAGCCGCAGGCCACGATGGCCGCACTCGACGTGCCGATCGTCCCGAAGCACGTCTGGGAGAAGGTCGGCGACTTCTCGAAGTTCAACAACGACAAGGACTTCCCCGTCGTGGGGAACGGTCCGTTCATCCTGACGGACTACAAGGTCGACAGCTATGTGAAGCTGAAGGCCAACAAGGACTTCTGGCGCGGGTCGCCCAAGTTCGACGAGCTGGTCTTCCGCTACTACAAGGACCAGGACGCGGCCGTGGCCGCCCTGCGCAAGGGTGAGGTCTCCTTCGTCGCGGGCAGCCCCAGCCTGACCCCCGCCCAGTCCGCCTCGCTGGAGAACGCCCCGGACATCAAGGTGAACGACGCGCCGGGCCGCCGCTTCTTCGCGCTCGCCGTCAACCCGGGAGCCCGCACCAAGGACGGTCAGAAGTTCGGCGACGGGCACCCGGCGCTGCTGGACCAGAAGGTGCGGCACGCGCTGTTCATGGCGGTCGACCGCAAGACCATCATCGACAAGGTCTTCCAGGGTCACGCCGTCGAGGGCGAGGGCTACATCCCGCCGCGCTTCGCCGACTACTTCTGGAAGCCGGCGGACGGTCAGAAGCTCGCCTACGACCCGAAGAAGGCCGCCACCCTCCTCGACGAGGCCGGGTACGAGAAGAACGGCCAGGGCAAGCGCGTCGGCAAGGACGGCAAGCCGCTGGACTTCCGTATCCTCTGCCACGCCACCGACCCCAACGACAAGGCGATCGGCAAGTACCTCCAGGAGTGGTGGGGCGAGCAGGGCATCGGGCTGAAGGTCGACTGTCTCGACAACGTTTCCGACCCCTGGTACGCCGGTGAGTACGACCTCGCCTTCGACGGCTGGTCCGTCAACCCCGACCCCGACTTCGTCCTCTCCATCCACACCTGTGCCGCGCTGCCGACGAAGGCGAAGGAGACGGCCGCGACCGACAACTTCATCTGCGACAAGCAGTACGACGAGCTCTACAAGAAGCAACTGGCGGAGTACGACCCCGCCAAGCGGGCGGATCTGGTCAGGCAACTGGAGTCGCGGCTGTACGACACCGGGTACATGAACGTCATGGCGTACCCGAATGCCGTCGAGGCCTACCGCACCGACCACATCGCGTCCATCACCACCATGCCGTCGGCCGCGGGCAACATCTACGGCCAGGACGGCTACTGGAGCTGGTGGTCGGCGGCCCCGGCCGCCGGGGCCTCCTCGTCCGGTTCCTCCGACTCCGGTGGGTCCTCCACCGGGGTGCTCATCGGGGTCGGGATCGCCGTCGTCGTCCTCGCCGGTGGCGGACTGCTGTTCGCCATGCGTCGCCGCTCCACCGCGGAAGACCGTGAATAGTCCATGAGCTCAGAAAGCACTCCCGCCCTGCTGAAGGGCGCGGCGGGCGTGGAGAGCACCGAATCCGGCGGCCCGGCTCCGGCCGGGCCGTCGGCCCGCTCCCCACGCTCCCGCAGTACGGCCGCCTACGCCCGCTACGCGGCGGGCAAGCTCGCCGGGGCGGCCGTCTCCCTCTTCGCCGTCCTCGTCACCAGCTTCTTCCTCTTCCGGCTGATCCCCGGCGACCCGGTCAAACAGATGACCGGCGGCCGTCAGGTGTCGACCGAGCAGATCGCGGCGATGCGCCGTGAGTTCGGGCTCGACCTGCCGCTGTGGCAGCAGTTCACGCAGTACTGCGGCAAGGCGCTGACCGGCGACTTCGGTACGTCGTACCAGTTCCGCGCCCCGGTCGTCGACAAGATCGCCGAGGCGCTGCCCGCCACCCTGCTTCTGACCGGCACCGCTTTCGTGATCTACACGCTGCTCGGCATCTGGCTGGGCGCCCGGTCCGCCTGGCGCAACGGCAGTGCCGGGGACCGGGCCAACACGGCGTTCGCGCTGACGCTGTACTCGGTGCCCTCGTTCTGGCTCGGTCTGCTCCTCATCATCACCCTGTCGGTGGGGATCGGTCCGATCCCCGGGCTCTTCCCGACCGGCGGCATGGAGTCCGGCAACACCGAGGGCTTCGACCGGGTGCTGGACATCGCCCATCACCTGGTGCTGCCCGTCATCACGCTGGTCGCCGTGGAGTACGCGCGCACCCTGCTGGTGATGCGCTCCTCGCTGCTGGACGAGATGGGCAGCGACTATCTGACGACCGCCCGCGCCAAGGGGCTGCGCGACGACCTCGTACGCCGGAAGCACGCCGTGCCGAACGCGATGCTGCCGACGGTGACGCTGCTCTTCGTGAACCTCGGTACGACGGTGGCGGGGGCGATCCTGGTGGAGACGGTGTTCTCCTGGCCGGGCCTCGGCGGCCTCTTCTACCAGGCACTGAGCGTGCCCGACCTGCCGTTGGTACAGGCGCTGTTCTTCGTGTTCGCCGCCGCGGTGATCCTGATGAACACGCTGGCCGATGTGATCTATCCGCTGCTCGATCCCCGGGTGGGCCGATGACGACGTCGATGCAGAAGCCCTCCGAACCGCGGGAGCCGGGCCAGCCGGACGCCGGGAAGCTCTCCGGGCGACCGGAGAAGAGCGCCCCCGCGCTGAGCCCGCGTGCCCTCACCCGGGCCCGGCGGCGGCAGGCGGTGTCGCGCTTCTGGCGGCAGTACCGCACGCACCGGGCCGGCCTCGTCGGTCTCGCCGTGCTCGCGGTGATCGCCCTGCTCGCGCTGACCGCCCCGCTGCTGGTCGGGGCCGACTCGCAGAGCGTGACGAACGCCCCGGGCGGCCCGCTGGAGGAGCCGAGCGGTGAATTCCCGCTCGGAACCGACCAGTTCGGGCGCAGCCTGCTGGCCCTGATGCTGTGGGGCACGCGCGTGTCGCTGACGGTCGGGCTGCTCGCCGCCTTCCTCTCCGTGGCGATCGGCACCCTGATCGGGATCACCGCGGGCCACTTCAAGGGCTGGTACGCCACCATCATCATGCGGGTGACGGACTGGTTCCTCGTCATGCCGACCCTGGTGCTGGCCATCGCCCTCGCCACCGTGCTGTCCCGGTCGATCTGGACGACGATCCTGGCGATCGGCGTGACGACCTGGCCGACGACCGCCCGGCTGGTCCGCGCCCAGACCCTGTCCGTCGAGTCACGCCCGTACATCGAACGGTCCCGGGCGCTCGGCGGCGGCCACGGCCACATCATGTCGCGTCACGTCCTGCCCAACGTCATGCCGCTGGTGCTCGCCCAGACCACGCTCGTGATCTCCACCGCCATCCTCACCGAGGCGACCCTCGCCTTCCTCGGGCTCAGCGATCCCACGATCGTCTCCTGGGGCGGTCTGCTCCAGGACGCCCGGGAGGCCGGCGCGGTCTCCTCCGGCAACTGGTGGTACCTCGCTCCGCCCGGACTCGCCATCGCCGTGGTCGCCCTCGCCTTCACGCTGTGCGGCCGCACCATCGAGTCCGTGCTCAACCCCAAGCTGGGGGTGTCCCGTTGACCGCCACGACCACGACCACCACGCCGAACCCGGACCCGTCCGGCGCGCCCGGCCCGTCGAAGCCGGTCGGTGACCCCCCGCTCCTGGAGGTGCGGAACCTGACCGTCACCTACGGCGGCGGGGCCGACGCCGTCCCCGCCGTACGGGGCGTCGACCTGCGGGTCGAGGCCGGGCAGAAGCTCGGCATCGCCGGGGAGTCCGGCTGCGGCAAGTCCACCCTGGCCCTCGCTCTGCTGCGGCTGCTGCCCGCGACGGCGAAGCTGACCGGCGAGATCCTGCTGGACGGCGAGGACGTCCTGACCATGAAGTGGGGCCGTCTGCGTGCGGTCCGCTGGGCGGGCGCGTCGATCGTCTTCCAGGGCGCGATGCACTCGCTGAACGCGGTGCACCGGGTCGGCGACCAGATCGCCGAGCCGATCCTGCTGCACAGCAGGGCCACCCCGGCGGCCGCCCGCAAGCGCGCCGGTGAGCTGCTGGAGCAGGTGGGCCTGCCCGCCGCCCGCGCGCAGGCGTATCCGCACGAGCTGTCCGGCGGGCAGCGCCAGCGCGTGATGATCGCGATGGCGCTGGCCTGCGATCCGCGCCTGATCGTGGCGGACGAACCGACGACCGCGCTGGATGTGATGATCCAGGCGCAGATCCTGCGCCTGATCGAGCAACTGGTGTCCGACCAGAACGTCGGCCTGATCATGATCAGCCACGACCTCGCGGTGCTCGCCGACACCTGCGACCGGCTCTCGGTGATGTACGCGGGCCGGGTCGTCGAGGAGGGCCCGGCGCGGCAGGTGTACACGGACGCCCGCCACCCGTACGGCCGGGCGCTCTCCGCCGCGTTCCCGAGGATCGGGGACCTGTCCTCGCGGCACGCCCCGCGCGGGCTGCCGGGCGACCCGCCGGACCCGGCGGCACTGCCGGGCGGCTGCACGTTCCACCCGCGCTGCCCGGTGGCGCTCGACTCCTGCGACACCGAGGACCCGGAGCTGCGGGACGCCGGGGCCGAACGCCGGGCGGCCTGCGTCCTGGTGGACGCGGACGGCGCGCCCACGGACGGCGCACGGCCAGAAGCGGACGGCACGCACGCGAACAGCACGCACGCGGACGGCGCACGGCCCGGAGAAACAAGGAGCACCTCTTGAGCACCACGCCCCTCGTCAGCACCGCGCCCCTCCTCAGCGCCGAGGAGCTGAAGGTCGCGTTCCCGGGCCGGCGCGGGGCCGCCACCGCCCGCGCCGTCGACGGCGTCGACCTCGACATCCGGCCGGGCGAGATCGTCGCCCTGGTCGGCGAGTCCGGCTGCGGCAAGACGACGCTCGCCCGGTCCCTGCTCGGCCTGGTCCCGCCCACCTCGGGCCGGGTCACCTTCGGCGGCGCCCCGCTCGACTACTCGGGCCGGGCGCTGAAGGCGTACCGGAAACGCGTGCAGCTGGTCCTCCAGGACCCCAGCGGCTCCCTCAACCCCCGGCACACGGTGTACGACGCGGTGGCGGAGGGCCTGCGCATCCACGGGTACGCGGGCGACGAGCGGGCGGCCGTCTCGGACGCCCTCTCCCGGGCCGGCCTGCGGCCGCCGGAGCGGTTCTTCCTGCGCTTCCCGCACGAGCTGTCGGGCGGTCAGCGCCAGCGTGTCGTGATCGCCGGGGCGCTGGTGCTGGAGCCCGAGCTGATCGTGGCCGACGAGCCGGTGGCCTCGCTGGACGCGTCGGTACGGGGCGAGATCCTGGCGCTCCTGCTGCGCCTGCGGGACGAGCTGGGGCTCTCGGCGCTGGTGGTGACCCATGACCTGGGGCTCGCGTGGAACATCGCGGACCGGGTGGCGGTGATGTATCTCGGCCGGATCGTCGAGACGGGCCCGGTCGAGCAACTGCTCACGGCTCCTCAGCACCCGTACACCCGGGCCCTGTTGTCCGTGCTCCCGGAGGCGGAGGGCGAACCGGTGGTGCTGGCCGGGGAGCCGCCGGACCCCTCGAAGGTGCCCGCCGGCTGCCGCTTCCACGTCCGCTGCCAGGTCCTGGCCTCGGGCGAGGCGGAGCGGGCGGGGGTGGCTCAGGCGTGCCGCACGTTGGATCTGCCGGTGCTGAACGGGGGCGGCGGGGACGCCCAGGTGGCCTGCCACTGGGCGGCGGCGTGCGGCGGGTAGGCCTGAGAAGCGTCCCGCGTCGCCGCCGCTCCGCGGAGGGCGGAGTTCCGCGTCAGCGCCGGGCGAGGACGCAGAACTCGTTGCCCTCCGGGTCGGCCAGAACGACCCAGGAGGCGTCGCCCTGCCCCACGTCGGCCCGGGTCGCGCCGAGACCTTCGAGCCGGGCGACCTCGTTCGCCTGATCCACGACCGGGCCGGGCCTCACATCGAGGTGGAGGCGGGTCCACACGACCTCGTCATCCGGCGTACGGCGGAGCTCCAGGTACGGCCCGACGCCCTGGGCGGTGCGCAGCAGCGCGCGGTCGTCGGTCAGCTCGTGGACGGTCCAGCCGATCGCCTCGCCCCAGAACCGGACCATGGCCCGCGGGTCGGCGCAGTCGACGACCACGGTGGCGATCGGCCCGGTGTCCCGGTGGAGCTCGCGGGGCTCGAGGACGCTGAACACGTTGCCTTCCGGGTCGGCCATCACCGTCCACGGCGCCCCGTCCCGGCCCGTGCCGACGATGGTCGCCCCGAGCTTCTCCAACCGTGCGACCAGCTCGGCCCGATGGGCTTCGGATGCGGTGGCGAGCTCGATGTGCACGCGGTACCGCACCGACTCCGGGTCCGGCACGCGGACGAGGTCGACGCAGACGGCGGACGGATCCGGCCAGTCGAAGCCCACGGGTTCCAGGTTGGTGACCCCGGGCGCCTCGCTGTCCAGTCCCCAGCCGAGCGCCTCCGCCCAGAATGCGCCGAGCGCGATGTCGTCGCGGGCCTTGAGGTTCACCTGAACGAGTTGCAGCGTCATGCCGCACACCTTAAGGGGTGCCCGTCTGCTCCTGATCATGGCCGGGGACGCGGTAGCGCGCATAGATCAGCCCACTGCCGAAAGCACGCTCCTCGACCAGTTCGAGATCGAGACGCACGCCGTCGGGAAAGAACCGCTTGCCGCCGCCGACCACGCTCGTGGTGATGAAGAGGTGGTACTCGTCCACCAGCCCGGCCGCGATCGCCTGGGCCGCGAGGTTCGGGCCGTCGACGGTGAGGTCGGCCTCCGCCTCGGCCTTGAGCCGGCGCACCGCGTCCGGGTCGAAGGACCGCTCGATCCGGGTCTTCGCGCTGGACACCGAGTCGAGCGTCGTCGAGTACACGACCTTCTCCGCGGCCTGCCAGTCGCGGGCGTACCGCAGGATGTGCGGCGGCTGGTCGGGCTCGGTGTGCGCCGTCTCCCAGTAGACCATCGTCTCGTACATCCGCCGCCCGTAGAGGTAGGTGCCGACCGGCCGGAAGAGATCGTTGACGAAGGTGTGCGCCTCCGGGTCCCCGGCCCCGGTGCCGAGGCCGCCCTCCGTCGCCTCGGCGTAGCCGTCGAGCGAGGTGATCATGGAGTAGACGAGTCTGGCCATGGCGTCCCCTTCGGTACGAACGCACGCGTTACGGCGGTCCCGCACATGATGACCCTCGCGCACGTCGGAACTCATCGGTCGGCGTGCGTCGGTACGAGCCCCGCGAGAAACCGCAAAGAGTCCTTCGCAAAGAGACCTTTGCGAAGAACTCTTTGCGGTCTAGGGTCTGCCGCATGACAGACAACACGCCACCCCCTTCCGACGACCCGTCACCGGATGAGGGATCGGTCGTCCTGGACGCCAAGGGGCTGCGCGCCCTGGCGCATCCGGTCCGTGTGCAACTGGTCGGACTGCTGCGGAAGTACGGCCCGTCCACGGCCACCCGTCTCGCGGAGCGGCTGGGGGTGAACTCCGGGACGGCCAGCTACCACCTGCGCCAACTGGGCGCGGCCGGCTTCGTCGAGGAGGACACGGAACGCGGCAACGCCCGCGAACGCTGGTGGCGTTCGGTGCACCGGACGACCTGGTTCAACGACCCGGAACTGGCCGAGCGGGAGCCCGAGGCCGCCCTCGCCTACCAGCAGTCCGTCGCCTCCATCTACGCCCTGCGCACCCAGCAGGCGCTGAACGGCCTGCAGACGATGCCCCGCGTCTGGCGGGAGAGGTTCGACCTGAGCGACTGGGTCCTGCGGCTCACCCCCGAGGAAACGACCGCGCTCTACCAGGAGTTGTGGGGCGTCATCGGCCGCTACCGGCGGGACACCCCGGAGAACGCGGCGACCGCTCCGGCGGGCGCGGAGCGGGTCGGCGTCATCACCCACCTCCTGCCCGAACTGGACGCCCCCGCCCCGGAAGCGGAGGCACCGTGAGCGCCGGGGACCCGGGCGGCACCGGCGTCCTACCCGCCGAACGGTCCTTACGGCCGCTGGTAGGGGTGCTGGCCGCCATCGCCGCGTCCGTGACCGGCACCCGGATCTCCCTGATCGCCCTGCCCTGGTTCGTCCTCGTCACCACGGGCAGCGCCACCCGGACCGGGCTGGTCGCCTTCTGCGAGATGGCACCGTACGTCCTGTTCAAGGCCTTGTCCGGCCCGCTGGTGGACCGCACGGGCCCACGGGCCGTCTCCTGGACCACGGACCTGGCGAGCGCGGCCGCCGCCGCGGCGATCCCCCTGCTGCACACCCTGGACCTGCTCTCCTTCCCTCTCCTGCTGGGCCTGGTCGCGGTGATCGGGGCCGCTCGCGGCCCGGGCGACCTGGCAAAAGAGGTCATGGTCCCGGAGGCCGCCGAGCGCGCCGGAACCCCTCTGGAGCGGGCCATGGGCCTGTCCGGCGTGATCGAGCGGCTCGCCTCCACCGTCGGCCCGGCGGCGGGCGGCGCCCTGGTGGCGCTGCTCGGCCCCATGACCGGTCTGGTCGTCAACGCGGGCTGCTTCGTCCTCGGTTCGGTGATCGTCGCCGTCGCGCTGCCGCGCGGGACGGGACGACCGGCCGTCGACCCGTCCGCCACGAAGGACGCGGACGGCGCAAAGGAGGCGGGCTACTGGCGGCGGTTCGGCGAGGGCTTCACCTTCCTGCGCGGCGATCCGTTGCTGCTCGCCGTCATCGTCGTGGTCGGGATCACCAACCTGCTGGACGCGGCGCTGAGCACCCTGATGATCCCCGTCTGGGCCGGGGAGTCCGGGAACGGCCCGGCCGCGATCGGCCTGGTCGGCACGGTGATGGGGGCCGCCGCGGCCGGCGGGAGCCTCATCGCCGCGATGGCCGCCCACCGGCTGCCCCGCAGAGCGGTGTTCCTCGTCGGGTTCCTGCTGGCCGGGGCCCCGAGGTTCCTGGTCCTCGCGGTCGACGCCCCCTTGGGCGTGGTGCTCGCCGTCTTCGCCGTCAGCGGCTTCGGGGCCGGGTTCATCAACCCCGTGCTGGGCGCCGTCTTCATCGAACGGGTGCCGCGCCGGATGCTGGGCCGGGTCAACGCCCTCGGCGACTCGCTGGCCTGGTCCGGCATCCCACTCGGCGGGCTGCTCGCCGGGGCGGCGGTGACGGCCGCCGGTCTGACGCCGGTCCTGCTCGTCTGCGGGGCCGCGTACTTCCTCACCACCACCCTGGCCGGACTGCGGCCGGAGTGGCGGGCCATGGACAGGCCCCGCGGGGACGTCGTACCGCGGGAGGCGACTGAGGACCGTGCGCATCGGGACGGTACGAGGACGGTGCCCTGATCACCGCGCCGCGGCCGGCCCGCCGTGGTGGTGGATCGCTCCCGTCAGCTCGCCGAGCGGCCGTCCCGTCCCGCCCCAGCGGTGCTGGATGATCTCGGCCGCGATGGACACCGCCGTCTCCTCCGGCGTACGGGCTCCGAGGTCGAGGCCCACGGGTGAGGCGAGGCGGGCGAGTGCCGCCTCGTCCGCCCCGGCCCTGCGCAGTCGGGCCAGTCGGTCGTCGTGGGTGCGGCGGCTGCCCATCACCCCGATGTACGCGGCGGGCGTGCGCAGGGCCGCGAGGAGCAGGGGGACGTCGAACTTGGGGTCGTGGGTGAGCACGCAGATCACCGTGCGGGCGTCGGCCTTGGTGGACTCCAGGTAGTCGTGCGGCCAGGCGCACACCACCGCGTCCGCCGTGGGGAAGCGCTCGCGGGTGGCGAAGGCGGGGCGGGCGTCGCAGACGGTGACCCGGTAGCCGAGGAACGAGCCGATGCGGGCGGTGGCCGCCGCGTGGTCGATCGCGCCGAAGACGAGCATGCGGGGCGGTGGGGCGTACGTCCGGACGAAGACGGCCACCTCCTGCATCCGGCGCTGGCCCTGCGCCCCGTACCACTGGATCGCGGTGTGCCCCTGGGCCAGCAGACCGCGGGCGTCGTCGGTGACGGCCGCGTCGAGCCCCTCGTCGCCGAGCGTGCCGGTGGTGGGCCCGGCGTCGGAGGGGCGGATCACCAGGCTGGCCCCGGTCTCCCCCGCGCCGGACAGGACCGTGGCCTCGGCCACCGGCCGGTCCGCGGCGATCAGGTCCAGGACAGCGGCGAGTTCGGAACGCTCGGCACCGGTCGCGTACGCGCGCACGAGCACCTCGATCGTGCCGCCGCACGTCAGCCCGACGCCGAACGCCTCGTCGTCGCTGATCCCGTACGACACCACGCGCGGCCCCGCCCCGGCCAGCACCTCGCGGGCGACCTCGTACAGATCGCCCTCCACGCAGCCTCCGGAGACGCTGCCGACGACTGTGCCCGCTTCGTCGACGGCCAGGACCGCGCCCGGGTCGCGGGGCGCGCTGCCGTGCACGGCGACGACGGTCGCCAGGGCGAAGGGAACGCCGTCGGCGCACCGGGAGCGGAGGTCGGGCAGGATGTCGCGCACCCTGTCAGCATCCGCCGTCCCCGGGCGGACCGCACGAGGAGAGGCGGTGTCAGCGCGTGCGGGCGTAGGCGGCGGTCAGCTCGCTGGAGCGTTTGACGTCCGCGGCCATCGCCACCAGCAGCTCGTCGATCGAGTCGAACTTCAGCATGCCGCGTACGTACGCCAGGAAGTCGACGGCCACGTGCAGCCCGTACAGGTCCAGGTCGACCCGGTCGATGGCGTACGCCTCGACCGTGCGCTCGGTGCCGCCGAACTGCGGGTTCGTGCCGACCGAGATCGCGGCGGGCATCGACTCGCCGTTCACCTCCAGCCAGCCGGCGTAGACGCCGTCGGCGGGGATCGCCGTGTGCGGCAGGGTCTCGACGTTGGCCGTCGGGAAGCCCAGCTCACGGCCGCGCTGCGCGCCGCGCACCACGATGCCCTCGACCCGGTGCGGGCGGCCGAGGATCTCGGCGGCCCCGGCGACGTCGCCCTCGGCGATCAGCCGGCGGGTGAGCGTGGAGGAGAACGGCTGTCCGCCGCCGGCCTCCCCGGTGACGTACAGGTCGATGACCTCGACGGTGTAGTCGTAGGTGGCGCCCAGCTCGGTCAGGAGCGCGACGTTCCCCGCGGCCCGGTGGCCGAAGCGGAAGTTGGGGCCCTCGATGACGGCCTTCGCGTGGAGGCGGTCGACGAGGACCTTCGCGATGAAGTCGGCGGGCGACAGCTTGGAGAACTCCGCGGTGAACGGCAGGATCAGCAGGGCGTCCACGCCCAGCTCCGCCATCAGCTCGGCGCGGCGGTGGTGCGGGGCGAGCAGCGGCGGGTGGCTGCCGGGGCGGACGACCTCGCTGGGGTGCGGGTCGAAGGTGACGACGACCGAGGGGATGCCCAGCTCACGGGCGCGCTCGACGGCCCGGCCGATGATCAGCTGGTGTCCGCGGTGCACGCCGTCGTAGGAGCCGATGGTGACGACGCTGCGTCCCCAGTCCTGGGGGATGTCCTCCAAGCCACGCCAGCGCTGCACTGTGACCGCTCCTCGCCCGAACCTGTGTACGTGTGTATGTCGATTACGCAGGTCTAAGACTGCCATGCTCACGTCCCGCCGCCTGCATCGGCATCGGCATCGGCGGACGTGATGTCTCCAACGCCTCGACCGTGCGCCGGGCGCTCGGGCCCACGACCGCCGCCCACTCCTCGGGGGCGTCGGCCAGCCAGCGGGTGACGAGAGCGGCGAAGCCGGGAACGGCGCGGGCGAGCTCGACCAGGCCGCGGTCGAAGCGGGCGGCTCCCTCGGGGGTGCGGACCAGCAGCATCCCGGTGCGGTGGACGAGCGCGCGGGTACGGATCTCCGGGCGGCGCTCCGAGCCCTCGGCGGCGGCCCGCAGCAGGGCCTCCAGCACGTCCGGGTTCCGGCCGGTGACCTGCTCGAACTCCAGCAGGACCTCCAGCAGCTCGGCCCGCAGCGGCCGGGAGTCCGCGCTCCCGGGACCGGCGAGGACCCCGGCGAGCGCGGCGCGCACCGGCGGCGGAGCGGGGCGGTCCCGCAGCAGCCCGGTGACCAGGGGCAGCAGCAGGGCGCGGGCGGCCGGGCCGTGCTCCAGGCGGAGGTCGACGTACTCGGCGGCGTGCGTGCCGTCCTCGGGGTGGGCGTCGATGTACTCCCGTACGAGCCCGGCGACGTGCAGCGCGAGCGCGGGCGTGTCGAGTCCGGCCAGGGCCCGCAGCACCGCTCCCCCGCCGTCCCCGGGGCGGGCCAGACGCACGCGGAGGGCGGCGAGGACGGGCTCCTGGTGGGCCGGGAAGACCTCGGCGAGCAGTTCGACGGGCAGCCGGGGGTCGCCGGCGGCGAACGCGCGCAGGGCTGCCGGGAGGTGGCGGGTTCTGCCCTTCGGATCGCGGACGAGAAGGGTGTGGGCGGCGGAGTGCAGTTCGGCGTCCTCGGGCCGCTCCAGCAGGATCTCGGCGGCGGAGCGCAGCAGGGCCCGGTCGCCCTCGGCGGTGACCCGCTGCTGGAGGAGTCCGGCGTAGCGGGCGGCGGCGGAGCGGCGGGCGGGGCGGTCCTCGTCGCGGGCCCAGCGCTCGACGGCCCGGCAGAGCGCGGTCGGTTCGCCCTCAGCGAGGGCCGCGAGCAGTTCCCCGGCGCGCTGGTGCGGGGTCGCGATGAGCGCGTCGGCCAGATCGTCGAGGGCGAGATCGCGGCGGGCGTACAGCAGCGCCTGCGCGGTGGCGGCGACGGTGGGGCGCAGGGGCACGTCCGGGGCGTCGGGGCCCACGAGCAGCGGGCGTTCGTCGGTGAACCAGCGGCACAGCAGGGGCTGCACGGCCGGGGCGTCGAGGGCGAGGCGGCGGGCGACCGCGTCCAGATACCGCTCGTCGCCGTCGGTGCGGGGCAGCCCGTCGGCGGGCACGAGGCGGCGGAGCAGGTCGATCCGGTCCTCCTCGGGCAGCCGGAGCCGCCGCCAGAACCAGGGCCCGAACTCCCCGTACGCCCCGAGGTCCCCGGGTCCTTCGGGGGCGGCGGAGCGGCGGGTGATGCGCCCGGCCAGGACCCGCAGGACACCGAGGTAGGGGCGGGCGTCGGTCACCCGCAGGAGGCTGCCGTTCAGCAGGTGGGCGGCCCACCAGGCGGCGTCCTCGTCGCGCGGTCCTTCGTCGGTCCAGAGCCGGTCCAGCGCCTCGATCAGGTCGGCCATCCGGTGCGCGAGGGCCGCGGTGCCCTGGCGGCGGCCGAGCAGCACCATCGCCTGGATCACCGGCCCGATGCGGTGCCGGGGCACGGGCAGGCTGCGGGGTTCGCCGGAGCCGTCGGGGTGCGGGGTCCGGTCCGGGGTGCCGCTCCCCCGGTGCCAGCGGTGCACGAGGGAGCGCAGGGCCGCGTCGAGGTCGAGGTGGGCGCCCTGCACCCAGTCGCCGAGCTCCTCGTGGGCGAAGCGGTAGCCCGCTCCTGCGGGGACGAGGAGGCCCTCGGTGAGCACGGCGGAGGCCCAGCCGGTGCGCCAGGGGAAGATCTCCTCGAACGCCACCCGGGCCAGCTCGCCCTGGCCCGGGCCCAGACAGCGGCGGGCAGCCTCGTGGACCTGGCCCGCCACCCGGGCGGCCAGCCGGCGCACGGCCGCGCCGCGTGGCTGTTCGTCGGCGGCGGCCGCGATCCGGACGGCGGCGCGCACGCACAGCAGGTCGAGGTGGGCGCCGAAGACGTCCTCGGTGTCGGGGCGGCCCGGCACACCCGGCGGCAGGGCGGCGCGGACCTCGGCGAGCAGCCGCAGGGTCAGCGGGTGCCGGTCGTGGCCGGGGGCGAGGGCGGCGGGCGGGATGCCGTACGCCTCCTTGGCCCGCTCGGCCTGCTCCGGGGTGAGGTCGCCCAGGCGCAGGGCGGGCGGCAGCCGGCGGGCGGGGCGGTGCGGGCGGTGCAGTGAGCCCGGCGGGTAGAGAGTCCCCGCGGTCTCCCAGTGCTCGGGGCGGCAGGCGACCACGAGCCGGACGGCGTTCGCGCGCAGCCAGGCGAGGGTGCCGCACGTCCAGTCGGCCAGCCGGTGGGCCAGCAGCGGCGGCATCTCCTCGGGGCCGTCGAGGACCACGAGGAGCGGGTGCCCGGCGTCGGCGGCGAGCCGGGCGACCCGCTCCGGGGTGGCCGTGCTCATGTCGCCGTGGGCGCCCGCCGCGGTGACGATCCGGGCGGAGCGGATGAGCGTACGGCTCGCGGCGTCCGCGATCGAGGTGTCCTCGGCCAGCAGGTCCGCGCCGCGCAGCCAGAGGGTGGGGGCGGGCGCGCCGCCGTCGGCGCGGCGGGCGGCGAGGGCGGCCAGCTCGGTGGTGCGGCCGGTGCCGGGGGCGCCGACGAGACCGAGGACCAGGCCCGTACCGGCGGCGAAGGCGGCCAGCTCGGCGTGGACGTCCTCGCGCTCCACCGGGGCGGTGCGGGCCTTCGGACCGTCGGCCGAGCCGACGGATGTGGCGGTGAGCTGGAGAGCCCCGGCGAGGTTGAGGTGGGGGCCGTAGGCGGGGGCGACGGCGGCGTTGCGGCGGAGCAGGGCGTCCAGCGTGTCGTCCGCGCCCCGGGGGATCGGGAGCGCGAGGCCGGCCGCTTCGTGCGGGGCCGTGAGCGTGGTGCTGAGGATGCCGAGGACCGTGCCGGTGGCCGGGTCGGTGACCGGTCCGCCGACGGCCGCGCCGCCGGAGCGCAGGGCGTCGCGCCCGTCGGTGCCGAGGGCCAGCTCCAGGGCGGCGGGGATGGGGTGGCCGACGCCGTCCGGTGCGGTGTAGGTGGCGGGGGTGGTGCCCAGCACGCGGGCCTCGCGCCGTCCGTGGGCGGCGAGGTCCACGTAACCGCCGGGCTCGGCGCGGTCGCGTCCGGCGATGGGCAGCGGCTCGGCGTCGAGGGCGTCCGGGCCGCCGGTGCGCAGCAGGGCGAGGCCTAGGGCGGGCAGCGCGGTGATGTCGTCGGGGGCGACGGTGCAGGTGCGGCCGTCGGTGCCGTGGAGGAGGAGCGGGCCCGGGGAGACGACGGCCTGATGGGCGGTGACGACCGTGCCGCGCTCGTCCGCGACGAATCCCGTCCCTCGCGGCCGGCCGGCCTGATCGCAGATTCTTACCAGCTTCGACCGGTCCCCACTGCCCATGGTCCGACGGTAGGCCGCCGGTGATCTCCGAGAGCGCGAGGACGGGGAAAGCGCCCCCCGCGCCCCCGGTATTCACTCCGAGCGCCCGTCCAATGGGGTGAATACCCGTGTCCCCGGCGGAGCAGGGATGGTGCCGGGGAGGGGAACGTGGAGCGGGCACCGGGTGGGGGGGGGTGCCCCCGCCACCACAAGGAGGGTGGGGCGGCGGCCGAGGGTCAGGCGAAGAAGGCGAGGCGCGTGGCCCGGTGTCGTATAAACAAA
>NZ_JBHXPF010000052.1:0-9496 GCF_042718715.1 Streptomyces sp. NPDC058576 | reverse complement strand
CCGCGCGGTCCTCCCTTGGGTCCCCCCCGGGGGGCCGGGGGGGGGGGGGGGGGGGGGGGGGGGGGCGGGGGGGGGGGGGGGGGGGGGGGGGGCCCCCCCCCCCCCCCACGACAAGGAGGGTGGCGCGTCGGCCGAGGATCAGGCGAAGACGGCGAGGCTCTTGGCCTTGCCCTTCTCCTCCTCGACGAGCACGAGGAACGCGCCGTCGGGCCCGAAGACCGCGACCGGCCCCGGCGGGTGGGCCGGCATGTCCAGCCGTACGCCGTTGAGGAGCAGCTTGGCGCGCTTCTCGTCCACGTCCCAGCGGGGGAACGCGGAGGCGGCCGCCTCGGCGACCGGCATCACGGTCAGTTCCTCCTGATGCTGGTCGAGCGTGCGGGCCGCGTCCAGTCCGTACGGGCCGACCCGGGTGCGGCGCAGCGCCGTGAGGTGCCCGCCGACGCCGAGTCCGGCGCCGAGGTCGCGGGCGATGGCCCGGATGTACGTCCCCGAGGAGCAGACGACGGACACGACCAGGTCGAGGACGGGGGTGCCGTCCTCGGCGACGGCCTCGCGGACGTCGTAGACGCGGAAGGAGGAGACGGTCACCGGGCGGGCCGGGATCTCGAACTCCTCGCCGCCGCGCACCCGCGCGTAGGACCGCTTGCCGTCGATCTTGATGGCGCTGACCTTGGACGGCACCTGCATGATCGCGCCGGTCAGGGCCGCCACGCCCGCGTCGATGCCCTCACGCGTCACACCGGAGGCGTCGGTGGACGAGGTGATCTCGCCCTCGGCGTCGTCGGTGACGGTGTCCTGGCCCAGCCGGATCGTGCCGAGATACTCCTTCTCGGTCAGGGCGAGGTGGCCCAGCAGCTTGGTGGCCCGCTGAACGCCGAGCACCAGGACGCCGGTCGCCATGGGGTCCAGCGTGCCGGCGTGGCCGACGCGTCGCGTACGGGCGATGCCGCGCATCTTGGCGACGACGTCGTGCGAAGTGAAGCCGGACGGCTTGTCGACGATGACAAGGCCGTCCGGCGTGGTGGTCTGCTCGGTCATGCGGAGGCGGGGCCCTCGTTCTTGTCGGTCGAGCCGGGGGTGTCCGCCTCGTCGTCCTCGTCCTCGGGCTTGCGGTACGGGTCGGCCTCACCGGCGTACGTCGCTCCGGTGGAGACCTGGCGCACCTCCGCGTCCTTGGCCCGCGCCTTGTCGAGGAGGTCCTCGATGGTGCGGGCGTTGTCCGGGAGGGCGTCCGGCACGAAGGCCAGGGTCGGCGTGAACCGGACCCCGGTCTGCCGGCCGACCTCGGAGCGCAGGACGCCCTTGGCGCTCTCCAGCGCCGCGGCGGAGGCCGCGCGCTCCTCGTCGTCGCCGTAGACCGTGTAGAAGACCGTGGCCTCCCGCAGGTCGCCCGTGACCCGGGCGTCCGTGATCGTCACGAATCCCAGCCGCGGATCCTTGATTCGCCGGTCCAGGGTCTCCGCGACCACGACCTGGATGCGATCGGCCAGCTTGCGGGCCCGCGCGTTGTCGGTCACCGGTCCGTCACTCTTCCTTCTGATTTCGCTCGACTGTCAGTCTTCGTCACTGTGCAGCCGCCGTCTCACCGACAGCAGCTCCACCTCGGGGCGTCCCGCGACCAGCCGTTCGCAGCGGTCCAGCACGTCCGTGAGGTGTCCGGTGTCACCGGAGACCACGGCAAGGCCGATCTCGGCCCTGCGGTGGAGATTCTGTCCGCCGGTCTCGGCCACGCTCACCGCGTACTTGCGCTGGAGCTCGGCGACGATCGGGCGGACGACGGAACGCTTCTCCTTCAACGACCGTACGTCGCCGAGGAGCAGATCGAAGGACAGGGTCCCCACATACATGTGTGTCCGGATGTCCCGCCGGTTCGGGTTCGTGCCCCGCCAGAGCTTGCCGGGGACATCAGAACCGTACCGGAACGGCCGGAGCCGATCGACGGAAATACGACCCGTCGACCGGCCCCGACCGTGGTGGAGGGGTTGGGGGAGCGGACTCCCCCAACCCTTCCGAATTCCCTGCGGGTCCTTGCGGACCCGAGGTGGATCAGCCTCGCGGCTTCTCGCGCATCTCGTACGTCGCGATGACGTCGTCGATCTTGATGTCGTTGAAGTTTCCGAGGTTGATACCGCCCTCGAAGCCTTCGCGGATCTCGGTGACGTCGTCCTTGAAGCGGCGCAGACCGGAGATGTTGAGGCTCTCCGCGATGACCTTGCCATCGCGCAGCAGGCGCGCCTTGGTGTTGCGCTTGACCTCGCCGGAGCGGACCAGCACACCGGCGATGTTGCCCAGCTTGGACGAGCGGAAGATCTCGCGGATCTCCGCCGTGCCGAGCTCGACCTCTTCGTACTCCGGCTTGAGCAGACCCTTGAGGGCCGCTTCGATCTCCTCGATCGCCTGGTAGATGACCGAGTAGTACCGGACGTCCACGCCTTCGCGCTCGGCCATCTGCTCGGCACGCCCTGCGGCGCGCACGTTGAAGCCGATCACGATGGCGTCGGAACCCGTCGCCAGGTTGATGTCCGACTCGGTGACCGCACCCACACCGCGGTGCAGGATCCGGATGTCGACCTCTTCGCCGACGTCGAGCTGGAGCAGCGAGGACTCGAGAGCCTCCACCGAACCGGACGCGTCGCCCTTGATGATGAGGTTGAGCTCCTGGACCAGACCGGCCTTGAGCGCCTCGTCCAGGTTCTCCAGGGAGAACCGGACGCCCTTGCGGGCGAAGTTGGCGTTGCGCTCACGGGCGGCACGCTTCTCGGCGATCTGACGGGCCGTACGGTCCTCGTCGACCACCAGGAGGTTGTCGCCGGCGCCCGGGACGTTGGTGAGACCGAGCACCAGGACGGGGGTCGAGGGACCCGCTTCCTGGACGTTCTGACCGTTGTCGTCGAGCATGGCGCGGACTCGGCCGTAGGCGTCGCCCACGACCACCGTGTCACCGATGCGCAGCGTTCCGCGCTGGACCAGGACGGTCGAGACGGCACCGCGACCGCGGTCGAGGTGGGACTCGATCGCAATACCCTGCGCGTCCTGCTCCGGGTTGGCCCGCAGGTCGAGCGAGGCGTCGGCGGTGAGGACGACGGCCTCCAGGAGCGCCTCGATGTTGAGGCCCTGCTTGGCGGAGATGTCGACGAACATGGTGTCGCCGCCGTACTCCTCGGCCACCAGACCGAACTCGGTGAGCTGACCGCGCACCTTGGTCGGGTCGGCGCCCTCGACGTCGATCTTGTTGACCGCGACCACGATCGGCACCTCGGCCGCCTTGGCGTGGTTCAGCGCCTCGATCGTCTGGGGCATCACACCGTCGTTGGCCGCCACCACGAGGATCGCGATGTCGGTCGACTTCGCACCACGGGCACGCATGGCGGTGAACGCCTCGTGACCCGGGGTGTCGATGAAGGTGATCTTGCGGTCCTCGCCGTTGACCTCGGAGGAGACCTGGTACGCACCGATGTGCTGCGTGATGCCGCCGGCCTCGCCCGCGACGACGTTCGTCTTGCGGATCGCGTCCAGCAGTCGGGTCTTACCGTGGTCGACGTGACCCATGACGGTCACGACCGGCGGACGCGAGACCAGAGCCTCTTCGCCGCCCTCGTCCTCGCCGAACTCGATGTCGAAGGACTCGAGCAGCTCGCGGTCCTCCTCCTCGGGGCTGACGATCTCCAGGACGTAGTTCATCTCCTCGGCGAGAAGCCGGAGCGTCTCGTCGGAAACGGACTGCGTGGCGGTGACCATCTCGCCGAGGTTCATCATCACGGCGACGAGCGACGCCGGGTTGGCGTTGATCTTCTCCGCGAAGTCGGTGAGCGAGGCGCCGCGCGACAGCCGGACGGCCTGTCCGTTGCCGCGGGGCAGCATGACGCCGCCGACCGACGGGGCCTGCATGGCCTCGTACTCCTGGCGCCTCTGCCGCTTCGACTTGCGGCCACGACGCGCCGGACCGCCGGGACGGCCGAACGCACCCTGTGTGCCACCGCGGCCACCGGGGCCGCCGGGACGGCCACCGAAGCCGGGACGACCGCCGAAGCCGCCGCCGCCACCGGGACGACCGGCACCGCCGCCGCCACCACCGGGACCGGCCGGACGACCGGCGAAGCCGCCGCCACCGCCGCCGCCGGGACGGCCTGCGAAGCCGCCGCCACCGGGACGACCGCCGCCACCGGCACCGCCGGGACGACCGCCACCGCCGGGACCACGGCCACCGCCGGGGCCACCGCCGGGACGCGGGCCCGCCGCGGGACGCTGCGGCATCATGCCCGGGTTGGGACGGTTACCGGCGGGACCGCCGCCGGGACGCGGAGCCTGCGGGCGCGGCATGCCGCCCGGAGAGGGACGGGCGCCGCCCTGACCCTGACCACCCTGGGGGCGCGGGGCGCCGCCGGGGCCACTGCCCTGGGGACGCGGGGCGCCGGGGCGCTCCGAGCCGCCACCGGGGCGCGGGGCACCGCCGGGACGGGGCGCCCCGGGGCGCGCCATGCCGGTGGAACCGCCGGAGGTGAAGGGGTTGTTGCCCGGACGGGGACCGGCCGGACGGGCGCCGCCGGGGCGCGGGGCGCCCTGGCCCGCGGGACGTGCGGGGCGGTCGCCGCCACGCTCGCCGCCACGGCCGCCGTCGCGCTGGCCACCGTCACGGCCGCCGTCGCGCTGACCGCCGGCCGGAGCCGGACGGGCGGGGGCGGGACGGGGACCCGGGGTGGCGCCCGCGGGACGCGGGGCTTGGGGCTGCTGCGGGGCAGCCGGCTGGGCCGGCGCCGGAGCCGAGAACTCGGCGGCCGGGACCGGGGTCACCGGGGCCGCCTTCGGCGCGGGCTTCGGGCCCGGACGGGGGCCCGCCGACGGCGCGGAGGGCGCCGCGGGGGTGCTGGTCTCCGGGGCCTCGGCAGCGGCCGGCTTGGGGGCCGGTGCGCCGGGCTTCGGGGCAGCGGGACGTGCCGCAGCGGCCGGGGAGGGCGCTGCGGGCTTCGCGGGCGTCGCCTTGCGGGGCGCGCCAGGCTTGGCAGCGGACTTGCCGGCGTTGCCGCCGGGCCCCTGCAGTGCGTCGGTCAACTTACGTACAACCGGCGCCTCGATCGTCGAGGACGCCGAACGGACGAATTCACCGAGTTCTTGGAGCTTGGCCATGACGACCTTGCTCTCGACGCCGAACTCCTTGGCGAGTTCGTATACCCGGACCTTAGCCACTTCGCTCCTTTTAGGTCCGGGTTACCGCCGGACCGTCGCTACTTCATGGGCGTACTCATCGCGTACTCATCGAGTGCTCATCGCAATCTCGACCTACTTCCAACTCGCGAGGTACCTGACCGCACGGGGTCCCGTGCCGTTCACTTTCTTACGGTGTCACCCGCTCGACGAACCGCGTGAGTGCCGCGGTGTCGAACGGCCCCTTGGCCTTGAAGGCCCGGGGGAACGCCCGGCGGCGAACCGCCAGGTCGAGACAGACAGAGGTGGGGTGCACATAAGCACCCCGGCCGGGCAGCGTACCGCGTGGATCAGGGGCGCAGGCGCCCTCGTCCACCACGATGCGCAGCAGCTCGCTCTTGGCCACTCGCTCCCGGCATCCCACACAGGTTCGCTCGGGGCAAGCGCGGGCTTGCGTCCGGCCAGACACGTTTAAGTCTACCTCCCCGTACCGACCTCACCCCTTTGGGGCAAAAATCGAACGGATGTTGTCGTGATCTCAGCGGCGTTCGGCCAAGATCTATTCCCTGGAGCGGCTCCGGGTCAACGCCTTTCCGAGCGCTCCCGGGCCCGCTCGGCCCGCTCGCGGTCGGCGTTCTCCCGCTCCTCGTCCGTCTCGGTGTCCGGACGGATGTCGATGCGCCAGCCGGTGAGGCGGGCGGCGAGGCGGGCGTTCTGGCCCTCCTTGCCGATCGCCAGCGACAGCTGGTAGTCCGGCACGGTGACGCGGGCGGAGCGGGCGCCGAGGTCGACGACCTCGACCTTGCTCACCCGGGCGGGCGAGAGCGCGTTGGCGACCATCTCGGCCGGGTCGTCGGACCAGTCCACGATGTCGATCTTCTCGCCGTGCAGTTCGGCCATGACATTGCGCACACGGCTGCCCATCGGGCCGATGCAGGCGCCCTTGGGGTTCAGGCCGGCGCGGGTGGAGCGCACGGCGATCTTGGTGCGGTGGCCGGCCTCGCGGGCGATGGCCTCGATGACCACCGAGCCGTCCGCGATCTCCGGGACCTCCAGCGCGAAGAGCTTCTTCACCAGGTTGGGGTGGGTGCGCGAGAGCGTCACCGACGGGCCGCGGACGCCCTTGGCGACCCGTACGACATACGTACGAAGGCGCAGGCCGTGGGTGTACTCCTCGCCCGGGACCTGCTCCTGGACCGGCAGCATGGCTTCCATCTTGCCGATGTCGACCAGGACGTTCTTGGGGTCCTTGCCCTGCTGGACGACGCCCGTGACGACATCGCCCTCGTGGCCCGCGTACTCCCCGAAGGTGCGGTCGTCCTCGGCGTCGCGCAGCCGCTGCAGGATGACCTGCTTGGCGGTGGTCGCGGCGATCCGGCCGAACCCGGACGGGGTGTCGTCGAACTCCTTGGGCTCCTGGCCCTCTTCGAGGTCGGCCGGGTCCTCCTTGGCCCACACGGTGACGTGGCCGTTCTCGTCGAGCTTCACGCGCGCCCGGCGGTGGCTGCCGTCGGTGCGGTGGTACGCGATGAGGAGGGCCGACTCGATCGCCCCGACGAGCACGTCGAAGGGGATCTCCTTGTCCTGCGCCAAGCCCTTCAGAAGCTTCACATCGATGTCCACGGCTACGCCTCCTCTTCCTTCTTGTCCTTGCGGTTGAATTCGATCTCCACGCGCGCCTTGGCGATCTCGTCGAAGGCGAGGCGGCGGGCGGTGGGCTTACGGCCCTTGACGCCGGGCACTTCGAGGTCGAGCCCGTCCTCGTCGACGGCGAGGATGCGGGCGACCAGCTCACCGGAGCCGTCGCCGGTCAGGCGGAACCTGGCCAGCCGGCCGGTGGCGCGTACGTAGTGGCGGTGCTCGGTCAGCGGGCGGTCCGCGCCGGGGGAGCTGACTTCGAGGACGTACTCGCCCTCGCCCATCGCGTCGGTCTCGTCCAGCTTCTCGGAGATCGAGCGGCTCAGCTCCGCACAGGCGTCCAGCTCAACGCCTTCTTCGGAGTCCACGATGACCCGCAGCACTCCTCGGCGGCCGGCCCGGGACACCTCGATCTCCTCGAGGTCCAGCTGCTGCGCGCTGACGAGCGGTTCCAGCAGCCCGCGCAGCCTCTCGCTCTGGGTGGTGCTCATCCGGGTGACTCCTCGGCCGCGTGTGCTGTTGTGGGGATCGACGTGCGTCAGGTCAAAGGGTATCCGGTCGCCAGGGGTGTTGCCGTCCGCCTGCCGCTCGGCCGCGGGTACGCTCGCCTGCGGTGATCACATCAGGACAGATCCTGTCAGGACCGGTCCAGGCCCGAAGGAGAAACGTGCGGCGCACGGGGACGACGCGCAGGGGGGCGCTCACCGCGACGGGAGCCCTCGCCCTGGGTGCGGTGCTGACCGGCTGCGGGGGCGACGACGAGGCGCCCGGGGGCTCAGAGCCCGCGCACTCCGGCGCGCGGGCGGCCACCGCGAAGACCGAGAAGACCCTGCGCGAGAAGGCGGTGCGCGACGGCGCCCTCCTGCTCGCCCAGTACGACCTGGTGGCCGAGGCGCATCCGGCCACGGCGGCGGGCCTCGTGCCGCTGCGGGCGGCCGTCGCGGAGCACGGGAAGGCGCTGGCACCGCCGCGCGCGAAGGGCGAGCCGAAGAAGGGCGCCCCGCCCGCGGCGCCCGGTCCGGTGTCGGCCGACCCGAAGGCCGCGGTGCGGGAGCTGGCCGTCGCCGAGCGCCGCCGGGCCGACGCGCACGCCGAGGCCCTGCTGACGGCCGGACCGGAGCTGGCCCGGCTGCTGGCCTCGGTGGCGGCGGCCGCCGCGGCGCACGCGTATCTGCTGACCGAACTGGCCGAGGAGACAGCCGTATGAGCACCCGTTCCGTCCGGCCGGCCGAGGACGAGGCCGACTCCCCCGAGCTGACCGCCGTCCAGGCCGCCCTGGCCGCCGAGCACGCCGCGGTGTACGGGTACGGGGTGCTGGGCGGCCGTCTCGACGGGAAGCGGGGCGCGGAGGCCCGGGCGGCGCACGACGGTCACCGGGCGCGCCGGGACGCACTGGCGCGCACCGCCCGGGACCTCGGCGGGCGGCCGGTGGCCTCGGCCGCCGCGTACGCCTTGCCGTTCGCCGTGGCGGACGGCCCTTCGGCGGTCCGGCTCGCCGCGGTCCTGGAGGACCGGATCGCGGGCGCCTACGCCGATCTCGTACGGGCCACCGAGGGTCCGCGCCGCAAGGACGCCGCGGGTGCGCTGCGGGAGGCCGCGGTGCGGTCGGCCCGGTGGCGGGGCGGCAACGTAGCCTTTCCGGGGCTCGCCGAGCGGGCCGCCGGTGCGGATCCGGCCGCGACGGGCCCGGTGGAGGCCGCGGGCGCGGACGGGACACGCTGACCGAAGGATCCGGAAAGGGAACACACGACGTATGGGTTTCGAACCGCCGCAGCGCCTGGTGCGCGCGCTCGGCGAGATGTACGGGGACGCCGCGGCGGCCGACTGGCTGGCCGGGCTCCCCGCGCTGACCGAGCGGGCGCTCACCGCCGGGGACGGCCTCACCGCGGAGCGGGTGGCCGCCCCCGGTGGGCGCAGCGCCCTGGTGGTCCTGGTGCGGCGGGCCGACGGGACCCCGGCCGCGCTGAAGATCGCCCCGCCGGTCGCCGGGCCGGAGCTGGAGCGGGCGGCGCTGGAGCACTGGAGGGGCTGGGGCGCGGTGAAGCCGCTGGACGCCCCGGAGCTCGACGGGTCCGGGGCGCTGCTGCTGGAGCGGCTGCACCACGAGGTGTCGCTGCGCTCGCTGCCGGAGGCGAAGGCCCTGCTGGAGGCGGCGGGCACGCTGCGCCGGCTGTGGGTGGAACCGCCCGCCGGGCACGGCTTCGAGACCGTGGCGGAGCGGACCGAGGCGCAGAGCGCCGGGATGCGGGCGGCCGCCGAGGCCGATTTGGAGCTGGCGCCGCTGGTGGACGCGGCGCTCGCGGCCCGGGCCGAGCTGGTCGAGGGAGCGGCCGAACTCCTTTTGCTGCACGGCAACTTCCGGCAGAGCAAGGTGCTGTCCGGGGAACGGGCGCCGTGGCTGACGGTGGGTCCGGAGCCGCTGGTGGGCGAGCGCGCCTATGACCTGGCGCGGCTGGTGCGGGACCGGGTGGAGGATCTGATCGCCTCCCCCGGCGGACCGGTGACGGCCCGGCGGCGGGTCAAGAAGCTGGCGGAGTCGCTGGAGGTGGAGCAGGCGCGGCTGCACGGCTGGACGCTGTTCCGGGCGGTGGAGTCGGGCACCCGCGCGCTGGCCGAGGGACGGCGGCAGATGGGCGAGGTCAACCTGGAGTTCGCGGGCTGGCTGTAGTGGTTCGTCGTCTCCACGAGGAGGGCCCCCGCGCACGGTGCGCGGGGG